>NC_018010.1:1562500-1925000 GCF_000265405.1 Belliella baltica DSM 15883 | reverse complement strand
AACTTATTCTCTTCTATTAGAGAAGTGTTTCAGGCTACTTTCCCTGAAAGCGAGTGCAAATATCGGGAGATATTTTTAAGTTCCAAAATAGAACCCGAAATATTTCAAAATATTTTATTTCACTCTTATTTTTGATCCTTTTTGAATCTTGAAACACCAACTTTTTGATGCGCTTCCCTTAATTGGGATTGCAAACATAGAGCACTTTTGTAAATTTACCAAACCAGAACTTTAAAATAATTTAGAAACTTTAGTAACCTGCTGTTATCAAGCAAAATAATTTATTTGGGTGCTTTAAAAAGAGGGACTGTACTGCATGGCTCTCCATACATGATTGATTTGGCTTTCCCTTGAATTAGGCTAACAACCCTTCCATAGGCAAACATTGGAATTGGATATTTACTACAGCCCTTAATCACAACTGGCCTATCTTTGTATTCATCTGAATCAATTTCAGCAATGGCTCTTTCAAAAAGATATTGTTCTAATGCATGTATATCACCAATTACATGTTCAATCTGATGCTTTGTCAGATAAGTACTCACTAAAATAAATGCCCAAACCGGGACTATTGCATCTTCAGTACATTGAATAGAAACGAGCTTTCCTTTATATTCCTCCCAATTCAGATCTTTGAGCGCAGCTCTAAAATCTTTCTCTCTCAAAACCAGTCCTTGAAATAAATAATCCTTTAAATCAAAAATCACCCTCTCCTCTTTTCTGTAATAAGCTTCAAGGTCTATTGTAATAATTGGGCTATTTGCTACTCTATTGATTATTTCACTCATGTCAAAAATGGATTTTTCTTTGAAGTTTGAACTCTAAATTCCTTTAAGTAGTTCGGTTCAAAATAAGCTAAATCTTCAAACTCTGACTCCAAAAACTTTTGATAAGCAATATTGCCAATAGTCTTACTTGAATTGAGATTGGGTAGAAACCGAGCGTTCTGATGACTTAGTACTTCTTTAGCTTTCTCTGCTCCGTCTCCAAGAAAATACACTAAACTCTTCTCCAAATAACTTATGTAGGGATTACTTTCTAAAACTACAGGAGCAGCTTTTTCTAGCACTGATCCATTGTAATCTGAAACAATAGCATAAACCTCCATCCGCCTGGCGTCAATCATTGGAATAATGTGATCACTTTTTTCACAAAATGGAATCACTTGACTTGCTAATGCCTCTAGTGTCGGAACACCTATCAAAGGGATGTCTAGCGCATAAGCTAACCCTTTTGCAACTGAAACACCAATTCTAAGGCCAGTGTAAGATCCAGGTCCAGAAGATACAGCTATGGCATCTAATTTCTCACTCTCAACACCTAATTGTTCCAACAAAGTTGAAATCAATCCCATAATCTTTTGGGAATGCACATTATCTAAATGAATTTCATTTATTCCTAAAAGTGTTCCTTCTTGATGAACAGCCACAGAACAGACTTTTGTCGCTGTTTCTATGGATAAGATTAATGCCATATTTCCAGCTTACTTTTTCTTTGTAGATACAGTTAGTATATTTTTTATTTCAGATGGGTTGGTAAGAATCTCTAAAGATTGTTCAATATCTGGGTCATTCTTTAAGGATGCTTCTATCACTCCTTCTTGATAATAATACCTCGAGATCAATTCATCTTCCAAAGCTTCTTTGATTTCGTCTTTAAATGTGATCAAGTCTTGTTCTTTACTATGTGTTACTTTTTTCTTTAAATCTTCAATTTGGTTTTTGATATCCTCGTAATATTTCTCTTTCTCGGCATACTTTTCCAAATCCTCTATAGATTTTTCCACAAATGTAGTGTAGTCGTACTCTTTCCCTTCTAGCCAATCGACAAACTCTTCGTAAACTTGATCTGAAACTTTAAATTCCCTAGGGCCAGCTATTTCTTTATTTTCTATAAAAAATTTGTTACCAAAATCAAATATATGATTTCTTGCTACTAGACTATATGTAATAGGCGCATAAGTTTTACTTTCAGTTTTTGTGTCTGGCTCAATGCCTGCACCATCTAATACAATTCTACCATTTTTGGTTTTAAATTCATTTCTCAAAGAATCAGGAATTGAACTTCCATTACCTGAGATGTCTTTTTTACTGTAGTCAATAGCTTGAATACACCTTCCGCTAGGAATGTAGTATTTAGCAGTAGTTACTTTAACCTGAGAATTGTAAGACAATGGAATTGATGTCTGAACAAGTCCTTTGCCAAAGGTCTTTTTCCCGATCAAAATCGCTCTATCATAATCTTGCAATGCTCCTGCAACAATTTCAGAGGCGGAAGCACTTCTTTCATTGATCAAAACTACCAAAGGAATATCTTTATCCACAGGTGATTTTGTGGTTTTATATACTGAATTCACACTTTCTAACTTTCCGATAGTTCTTACAACTTCTTTCCCCTTTGGAATAAATAGATTCACGATTTCCACTGCCTCTTTTAAAATCCCTCCAGGATTATCACGAACATCGAGAATCAATCTTGTAATTCCCTGAGACTTCAAATCTATCAGAGCCTTTCTTACATCAGCAGCTGCGTTGGTTGTGAAATCTGATAATTTGATATAACCCGTTTGATTATCAACCTTTCCATAATACGGAACATTACTTATGACTATCTTTTTCCTAACTAATTCAACTGATAAAGTATCTTCACCTCTTTTTACTTGAACTGAAACGGTTGTGTTTTCTGGGCCTTTAAGCAATGCTGAAATGTCCGCGGTTTCTTTTTCTTGAACGTTCACACTATCAACTTTCAAAAATTCATCTCCTATTCTCAAACCAGCAGACTGTGCAGGAAATCCTTTATAAGGCATCAAGACCATATTTTTCCCTGCTCGATTTCCGATCAATGCACCAACACCGCCATACTCTCCAGTAGTTAGTAGTCTAAAATCATCTGCGTTTTCTTCAGGAATATACTCTGTGTAAGGATCAAGTTCCTCGAGCATAGCATTGATCCCAATGGTAACCAATTCTTCCGCGTCAATTTCATCGACATAATAAGAGTCTAATTCTCGTACTAGAGAGGCAAAAATATCTAGGTTTTTGGCAATTGTAAAAAGCTTGTCATTCTTCAAGGTAAAAGATAACATCAATCCACTTATTAGGAGGAAAGTTACCAAACCAAGAATTGATTTATTTTTGAATTTGTTGATCATATTTTTTTAGTTTCATTAGAAAGCTGATCCAATCTAACAAGAATTTTTTGAATAGATGGTTCAATCTTCTTGAACGATGAAATGTCAGAAGAGACGTAAATTAAGGCAAGATTTTTTTTTGAATTGGTATTTGATAGCAGATGTTTGTTAAGCCTATAAGCTTCTTTGATCCTTCTTTTAATTTTGTTCCTATCAACAGCCTTCCTTATTTTTTTTTTGGAAACAGAAAAAAGTACTTGATTAGTTTCAATTGAATCTTGAGAGCGATTCAGTGAAAGCACCTTAAAAGGATATAAAAAAAAAGAGGAACCTTTATCAAAAAGTTCCTTTATTGACTTTTTAGAATGTAATCGTTCATTCTTAGAAAGTGTGTGATTCATCGCATTATCATTTACGTACTCAACATACGAAATTCATGCTGAGAATTATTTCTTAAGTGTTTTTTCAGAAGAAACAGTAAGCTTATGTCTACCTTTTGCTCTTCTTGATCTTATCACTCTTCTACCGTTTGCAGTAGACATTCTTTCTCTAAAACCGTGTTTATTTCTTCTTTTTCTACGAGAAGGCTGAAATGTTCTTTTCATGACGCTATGATTTAATATTTTTTGTGCTTTCCTGTGACCCCTTTCTAGCTTCACCCTAAAAAGGACTGCAAAGATAGATAGGTTTTTTTTATTTACAAATCAGTAGATTACTTTTGTTTGAATACTGAATACAAAGATACATGCAATATTTTATTTCAAGAAACTCAAATACTTCTCAATTCATTCAAATCAACTTGAAACTTCATTGCTTCTTCAATGAAAAAATAAATCTCCAGCTTGCAGCGTGGAGACCAGGGAGATATGAATTGGCCAATTATGCCCAAAAAATACGTGGTTTTGAAGTTTTCTTTAAAGGGAATAAAATTTCATGGACCAAGAAGACTAAGGACCTATGGCAATTCGAATCATCCGAAGAAGGAGTTTATGAAATTCATTATGAATTTTATACTAATCAAATGGATGCAGGAGGGAGTTGGTCTGATGAAAGTCAACTCTACCTTAATTTTGGAAACTTTATTTTCGAAATTTCTGGTAGAGAAAAAACGTCTGTAGAAATATCTATCGATACCCCTCAAGATTTTTTGACCGCTACAGCACTTCCTTCCAAATCTAAAAACCTGTGGTTAGCAGAATCTTATCAGCATTTGATAGATAGCCCGTTATTGGCTAGTCAAAACCCTCAGCATTATGAATACCAAGCCTCTAATACTAAATTCCATCTTTGGTTCAATGGTGAAATTCATTTTGAAGTCGAACAATTAATCGAGACTTTTTCTTCATTTACCAAATGCCAAATAGAAGCTTTTGGAGAGTTCCCAGCCGAGGATTATCATTTCATTTTTCAGTTGCTTCCGTACAAACATTATCACGGAGTAGAGCATCAGTTTTCTACTGTGATTACTTTTGGACCGGCAGAATCCTTGGCAAACCCGATACAGTTGAGAGAATTAATAGGAGTAAGTTCACATGAATTGTATCACTTTTGGAATGTTTGTAGGATCCGTCCAAAAGGCATAACACCTTACAACTTGGCAAAAGAAGTCTATCTGGATTCGGGTCTAGTGCTTGAGGGAGTAACTACATACATGGGAGACTTGGTCTTGATGCAGTCTGGTTACTTTAGCTTGGAGGAATATTGTGGTGAAATTCTCGACAAACTCCTTCAAAAAGAGTTTAACAGTTTTGGTTGGCAAAATCAAAGTATTGTAGCATCTAGTTTGGATTTGTGGTTGGATGGATACAAAATTGGAATTCCAGATAAGAAAGTAAGTATTTATAACCGTGGGGCATTGATTTCACTTTGTTTGGATTTAATGTTGATCAAAAACAGCTCTTCCTTGTCACATGTTATGAGAGAAATGTGGCTGGGGTTTGGGAAAAGAGGGATTGGATATGAATTAGCAGATTTTGAAAGACTGGTCGGCAACAAACTTGACAATGAAATGAAATTCAAAAACTTCTTCAATCAGTTTGTTTTCGGCACTGAAGATTTGCTCCCACTGCTCAAAGCACTTTTGATGGAATTTGGAGTTGAAATAACAGATACCTTTGATAAAAACGATCCTTTACTCCATGATTTTGGGATAAAAATGGTCGAAGGCAAAGTAAAGCTAATACATCCAATAAGCGATGCATACCAGAAACTAATGCTTGAAGATAGGATACTTCAGATTGGGATGAGCGACATGACCATGTCACTTGAAAATCCAGAAAAGGGGCTTCTTTTTGTAGTAGAAAGATATGGAAGAAAAGTTGATGTACAGCTTGAACCCGAAAAACTCAAAGTATATCCCAAACTCATTTCAAAAATAAAAGAAACCAATAAGCTGACCGAATTATGGGCTGGGAAAGGTCGCTGAAAAAAAAGAGGAGATTTCTGAAAACCTCCTCTTTAATAATATGTTTTTCATGATAATCCGCTTTCTTTCCTGTAGCCATTTATAATATTGTATGGATTACGATTCAATCAGCTGTAGATTGATGACTTTAGGCAGTATCGATTATTTCGCATAAAAATATGTAAAATATTTACCTACTAGTGTCATTGCGGAAAATCATAACACTTTTTATTTAAAGTCTTCGTCGGTCAATTCTCGATTGAATTCGATGGTCACGAACTTACTTTCAAGTGCGAATGGTAGCATTGGACTTTGAATAGTGACAGTTCTTGGAATCAGCACCCCTTCGATATCTTGATAATCAGTATATGTAATATCTCCAGCGACATCAGAACTTGTTTTCAATTTCAATCCTGATTTGACACTAAAGTACTCCATTGTCTTCATTCCGTTTGGAAGGTTTAAGACTATTGCGTGAGCTTCTTCACCATTTACTTCCTCAGTTCCTCTAAGTTCTAGTTCCACACCTAGTTCTTCATATTTTGTCTCTGGAAAAATGAATGTTTGAAGTGTGATCATTCCCATCATTTCTTCCGGAACAGGTTGCTCTTGCCCCATTACAGTCATGGTACATTTCCCATCTACCAAAACAGTTTTTTGCTGAACATTTCCCATAGCCGAAGTCTGCTGCTTCATTCTGCTATTTTCTGCATCAGAGATCGTCAACATTTCGATTTTTGTTCCCTGAAAATCTGCTTCAGCTTCCATATAAGCATTTCGTATCTTATCGATGTTTGCTTGCCCACCTACGGCTTTTATGTAATTTGCAATGACTGTTTGCGGATCATTCTCCAGACTCGAAACCTCAGTACTCGGATAATTTGTAAGAGGAATAGAATTTGAAACAGCACTTTGGGAAATTCCAAAGGCCAAAACAGGAACTAAAAGTGATGTGATTTTCATAAATCTTAAGTTTAAATATTGTGTAAAGTATAAAAGCTAGACTGGGAAACCAGTCTAGCAAATTGATATCAATTAAATACAGACTCTTCAATGGCAGTATTGAATGACACTTCATTGACAATCGCATCCAATGGGAAAGGAATCATAGGGGATTTGATGATCATTTTCATCGGATACATCACTCCGTCTATAGATTTGTAATCAGTGTAAAACACTTCTCCAGTCTCTTCACTCTCAGATTTGATTTTGAGGCCAGACTCTACACTATAATAATTGATGGTCGTAGAGCCCATAGGATTGGAAACAACAACTTTGTAGGCATTTTCTCCTTCCACATCCTTGATTCCATCCACTTCCAAAGTATAACCCAAAGATTCAAAATGTAACTCAGGGAATATAAACATTGTCATCTTTGCTGCTTCGAACTGTTCGTCAGTGAGTGTTTGGTTTGCTCCATTTGCTTGAACTATACCTTTACCATCTTTCAAAAGTGTATTTGACATTACATTGCCACCCATACTTACTTTGTTGGAAAATGCTTGTTTTTGCTCATCATAGTAATAATCAAAATCCAATTTCATCCCCTGAACTTCCGCAGATGATTCAATAATCGAAGTCTTAATTGATTTTACCTTTTCACTTCCTCCAATAGCTTCAATGTAGCTATCAATCACGCCGCTTGCCGTTACATCAGCATCCATGGCAACCAATCGCTCAGGCTCTCCCATATTGGTAAACATTTTCACTTCACCAAATGCCATCAAGCCTTCCTTCACTTGTGCTCCATTTCCTACTACGGTAATGTACATATTATCTGGCTGCAAGAATTTTTTGGCAGCGGCATTGACATCCTCTACCGTAAGGGCATTCAAGCGCTGTAGGTATGTCGCATAAAAATCTTTTGGCAATCCATAACGTTCAGTATTGATTGCAAAATTTGCTACAGTACTTGGACTCTCTAAAGACCTTCCAAAAGATCCACTTATGTTTGATTTTGCAGCATCCAATTCAGCTTGAGTGATACCATTATCTCTCATGTTTCTGATTTCGTAAATGATCTCATATACCGCTGAATCAGTAGCTGAACCCCTCACACTTGCATCCGCAGAAAAACTTGCAACAAGTCTATCTGAGCCGATTCCTGCATACGATCCATAAGTGAAACCTTTGTCTTCACGGAGGTTCATAAATAATCTTCCAGAACCTCCACCACCGAGTACTTGTCCTATAACCCTACTTGCCAAAAAATCTTCACTTGGCAAATGGTTTTGTACAGGATAAGTGATATTGATGACAGATTGCTGTGAAGCTGACCTATCTACCAAAGCGACTACATTTTCAGATGGTACTTCAGGCGTTTTATATTTGAAAGATGGCACATCTGCTTTTTTCCATGAGGAAAAGTGCTTCTCTACCATTTTTTTAGCTTCTGATAAACTTACATCTCCCACAATTGCCAAATAGGCAATGTTTGGTTTGAAGAAAGTATTGTAGTAGCTTTTAATATCTTCTACAGTAATATTTTCAATGGTAGCTTCTGTCTCAGTCTCACCATAAGGATGATCAGATCCGTAAACCAATTTTCCTGACAAAATACTAGAGATCGAACTAGGATCATTTTTAGCTAAAGCCAATCCTGATTTAGATTGAGTTTTCAATTTTGAAAGCTCATCCTCAGGGAATAATGGATTGTAAAGCACATCTGCCATCAATTCCAAAACTTTCTCCTGATGTTTGGTCAAGGTTGAGGCTGTCAAAGAAGTGGAAGAAGCAGAAATCCTAGCTCCGAGGAAATCGATTTCCTCATTGAACTTATCTTTTGATCTGTTTTTAGTACCTGCAGTCATCATCTCTCCTACAAAACCCAACATTCCGGCTTTATCACCTTCAAGAATTGGATCTCTGTCCAAGATCAATGAATAAGTCACTCTTGGAAGTTTGTTGTTTTGAATAACAAAAACCTTAAGCCCATTTTTCAAAGTAAATGATTCTGCGTCTCCAAATCGAATTTCTGGTGCCGGACCTGGTTCGGGAAGTTTCGATCTATCTATCTGAGCTATTGCAACAGTAGAAAAAATGGAGAAAATAAAATATATAAATAATTTTTTCATGTTTATCACAATTAAGTTTTGAACTTATTCAGTTGCATCTGTTGGTTTAGGAAGATATTTCAACACTACTCTGCTGTCTTTATCAAGATACTTTTGAGCAACTCTTTTGACATCCTCCGCTGTTACTTTTCTGAATAAATCCAGTTGGGTATTGACATAATCGGCATTGCCATAAAACACGTGACCTTGAGCTAATGACTGTGAAATGTTTGCTACAGATCCAAACCCATTGATAATTTGATTTTCTTTGATATTTATCAATTTTTGCAAGTCATTTTTATCGATACCGTTGGTTTTGACTTGATCCAACACTTCGTCGATAGCGACATTCAAATCATCCACATCTACTCCCATATTTGCGATAGCAAGTACAAGAAACATACCCCCGTCTTCCAAATCATTTGGGAAAGCAACTGCTTGAATCGCTTTTTGGCTTTTGTCTACCAATTCTTTGTACATCAGAGAACTCTTTCCTGACAACAAGTAAGTACTAAGTAAGTCCAAAGCATATGTATCAGGATGATCTTTTTTAGGCATTAGGTAGCCTTGGAAAATCGCTGGCAACTGGATGTTGTCATACACTACATCTTCTATTTCGTTGCTTAACTTCTGAATCTCAATATTAGGTCTGTAAGGTTCGATTGTTCCTTTTGGGATTTCTTCGAAATATGCTCTTACTAATCTCTCAGTTTCTGCATAATCAATGTCACCAGCTATAGAAAGTGTGGCATTGTTTGGCTTGTAATAAGTCGCATAAAACTCCATGAATTCCTCCAGTTTGGACGCTTCCAAATGTTCAGCAGAACCAATGATTGGGGATTTGTACGGATGGTTTGGATATAATCTAACTGGAATTTCTTTTTGAAAAGAGCCATATGGCCTCTCTTCCATTACCTCTTTCATCTCTTGCTTGATAACCTCTCTTTGGGTATCGACACCAACCTGATCTACTTTAGCTTGAAGCATTCTTTCAGACTCGAGATAAAGTGAGAGCTCTAATTGATTAGATGGAAGGATTTCGTAATAGATTGTATAATCTTGGCTAGTACCTGCGTTTAGAGTACCTCCAGCAGACTCTACAATTTCGAAAAACTTACCCCTTGGGATATTTTCTGAACCTTCAAACATCAAATGCTCAAAGAAATGTGCGAAACCAGTTCTTTCTGGGTTTTCATTTTTGGAACCTACATGATATAATACTGATGTAGCTACAATAGGTGTTGTATTATCCTGATGAAGGATAACATGCAACCCATTATCCAATGTGAATTCTTTGAATTCGATTTTGTTTTGACCAAAAACCGAAAACACGAAGCACACACCGAAAAGTGATAACAAAGCGGATTTTCTCATATAATATATAATTAATAATTAATTTGTGATTGCTTTAGATACAATAACCATACTCGATAAATTGTTTGAGTGGAAAGAATAAATTTTAATTAGCCTAAAATCTGTTTTAAAAGGACTTGAAAGTTAATGCCTGGTGATAACATTACCAATATTTAAATCGAACAATTCTTACTTTTTTAATTTTTGACCGAATATGGACATCTCTTTTGGGTGTGTTGTTCGAAATCGGTCACGTCAAATCTTTACAATCCTTCTGAATAAATATACATAAAGAGAGTTTGTATATCTTTCTTAATTGATTTGGGGTAAACTGTATTATTGTCCAAATGAGTAGTCCTAACATCTAGTTCGACCAAAACATCTTTTTCAGCAAGATCATAAAGTATGTAGTTAGTATGAATCCAATAATCAGGGTAAGTCCATAATGAGCTTCCAACCACAGAGCTGTTTTGATTGGATTCATTGTATAGCATTGTTGCCCCTAGCTTACTTAATCGAGCATATTTCTTATTTACAATTTCCAAATCAAGTAAATACCGCACCCCTAATTCTGCATACAACTTTTCTCTGTTTCTTTCAGTTGTAAAATCTCTTATCCCTACTGATTTCAATTCGATTTCGTGATAATCAGTATCCCAAACCTCTCTAAAGCCATAGCTTTTCAATTCCTGAGGAAGGGTTTCCAGAAATGTCCTATAATCCTTTTGGGAAAAACCTGCTGGTAAATTGACCAAAATAATCTCCCCTCTATCAAGAGGTGGAAGCCAGGAATTAACATGGATCTGTTGCACTATCTGTTGAACAGGTTTTCCACAAGCAAACAAAAGGAGAATAAGTAAATAAGTAAAGTATCTCATGTTCAATAAGCTTTCAAAAGTTGAAAGAAAAACCTCTGACCGATTAAGATAGTTTATTTTAATTCAATATCAAAAAGCAAAATTCCAATTAGGAACATATTGTATATATTCCTCAACAGGAGAAGTATACCTATCTAAATCCAACATGTATTGGTGAACCTCTTTAAAAACTTTTATTCCTTCTCCATCTACTTTTCCACCACAGCTAAAAGAAAGCAGGCAAATAAAAAAAATAACTTTCCTCATACTACAAAACTAAGTTTTTTTTCAAAAATACAATTTAAAGATTTTTTACTATAAATCTTGTTTCTTTAACCATTCATCTTTCTCAAAAATCACACTAATTGGTTTATCAAGAATAATCCCTATTTTTTTGTTCAGCCCTAAAGAGTCAATGTGAAAAATATCATGGGAAATAGCGACCTTAAAACGCTCTTTCAGGATAGCTTTATTCCTCGGATCCATCACTATGTAATGTGTTTCTAAACTACCTCTTTCAATGTCAAGATAGACCTCCTCCTTGCATGCCGAACAGGAATAATCCGACACCAAGACATAACTTAATCCTTCCTGCAATTCAGAAGATGTAATGGATTCTATATAATCTAAGATCGGATCCTTTTTGCTTTTCCGAGAACTGCATCCCAGAAGAAACATAAAAACTAAAGTAGACAAAACACAACACCTCATTCTACCAAAAAAGTCTTGAAGTATAACTTATCCTCATTATTCAAATCCACATAGGTGATGTTCAACCCCTTCTCGTTAACAAAACATCTGTCAAGATAAACACCATCTTCTGATTGCTCCAAACGCATTTCAGCTATTTTTTCATAATTGCTATCAAATGCCATAACAATCATATTTCTTGGCTCATGCAATGGATCTTTTGTATAGGTATCTCCATAATTTGGATTCGGCTCTAAGGCTATTCTATAAATCAAATCCCGATGCTCATCGTACAAAACAGATCCAAAAACAAATTGCTCATTGTAATGTGTCATATACACAGGATCATTGAAAACAGCATTTACAGGTATTGCCTTTATCTCCTTGAACTTTTCTGGTTTGGCTGAAAAGGAGGCTATTCTCTCAAACTTATCATTTTCAACATACAATTCTTCGTCAGCAGCATAACTTAAAAAGTACTGCTCTTTTCTTTCTGAGTAATCCGTATAAATATAAGAGTGCAACACGCCCCAAGCCTTACCATGCATCTTTTCAGGATAACCTTTCACTCTGCTAATTTCTCCTGTCTCTAGTTCTACATTTATCAGCAAACAGTCCGCATAAAACTTTTTTGGGTCATAAGAACTTATATCTGGTGAAGCTGTTAAGATAAATTTATCAGGAAATTTTTTAAATATTTTATTATGATTAAACATAGGTAAAAAGGTTTTACCTGACAAAGGAATCCCTGAAACAGGATCTACTTTAGTCCCTGGATCCAAAAATTCAAATGTCTTGATCAAATCAAAGTGCTGATTGACTAGGTGGGCTCTGTAATGATACCTTCTATTCATGAAAATATTATTTTCGTCATGAATATGAAAATCATAAGTGTTTGGATAAGCTTTTGGACCTTCGTGAGAATACTTTAATGTTTCCAGCAATTCGTTGGTTGTAAAGTCGTACAGCTTAATTTCAAACATACCTCGTACATGAATTGCAAATACTTCCTTACCTTTCCAATTAGGAACATATTGTATATATTCCTCAACAGGAGAAGTATATCTATCCAAGTTCAAGACATATTCATGAATTTCTTTAAATACTCTTGAGTTACCATTCCCTATTTTTCCACCACAGCTAAAGGAGATCAGACAAAATAACACCAAAATTCTTTTCATAAAATCAAAACAGATTGTAAAAATTTAACTTAAAAAAAAAGATAGCCACGATGAATAAAAACATTTTTTAGTTAGAAAAACATCGTGGCCAATAAACTGATTAATCTGTCGTAACACAGCAATAGGTTGGCATACAAGTACCGATAGGCTCACCACATGTATTATCTCTGTACTGGTTACCTAAAGTGGCTTCTAACTCCAACTCCACAAAAGTCTCTTCTGTAACCTCTATTGGTTCTGAAGAAATGAAACCCGTCGAAAATACCATCGCTGTAGCTCCCGCTACTGCCATGATTGCATTTGGAAATCTGAATTTTGAGTTTTTCATATGTTTATAATTTAAAAGTTGTTTTTCAAAAAAAAAACAATTTTAAAAAGCAAGTAAACTCATTAAAAAAATGAAAAAAAATATCAAAAAATTGATTTCTGAAGATCAATTAAAAGCAATCGAGAAATCTATCATTGACATTATCTTAGACTTAGACCACCCCAATATCAATCCCATAGAAAAACTCCAACTCAACACTAGTGAAATTGAAGCTTTTTCAATTACTCCTTTCTGCAATCTTACATCGCTAAATGAGTTCATTGACAAGTATCCTGTATCATTGGAAATGGTCAATGTCCTAATTATGGATACATTGACAGGGCTCTCTTACTTACATAGCAAAAAACTGGTGCACTCTGACTTAAAGCTCTCCAATATCCTGATGCATAAGGTTGGTAAAAAAATCACATTTAAACTAGGTGACTTGCTGACTCTAAAAAGAGAAAATACCGTATTAAAAATCAAAGGGGGGTTTTATACTCCGGAGATCATAGCTCCCGAAGTCTATGAATCAGGAATGGTCACTTCCAAAATGGATATTTGGTCTTTTGGAGTACTACTTTATATTTTGTTTACAAAAAAATACCCTTTTGGAGACAGAAGAAACATTCCTGTTTCAAAAATCAAAGAGAACATCAAATCCAAATGCATCATCGGTACACCTTTGGTTTCGGTCATGGAGCCTTACAATCATTTCATAGAACTCTGTCTAAGCAAAAAACCGAGCGAAAGACCCACTGCTAAAGACCTCTTGAAAATGATAGAACAATAATCAGGTTACCTTATATTTTAGATATATAATTTTTGAAACATTTCAACCTACTCCCATACCAGCTAAAAATCTCTCCGTCAACCAACTGGATGGTAGAATCTGGCAGTATTGCCGAAAATTCATCCAGATGTTTTTGTTTGAATGGGTATGGTTCTGAACTTAGAAGCAAAAAATCCGGATTCATTTCGGTGAGTTCTTTCAACGAAAGCTCTGGATATCGACTTTCCCTTACCAAATTCTCGTAACCTGCCCGATCAAGCATATCGTCTATAAAAGTATTCTTACCTGCTACCATGATCGGATCTTTCCAAATCAGGTATACTGATGTCTCCTTTTTCTTGGGAACATAATCCATATCCTTTTGAATCATATCAACCAATTGCTGTGCTGCTTCAGACCTTCCTGTGATTTCTCCAATCCCAAGATCTCCATTGCATCGCTTAGATCGAAGATATCACTCATCCATACAGGATACTTTTCCGCAAGCTTCTCTATTCCCTCCTGATAGTTCTCTTCCTTGTTGCCAATGATCAAATCAGGCTCGAGCTGATCAATTTTATCGAAATGAAAATTCTTTGTTCCCCCAATGATTTGCTTTTTCTCTTTGAATCCTTCAGGGTGAACACAAAACTTGGTCACCCCTACTATCCTATCCCCTAAACCAAGATCTACCAAAAGCTCAGTCTGTGAAGGAACCAATGAAATAATTCTCTTCGGGCTTTCGGCGATTGTTACTTTTCTTTTGAGTTGGTCGGTGTAGATGGGCATTTTAATTGGATTGGAAGATTTGAAGGTTACAAGGTTGGAAGGTTTTAAGGTTAAACATGGCTTGTGTCTCCACAAGCCATTTGACAAAATCAGCATTCTATGCAGACTTAGGGTAGAAGGTCTGTGAAGACACAGACCTTGGGGTGGGATTGTATAATTGGAAGATTGAATTACTAAAAGAACTTGTCTGCCTACTTTCCCACTTAATTAACTATTTATCCTAATTAACCTATAACTAAATCCACTAAACCACATATCTAAAATCAAACTTTGGATCAAAGTCTTCGAGGAAACCTTTGATCAATTGGATGACTTGTTGGATGTCTTCTTTGCTGGCAGTCTCCACCGTTGTGTGCATATATTTCAATGGCAGTGAAATCAAGGCTGATGGCACTCCTTCATTGGAATAAGCAAATGCATCGGTGTCTGTCCCGGTAGCTCTTGAAGCTGCGGAACGCTGGAAATTTATTTCTCTTTTTTTAGCAGAATCAATAATTAAATCCAATAATTTCTTGTGAACAGATGCTCCATAAGTTAATACAGGTCCCTTGCCTGCCACCAAATCTCCGGAAGTGATTTTGTTGTACATAGGCGCCGTAGTATCATGACACACATCGGTGATTATCGCTACTTGAGGTTTGATTCTCGCAGCAATCATCCCTGCTCCTCGCAGTCCGATTTCTTCCTGAACAGCATTCACGATATATAATCCGAAAGGTAATTTGACTTTTGATTCATGAAGTAACCTTGCTACTTCAGCAATCATAAATCCTCCCACTCTATTATCTAAAGCTCTTCCACTGTAGAATTTATCGTTCAATTCTGTCAACTCATCCTGAAATGTGATCACACAGCCCACATGAATTCCCATTTTTTCAACTTCCTCTTTGGTCCTTGCTCCGACATCGATAAAGATATTGTCCAATGTTGGCGCATCTTCTTTCCCATCTTTCCTCACATGAATCGCCGGCCAACCAAATACTCCTGGAATGACTTTTTCATCTGTGTGAATGTTGACACGCATAGAAGGTGCAATCATGTGATCGGAACCACCATTTCTTCTGACATAAATGTAGCCTTCTGGTGTAATGTAATTGACAAACCAGCTGATTTCATCTGCATGGGCTTCAATTACTACTTTAAATTCCGCATCAGGATTAATCACCCCTACAGCCGTTCCATAATTGTCTGTAAAATGGGTGTCCACAAAAGGCTTGATATAATCTAGCCAAACCTGCTGACCCGACGCTTCAAAGCCTGTTGGACTTGCTGTATTGAGGTATTTGTAAATGAATATTTCTGATTTTGACATCCTGTATTGGTTATTTGATTGATAAGTTGAATTTGTGTATTCAGTTGATTAATTAAATTGGTAATAAGTTAATTGGGTAATTAAGTTATTGGTTGAAATGGTGAATTTGGTAACTTGGGAATGGTTAAGTAAGATATTGATCTATTTGGTTGCTCTTACATCGTTACAAGAAACTAAGAGATAGAAACTTTTTAAATGAAAAGAATTCCATTTTTAAATTAAGAACAATATCTTAATTACATTTCAAACCTTTTAAAGCTCTTCCGTAATCATTTTGGTGGTGCAGTACCAGACTTTACTTTTATTAAATAGCTAATGTATCCATTCAACAATCTTAGACATTCCCCATGAAGGTTTCTAAACCCTAACAAATCCTCATTAGATATATAACCTTCATCATTTGCAATGATCATATGGTCTAAGGTTTCCTCAAGAGAACCGCGAGCAATTCTACAAAACTGTATGTTTTCCTGAAAAAAGAACCTTCCATAACCTTCTGCTATATTATTGGTAATTGACCTGGAGGATCTAATTACTTGCTTTTCTAGAACATATTTTTCCTCATTTGGGAATTTTTGTACTAGCTTTTTAACAAACATTCGTAGATCTCTACTCTTTTTCCATACCTCTAAATCCTCAAAAGTCTGAAATCCCATTCTCTTAAAATTTAATGGTTTTGCAATTAGACAGCTAAGTTATCAAACAGATTATTGATTTTTTGGAATTGAATCTAATTGAAAGAAAATCAAATATCTTGACCTTGCATTGCAACAGCTTTTATGAAATATCTTAATACAAATAACTTTTTTTCAACAACTCAAGTTCTTTCAGCTAATCAACACCTTTGACCGATAACTAATTCAACTAATATCCAAGTAACTATTTAACCAATCAATCAATAACCAATCGACTACAAAGGCATATTCCCATGCTTTTTTCTTGGGAGTTTGTCAACCTTGTTTTCTAGCATTTTGAATCCACGAATGAGTTTGTCTCTGGTTTCTGATGGGATGATGACTTCATCTATAAAGCCTCTGTGTGCTGCTCTGTATGGGTTTGCGAATTTGGCTGTGTAATCGTCAATCTTTTCTTGAAGCTTTTCTTCAGGATTTTCTGCATCGGCAATTTCTCTTTTGAAAATAATCTCTGCTGCTCCTTTTGCTCCCATCACGGCAATCTCAGCTGTTGGCCAAGCGAAATTCAAATCAGCACCGATATGCTTGGAGTTCATTACATCATAAGCGCCGCCATAAGCTTTTCGCGTAATCACTGTAATTCTAGGAACTGTCGCTTCGGAGAATGCATAGAGTAACTTCGCTCCGTTGGTAATAATTCCATTCCACTCCTGATCTGTTCCTGGCAAAAATCCTGGCACGTCCACCAAAACCAATAAAGGAACATTGAAAGAATCACAGAATCTAACAAATCTTGCAGCTTTGACGGAAGCATCATTATCCAAAACACCCGCCATAGACTGAGGCTGATTACCGACTATTCCGATACTTCGGCCAGCTAATCTTGCAAAACCAACCACGATATTATCAGCAAAATTTTTATGAACTTCTAAAAATGAACTTTCATCAACTATCCCTTCAACAACTTCTCTGATATCATAAGGATGGTTTGCATTATCAGGAATGATGTCATTCAAGACAGACCTTGATTCATCCTCTTTCAAATCATACGCATAGACAGGGGCTTCATCTTCACAGTTTTGAGGAATATAGCTCAAGAGTTGTTTGAGGTGATTGATACATTCAAGTTCGTTGGCACATGATAAATGGGTAACACCACTTTTTGTACTGTGTGTACTTGCACCGCCTAGCTCTTCAGCTGTAACGGTTTCTTGAGTCACTGTTTTGACCACATTTGGTCCTGTGACAAACATGTATGAAGTGTTCTCAACCATCAAAATAAAATCTGTGATGGCCGGTGAATAAACTGCTCCTCCCGCAGATGGACCCATAATGGCTGATAATTGAGGAACTACACCGGAGGCTAAAGTATTTCTGTAAAAAATATCAGCATATCCGCCAAGTGATACAACACCTTCTTGAATTCTCGCACCACCAGAATCATTCAATCCGATAATAGGAGCGCCATTTTTCATGGCCATATCCATCACTTTGCAAATTTTCTCCGCATGGGTTTCAGAAAGTGATCCTCCAAAAACAGTAAAATCCTGAGAATATACATAAGTCAAGCGGCCATTGATTTCACCATAACCTGTGACCACGCCATCTCCTAAATAATGCTCCTTGTCCAAACCAAAATCCTTGGCTCTATGCATGACAAACTTATCGATCTCTTGGAAAGAACCTTCATCCATCAATAAATGAATTCTTTCTCGTGCGGTGAGTTTACCTTTTTTATGTTGTGCAGCAATTCTAGCTTCTCCTCCACCTAAAAGTGCTTCTTCGTTTTTCTTCTTGAGTAAATCTATTTTATCCTTATTCGTGGGATGTGTATAAATACCTTTGGTTTGGCTATTCATGTTAGTTTAAAGTTAATTTGGTTGTTTCAAATATACGGAGCACAGCATTAGTGCAAAAACATTTCTGAAATTAGGTGAAATAAAATCAAAGTTAACATCCTGTTATTTTTTCGGCTTCCTTGAATAATAAGTCTTTATAAAACCTGAGCAAGTCCTTCGCTTTTAAATAAAACTTCTATATTCGCACAAATTAATTTTGGCCGGTATGACCCCTAGAAAAGCAGCGATTATTGACATGGGCACCAATACATTTCATTTGTTATTGGTGGAATTGAACGCAGCTAATTTTACTACCATCTATAAGGAAAAAGCAGCTGTAAAGATCGGTCAAGGTGGAATTAGTAAAAACACCATCACTGAGGATGCAAAGAAAAGGGCTTTTCATACACTACAGCATTTTAGAAATTATATCGATGGAGAGGGAATTGTAGAAATCTTTGCTTTTGCTACGAGTGCAGTGAGAAATGCGGATAATGGGAGTGATTTTGTCCAAGAAATCAAAGAGAAATTCAACATCAATGTAAATGTCATCGATGGATTTCAAGAAGCTCAGCTGATTTATGAGGGAATAAGATTCAGTGGTTCTTTGAATGATGAAAATCATCTGATGATGGACATTGGAGGAGGATCGGTTGAATTTATTATCGGAAATAATCATGAAGCACTTTGGAAACAAAGTTTCGAAATCGGTGGTCAGCGCTTGTTGGATCTTTTTCATTACCATGACCCGATTCTTGAAGTGGAAAAAGATAATCTCACGCAATTTTTAGAAGAAAAACTCCCTGACCTAATCACTGCACTGAACACTTATTCACCAAGCAAACTTGTGGGTGCTTCGGGTACATTTGACACACTGAGTGACATGTATTATGCTTCCCATGATTTGAAAAAAGGAAAATCTGAACAAACTTTCCTACTTCCTAGAGCTGGATTCGAAGTGATTGCTGAGCAATTGCTCACCTTGAACAAAGCCGAAAGGCTCAAAATACCGGGAATGATTCCCATGCGTGTAGACATGATTGTCGTGGCTTCATGTTTGATTTCCTACATTCTCAAATATATCAACACAGACATGCTTATCTGCTCAAGCTTTGCTTTGAAAGAAGGCGTTATTTCCCAATTGATTGGAAATAATTCCTTAGCAGATGCATCAATAAATTAGATCAAATTACCATCAATTAGTTTTCATTTACTATGAATACATTCAGTTACCAAGAACTTTTTTCATTCACCAAAAATATGCTTCTCAAGATCGGATGCCCTGATCAAGATGCGGAATTAGGAGCCAAGGTTTTGCTTTCCGCTGATTTGAGAGGGGTAGATTCACATGGAGTGGCCAGACTTTCGGGTTATGTGAGACTTTGGGAAAAAGGAAGGATTAATGCTAAACCGAATGTTCACGTCAGTTATGAAACTCCCAGTACCGCTGTAGTAGATGGAGATGGGGGACTTGGTCTTGTGGTTGCGCCTTTTGCGATGCAGGTAGCAATTGAAAAAGCAAAAACTGCAGGTACCGGTTGGGTATCTGTCAAAAATTCCAACCATTATGGAATCGCAGGTTATCATGCCATGATGGCCTTGGAACATGATATGATTGGAATTTCACTGACGAATGCCAGCCCACTGGTAAGTCCGACATTTTCCAAAGAAAGAATGCTTGGTACCAATCCGATTTCTGTTGCCATTCCAGCGAAAAACCAACCTCCATTTGTAGCAGATATGGCCACCACCACTGCTGCCAATGGCAAGTTGGAGATTTTGCAGCGCAAAGAAATGGAGGCTCCTTTAGGCTGGGTTCAGGATGCTGATGGCATACAAACCACAGATGCTAATGGTGTGAAAAAAGGAGGTGCACTATTGCCACTTGGTGGTGACAGAGAACATGGTTCGCACAAAGGATATATTTTGGGATCGATCGTAGATATCTTTTCAGCTGTTCTCTCAGGAGCAAATTATGGCCCTTGGGCACCTCCATTCGTGGCTTTTTTAGAACCTGATCCCAATCCAGTTGGAAAAGGTTTAGGGCATTTTTTCGGAGCGATGCGCGTGGATGCATTTAGACCTGCCGATGATTTCAAAACTCATATGGACAATTGGATCTCCAGATTCAGAGCAGCTAAGCCTATCGAGGGACATGATAAAGTCTTGATCCCAGGAGATCCTGAGCGGGAACTGGAAACAGAAAGAATGTCAAACGGGATTCCTCTGATCAAACCTGTTGAAAATGATTTGAGAGCTTTGGGGCTTAAGTTTGGGGTAGAATTATAATTAAAATTTCTATTCCCAAACACAAATTGCACTGATTCGAATTTTTTTGTCTTGAAAAAGCGCAATCTTGGAATAATTATATGTTTTCTTGGTTTTTCGCCAAAAGTCGGCGAATGGTCGGGAGGCATACGGGACACGGTCGGAACATGGACGGGAGGAAGACGGTAGAAATTGGGGTGTTTTTGGAAATAAATATGATTATTTTATATTGAATTGTATTATTATAATATAGAGAAATTGAGGAAATTCCTTAAAAAGTGAGGTGAATTTCCCTATGTGGGAGACAAGTACTCGGTTTTTTTTCCAAAAACTCGAATTAATGTGGTATAGGAATAAGGAAGCCCCCGCAATTCTGTGGGGCAAGCCATCCCTACGGGAGGCAAGCCTGAAGTGCTTTAACCTTAAATGGCCACCAGTGAAACTGGGGCATTATGAATAATTGTCTGTTCTTGTATTTGCTAACCTTAAAAGGGTTGAACTTGGTGGTGAGAGAATAATTATTTAGATAAATAGATTATTTCCTCTTACTTTTTGTCTTGATACAAAAAGTAACAAACGCCCGCCCGGTTCCCCAACATGCCAGCCCGCCTCAGACAGTTTGAGCGAAGTTGACAACTTATTCCGAAAAGTATTTGAGGCTTTACCTTTATGTAAACCAATTCCCCTTCCGAAGTCGTCATCAAGGACAAGACAGCTATCGAACAACTCAGATTTATACAGCAATTGGAGGACGAGGACAGACAGACCACCTTCAAGCTGATTGACAAGATGCTCACCTACAAAAAATTTAAAAATTTCTAATAGAAAAATGTCGCTAAACTGTAAATGCAAAAAGCCCAGCCGTGCCGGGCTTTTTTTGTTTCGTTTGGTTTATTCTCGATTTCAAAACTTCATTTGTTTCCTGTAGAAAAGAAAAAACAGCCCTATACTGAGGGCAAGTTTTACTACCATCCACAAAGCAAACCTTTGGTTAGTTGCAAACCATCCGATTGCGAACTCCAAAACAAAAACCAAAATAATAATAACAACCATCACCCATCCCTTTTTCTTGAGTGCTAAGTAAAAAGGACCACTTAGAATAATGATTTCTAAAATGGGGAGTATTAAAAGCATTCCCAAAGTGTAAACCACACCTTCCATACTGTTAACCTTATCTCAATTCCAATTTGACTTTTCCACACTTTCAAATATCTGGAATCCCCAAAACAAAATCCATTTGAGGGTTATATAATTTATGAATTTCAAAACTTCTCCCATCAACTATTTATTATCGGTTGTAAAACTGAGGCAATGGCCGTCTTGGGGTCGAAATAATTATATGTTCCCCATACATTCTGGAATCCCGACCAAGAGCCCCCTCTTAGTGTAGTTTAGGCCTTCGGCTGAAGCTGGGTGTTGTTTGTCCGCCCTACACTTGGCCCAAGACTAAAATGATCTTAAGAGATCATTTATTAACGCCTTGTCCTACCCTTTTATCAATATCAATTTTAAAATTGGTAAACACAACACTATCATCACCAGTAATCTACTTCAATTATACCTTTAATTCCTGAGTAGTTTCTTGCACTGGAATACAAATAGTCATCAGTTTTCTCAACAATTCCAAATCTCACTGGATTCTCATGAATATAATTCATTCTACTTTCGATCATTTCAGTGCGATAAATCTCAATGGAATGATTATAATTTGGTTATTATTTGATTTTCAAAGGTCAGATTTAATCTCGCAAAAATATCTACCCAACCCACCACTTGGAAAGTAAAAAAGTACGACATTTCCTGATCTCTAATTTGATAAGACTCTCCCATAACTAAAAGTAATTCTTGAAAACTGGAATTGCAAATTCCAAAAATAAGAAGGTGTAGATGCAATCTACACCTAGCTCTTTAACCAAACTTCACCTACGAGGGGTAATTGAAAGATTATACCTGTTTAAATGTATTTTCAGACAAACTCAATTCTTTTGTATATTGAAGTTCTCAAACCATATTATTTTTAAATCAATGGAAAACCAACAACAAGGAAGAAGATCTTTTATCAAGAAATCCGCAACAGCATTGGCTTTGATGGGGTTAGGGTTGCCTAGTTTTGGACATATTCAAAATACGCAAACCCTGAAAGTGGCACTGATTGGTTGCGGTTGGTATGGGAAAATGGATCTTTGGCGCTTGATTCAGATTGCCAATGTGGAAGTGGTCGCACTTTGCGATGTGGATCAAAATCATCTAGCTGAAGCAAATACACTTTTAAAAAATAGATTTTCCGGACACACTCCAAGCCTCTACAAGGACTATCGTGATCTTCTCAAATCCCATCAATTAGACATTACCGTCATTGGTACGCCAGATCATTGGCATGCTTTGCAGGCGATAGCAGCCATGAAGTCGGGGTCGCATATTTACCTGCAAAAACCCATTTCTGTAGATGTTATCGAAGGCGAAGCCGTGGTCGCTGCCGCAAAAAAGTATAATAAAATTGTCCAAGTTGGACTTCAGAGACGAAGTACTCCCCACTTGATCGATGCAAAGCAAAGGATCATTGATACTGGTGTTTTGGGAAAAATCTCTCAAATTGAAATTTGTAGCTACTACCACATGCGCTACAATGAAAATCCTCCTTTACAGGAAATCCCAAGTTTTTTTGATTATGATTTATGGACTGGACCTGCACCCTTACGCCCTTTCGATGGATTACCACACAAGAGAAAGTGGAGATCCTTCATGGAATATGGCAATGGAATCACAGGTGATATGTGCGTACACATGCTGGATTGTGTGAGGTGGATGCTTGACTTAGGTTGGCCGCTAAAAATATCCGCAACCGGTGGGATTTTCGTCCAAAAAGAAGGTAAATCAAATATTGCGGATACGCAGACTGCGATATTTGAATATGAAGAATTAAATATAGTTTGGCAGCATCGTACTTGGGGCAATCCCGAAGACCCGGAATACCCATGGGCATTTAAGATTTTTGGAGAAAATGGTTACTTGGCAGGAAGTCCTTTTCAAGCTGATTTCGTCCCCTTGGATAAAGACCAAGAAAAAATACATTGGGATGCGGTGTACGAAAAAGAAGCATTTCCAGAAGACTTGGATGAAAAAGACATTGAACTCCATGCTGTACCAGCTACAAGAAAGCATTTCAAGAATCTTGTTGACGCTATAAAATCAAATGTTGATCCAGTTGCAAATGTAATGGAGGGCCATATTTCTACAGCTTGCTGCATTTTGGTAAATATTTCTATGGAGCTTGGAAGACCCTTAAGTTACGACCCAAAAACCATGACAATCCCTTCTGATAGTGAGGCTTCTGCATTACTTAGAAGGCCATACAGGAAGCCTTGGATTCATCCTGAACCCGACGACATCTAATTTTTTTTAATCACCATTGTAGCATTTTTATACTTCGGCCCGTCATAATAGAGAAATGTCGCTAAAGAAATTTCTAAACCAACTATTATGATTACTACAATGAAGATGAAGCACAACATGAGAACAGTAGCCATGCTACTTCTCCTCTCCTTAGGTTTTGGCCTAACAGGATGTTTGGATGACAATGAAGGAACCCCAATTCCTCCGGCCGCATTTATTTCTATTTATCATGGTTCGCCCGATGCCCCGAATTTAGATGTTTTCGCCAACAGCAATCGTGTCACTACAAATCCCTTTCGCTACACGGAAACACTCCCTTACAGCAGGTTTTATTTGGGTGAACGTACTTTCAAATTTTCACCTTACAACTCAGTTACATCACTTTTAGAAAAAACTTTTACCATTGAAGAAGATGTGGTTTATTCCATGTTTTTCACTGGTATGGAAGATGATTTAGACGCTATCCTTTTGACTGATGAATGGGCTACACCAAATCAGGAAAGTGCACAGTTGAGATTTGTCCATCTTTCTCCTGATGCCGGATTAATAGAAGTTCAAGTGGAAGAAGGAGATTCTCCATTTGTGGACAATTCTGATTTCAAAACTCACTCTAATTTTGAAGACCTTGATTCAGGAACTTACAATATCAGAGTTGTGTCAAAAGGATCAGGCGAAACTTTAGTCACTGCAAACAATGTGGAATTGAGGGGAAATAGAGTCTATACATTGGTACTTCGAGGACTACAGGAAGAAGGGACTGAAGTGGAAAAAAGGCTGAATTTGCAGTTGATTACCAACTTTATCAATTTTTAAAAAGTTATTAGTTATTAGTCAATCAGTTATCAGTGAATCAAAATCAAATGAAATCATGAAACTGCTTGGCCACTTCGTATAGGAAACCGAATATAAAATCACATGTAAAAAAGTGGTCAGACCTCTGGCCACTTAAATAAAGTAACTCAGTTTCTATTAATCATCAGTTGACTGACTTCTGTTAGCAATGGACACTTATCCGCTACTATTGATCTGCTTTATAAAATTACATTAATGAGGATAATCAAATTAATTGTTTTTTAGGGTGATCCCGGGATATTTCATATCTCGGGATATTTTTTTTTTAGCCGAACAAGTCCGAACTCAGATATCTATCACCTCTGTCACAAGTGATGCATACGATCACTCCTTTATCGATTTCTGAGGCTATTTTCATGGCAGCAAATAGCGCCCCTCCACTGCTCATCCCTGCCAAAATCCCTTCTTCTTTTGCAAGTCTTCTTGTCATGATACTTGCCTCTTCTTCGCTGACATCGATGGTTCTATCCACTCTTTTTGGATCAAATATCTTTGGCAAAAACTCAGGTGACCACCTTCTGATCCCAGGAATGCTCGACCCATCAGTCGGTTGGGTTCCTACAATTTGAATGGCTTTATTCTTTTCCTTGAGATATTTTGACACCCCCATAATGGTTCCCGTAGTTCCCATAGCAGACACAAAATGGGTGACATTTCCATCCGTATCTTTCCAGATTTCCGGACCTGTACTTTTGTAATGGGACAGATAATTATCCTCGTTAGCAAATTGATTCAGCATAAAATAACCCTCTTCATTTGCCATTTTTTCTGCCAAAGTTCTGGAATACTCGATTGTCTTTGCAGCAGGTGTCAAAATCACTTTTGCTCCATAGGCTTCCATAGACAAAACTCGCTCTTTAGTGGAATTATCTGGCATAATCAAGGTCATACTTACTCCAAGTAGATTCGCGACCATCGCTAAAGCTATTCCAGTATTCCCACTTGTAGCCTCGACCAACTTATCACCTCTTTTGATATCCCCACGTTCTAGAGCAGATTTGATCATGTTGTAAGCAGCTCTGTCCTTGACGCTGCCCGCAGGGTTTTGCCCCTCTAGTTTACAAAAAATCTTCACATTGGGATTTATCGGAATTGACTTCAATTCCACCAAAGGCGTATTCCCAATCAATTCAAGTAATTTCATATTTAGCTTGATTATTATTTACAACTAGCACTAAAAAATTCAGATTTTACTCCGTATCATTTTTGAAGACATATACATCTGTGGTTTCGGAATTAGCGTCATACATCTTGGCTTGATAATAAATCTTGCTAAACGCAGGTACCGACTTGGTCAACCATACATTTCCTCCTATCACTGAACCTTCACCAATTACTGTATTTCCTCCGAGAATTGTGGCGCCGGCATAGATAACTACATTGTCTTCAAGAGTCGGATGTCTTTTAGTATCTGCATCTTCTTTGTGTACACTCAAAGCTCCCAAGGTCACTCCTTGGTACAATTTCACATGATTTCCAATCACAGTGGTCTCTCCAATCACCAATCCTGTCCCGTGATCAATGCAAAAATGATGGCCTATTTTAGCTCCCGGATGTATATCAATCCCCGTTTTGCTATGCGCAAATTCAGTGATTATTCTTGGGATCATTCTAATTCCCAAAAGTGTCATTTGATGGGAAATTCTGTAGGCTGCTATGGCAAAAAACCCAGGGTAACACCTCAAAATCTCTGCTCTAGATTTCGAAGCCGGATCACCAGCGAACATCGCATCTACATCTTGATGAATCGCATCAAAAACTTCTGATAAACTTTCAAAAAACTTTTTACTTAACTCCCTTCCATCACCTTGATATAAATGTTTGTTTCTAACTAAAATATCGGAAAACTGTGCTTTCAATACCTCAAGGTTCTCTTGAATATCCTTTTTATCTTTGATGATATTCAATGCATACTCAGGAAAAAGCAAGCCCAAAAGGCTTTCAAAAAAAGTTTGAATCAATTTTGGTGAAGGGCATTCAGGGCAATCTTGATGAGATTTAAATATTTTTTCGACTAAATTTTCCATGTTCTTGAATGATTTCAAATCAAAGAACAAAACCTACTCGAATGACATAAGGTTCATTGTAAGGTGATCTAAAATTGTCATGGATCAAATTATAGAGAAATGTAAAATTCGCCCCACCTCTACTACCGAAAGGAGCGAAATATCCTGCACCTAAAAATAGCGAAGGAACCCACTCTCGATTGTATTCATTTGTTCTTCGATTGAACAGGTCGAAATTTAGCATTTCATATTCTGTATGCGCAAAAATATTGGGTAAGATGTTATATCTCACAAATGTTCTCCCTCCATACAAGCTCCGGTTTCCTGTGCCTGCACCTACAAATCTCCTATCATCAAAATATTGGTAAGTGGCGCCAAGACCACCAGATAATCGTTCCGTAATCATAGCTCCTACAAGTGGCGACACGTCAATAAATGTGATTGTACCAAACTGCATGGCGAAATTACCTCCGTAATACAACCTGTCCTTCAAGGGCGGATTACTTTCAGGGTCGATTTCTCGCTGAGCTTGAGCGGCAGTAGCTAGTGAAAAAAATAGTATTGTAAGGACTACAAAATTGAAATATTTTTTATTCGGGAATGATAACATACAGGTCTTCTGTTTTCTTTTTCATCAAGTACCTTTCACGAGCAAACTTCTCAAGAAGTTCATAATTACTCATCAATTCCTCTCGATCTTGCTTGATTTTTTCTTTTCTTTCAAGAAGGTACTCTTTTTGATTTTCAAGTTCTCGAACCTTGGAGCTTAGTTTAAACTGAGAAACGATATCATTCGAATCGATGAAAATCATCCACAAAACAAATAACGCCGTAAAGACAAAATAAAAATTTTTAGTGTACTTGAGGTATTTTTTCATGATCAAGCGGTCGATTTAAAACAAATATAGAAAAATCAATTGCATTGAAAAATTGATTTTTACTGAAACATTTCATATAAAGAATAATCTCAAATGAAATTTTCTCCAATTATCACTTATTGAATGGTTTTATGGTTTTGTTACTCTAGTTCCTGTAGCCTTTTTATATATTGTGGTGAGAAATCTATAACAAACTATGCATAAAAATTTACGTCAACTCAGCATACTGACTGCAGTCTTCCTTTTCGAAGCTGGCATCATCAGTACAAATGCACAGCAAATCAAGCCAAGCAGCTCTAAAGAGATGCAAACAGCTTTTCAGAAACATCAAGAGATGTTTGCCAGCACACCTTTCAAGAACTACCCTTTACGGAATATTGGACCAACAAATATGTCTGGCCGAATTACCGATATAGAGGTAAGCTCAGATTTCAAGACCTATTATATCGCAGCTGCTTCTGGCGGTGTTTGGAAGACGAGTGATAATGGACAATCCTTCTCCCCAATCTTTGATCATCAAGGTGCATTAGGAATGGGAGATATGGCTCTAGCTCCATCTGATGACAATATCATTTGGGTAGGTACTGGAGAAAACAACTCAAGTAGATCAACTTATGCAGGAAATGGAGTCTATAAATCAATTGATGCAGGAAAAACCTGGGAATTTGTAGGATTTCCACATTCACAGCATATCGGTCAGATTCAAATCCACCCAAGCAATCCAAATATAGTTTGGGTAGGTATCATGGGCTCTCTTTATAGTAAAAATCAAGAAAGAGGACTCTACAAAACTACTGACGGAGGAAAAACGTGGAAAAGAACACTTTTCGTAGATGACAACACAGGTGTGATTGATATCAAAGTTCAGCCAGGAAATCCGAATGTAATCTTAGCTGCAACTTGGGAGAGAATGAGACAAGCGCATGATTTTGTTGGAAATGGAAAAGGTTCTGCAATCTGGAGATCTGAAGATGGAGGGGATACTTGGAGCAAGTCAATGGTTGGATTCCCACAAGATGAATTTGTAGGAAGAATTGGCTATGACTTTAGTTTAAGTAGTCCTAACATTGTGTATGCTCTTCATGATTATCAAAAAACAGAAGAGAGAGAAAGAAGATCAAGCACAAATACAAATAATGATGCGCTGACCTTTGAAAAATTTGAAAAAATGACTTCTAATGATGTTTTGACTTTAGAAGATGATGCACTGAATCAATTTTTGAGAAGAAATAGGTTTGCTTCAAAATACGACGCCAAGTCTGTTAAGAAATTAATCGAAAATAAGAAAATCACTCCAACAGATATCGCTACTTACAGTAGTGGCGGCGTAGATGCTAACTCAGCGATTATCAATTCATCAGTAATCGGAGCTGAAGTTTATAGATCTGAAGATGCTGGAAAATCTTGGAAAAAAGTCAACGAAACAGGACTAGACAGGGTTTATAACAGCTACGGTTATTATTTTGGAGAAGTGCGGACAAGTACTCAAGACCCGGATGAATTATTTATTCTTGGCGTTCCTTTGATGGTCTCTAGAGATGGTGGGAAAACATTTGCTAATACCGATTCAGTGGGAAATGTCCATTCTGATCATCAATCCATGTGGATCAATCCAAATGACTCAAAACATATTCTCTTAGGAACTGATGGTGGCTTATACGTTTCTTATGGTAACGGAGAAAGATGGACGCACCACAACGATCAATTGACCATTTCTCAATTCTACTCCATAATGGTTGATGAAGCAACGCCTTACAATGTCTATGGCGGA
Source organism: Belliella baltica DSM 15883 (assembly GCF_000265405.1). Classification (NCBI taxonomy): domain Bacteria; kingdom Pseudomonadati; phylum Bacteroidota; class Cytophagia; order Cytophagales; family Cyclobacteriaceae; genus Belliella; species Belliella baltica. Next base: position 1,895,508 of record NC_018010.1, on the reverse strand, counting down.
ATGCAAGATAATGGAGTTTGGTATGGCAAATCAACGAGCAGACCTGCTGATCAGTGGAATTCATTATTTGGAGGAGATGGAATGGTTGTGGCCGTTGACACAAGATCAAATGACATCGTTTACACTGGATCACAGTTTGGTAACTATTACAGAATCAATACTTCAACCAATGAAAGAAAATATGTCACGCCAGGCCATGATATTGGTAATAAGCCAAACAGATGGAATTGGAGAACTCCAGCTACTTTGAGTAAACACAATCAGGATATTTTCTATATGGGTTCTCAATATGTCTATAGAAGTTTAGACAAAGGTGATACTTGGGAAACTATCTCTCCAGATTTGACCAAAGGACCTAAGGAGGGCAATGTGCCATTCGCTACACTTACAGTTGTAGAAGAATCACCTTTAGAATTTGGTACTCTGTATGCTGGCTCTGATGATGGTAACATCTGGTATACCCGTGATCATGGGAATTCTTGGATAGACATCAAAAAAGGCTTGCCTCAAGATCGATGGATTAGTAGTATCACTCCTTCTCAGCATGTAGAAGGTCTTGTGTATGTGACTTTGACTGGGTATAGAAATGATGAATTCACTCCACATGTGTACAAAAGCACTAATTACGGGACTACATGGACCCCAATTTCAGGCAATCTTCCTACCGAGGCTATGAATGTAATTCGTGAAGATCATCATCATCCTGAGATACTTTACATTGGTTCGGATCATGGATTATACGTCACTTTGGATGGTGGTAAAAGTTATGATCTAGTTCAGGGAAATATTCCAAATGTCTCGATATATGACATGATTATTCAGAAAAATGAAAATGACCTTGTCATTGGTTCACATGGCAGGAGTGTTTACATCATGGACCTGAATCCATTATATGAAATGGTCAAAAATAAAAGTGCCGAAATCAGCTTGCTTAGCGTGACAGATGCTCAGCTATTCCAAAGGCGAGGTACACCTAGCATGGATGCCATGTTTTATATACCTAATACAGGAGAGGTTCAGATTACCATCAAAAATAGTAAAGGAGAAACCTTAAAAACTTGGACTGATAATTTCTCAAAAGGATTCAATCAAGTTAGCTGGGATTTGAAACCTGAATCAGGCAATCCTTCCCGAGGTAAGTTCAGCATAGAGCTTAGTAAAAATGGACAGAATAGTACTAAAGAATTTGAAATTAAGTAAACAAAAATGGGATCGAAATTCGATCCCATTTTTTTACCTTACAAATCTCAATTCCGATCCATCTCCAAAAAGCTCATAACCTTCTTCATTAAAAGTCTTGAGTTGCTCAGGATTGTTGATTCTATTTTTGATGATAAAATCAGTCATTAGGCCTCTAGCTTGTTTTGCAAAGATCCCGATGATTTGATATTTACCATTTTTATATTCTTGAAAAACCGGAGAAACCACCTTTGATTTCAAGGCGCTTTGATCTACTGCTTTGAAATATTCTTGAGAAGCAAGGTTTACTATTGGCTCACCCTTGGCAACTTCATTGATTGCTTTGGCTATTCTCGAACTCCAAAATTCATAGAGATTTTTTCCTTTTTTATTTTCTAATTTAATCCCCATTTCCAAGCGATAAGGCTGAATCAAATCCAATGGCTTCAAAAGACCATAAAGTCCAGATAAAATCCTCAGGTGATCTTGTGCAAACTCAAAGTCTTCTTTGGAATAATTATCTACATCCATTTTAGTGTAAACATCGCCTTTAAAGGCTAGCATAGCTTGTTTTGCATTATTTGGATCAAAAGTTTTCTTAAATTCCTTATACCTTTTTTCATTCAAGGAAGCAATATTTTCACTTACTCCCATGAGTTTGCGGATATCATCAGAACTCTTTTTTTTCATGATGGAAACCAACTCAAAAGTCTCCTTTTGGAAATCAGGTGTGGTAAAAATATCCACATCAGTACTCGTCAAATCAAGTGTTTTTGCAGGTGAAATTAACGTTATCATATTTATTTGATTATTCTATTACTACGATGGCCTCTCTGAGGGTTTTGGTTATATTTTGATTATTACTTCTAAACCTCACGACGACCGGATATGTTCCAATTGGCACCTTTTGGCCATTTACTGTACCATCCCAAGGGCAATACCCACCTACTGCATCCCCAGGGAGATTACTCTGCTCACAATAGAAAATCAATTCACCCCAGCGATTGTAAATATATACCGATAGCTCATCAATAAAGTCATTGGTATAAATCAAGAATTGCTTGGAGGCATCACTTGGACTCATGGCATTGGGGAACCTCACTCTTAGCTCACAATCCTCCACCACCTCAAAAGTGATCTCCTCCACACAACCCAACTCATCGAATACCACTAATCTGTAATTACCTTCCTGCTGAGGAGTAAAGATTGGGTCTGTGGATATAGGCTCGTCTTCGCCTTCCAGATACCATTCATAATTATCGTATTGACCGGGATCAAGTTGAAATACGATATTTTCCAAAGCACAGATGATGTAAGTAGCCTGTAAGACTGGTGCCACCAAGGTGGACTGAATTACCTGAATCTGATCCCTTCCTACCAAGCATCCGAAATTATTGTAAACTTCAACTTGATAAGTCCCTTGATTAGCCTGATCCACTGAAACCATGGTAGCGTCATCATTGGCAGGAAGTGGTGTTCTATTTCCCCCTTGAACAAAAAACCACCTGATCTGACCCACAGCATCCATGTCATCAGCATCAATCAGCAAATTCACAAATGTACTCGGTTCACCCACACAGAATGGTTGAACTTCCAATTCAAAATCCACAGCTGCAGCAAATTCCTCCACCTCAAATGGTATCGGAGGAGTCGGACAGTTAGAGCCTACCCTTGGCTGAACATCTAGTGTATACTGCCCAGGTGCAGATGGGAAAAACCGCTGTGATCGCCCAACTACCTGGCTGGATTCATTTCTCCAAAAGAAAAATACAGAAGCTGGATCTGTTCCATCTAAAATAATCGCCTCATAAGACACGCCGTCCACACAGTCTACTTGAGGGGCTGAGAGTTCATATTGGATCGGGTCATTGATAGTAAGATTAATAGTCCTCTCTCTCGGACAAGCAACACCGTCAGGATCTTCTCCAAATACGGTGTATACACCAGAAATATTGAGTAAATAAATGCCGTCTGCGTCAGCATTGATTAAATCCCCATTGGGATCAGTAACTGTAAATACCAAATTTTGCTGTGTCGATATTTCTAGCTCAAAGCTTTCGCAGGCCACTATATTAGACGGTACATTGAAATCCGCCAAAAATCTCCGTGCTACAGTCACATCACCTACAGGTATGGCACATCCATTGGCATCTTCCACTTGCACCGCATAGTCACCATGGCCAATCTCAATGACAGTAGTCTGTCCATCTAGTGCCCCGGTAAACTCTTGCCCATCTCCTTGACGCGTAATGGTATAAGTACCCTGAACAGCAGCGCTAAGTTCAATAGTTATGCTTCCTGGGATGATCTCGTTGACTCCGCAACTTTCGTCGGTACTGTCCAAGGTTATGTTCTCAAACCCTTGAGGTGGATTCACATTTTGAATCGTGGCGGTTCTGGTAAATTCACAGCCAAAATCAGTCTGACCTCTCACTGTATAATTACCTGGTTCCAAATCTGTCAAAGTAAAGAAATCACCAGCAGACACATTTTGGAACACATCCCCAGTTTCCATAATTTCCAATACCGACATGGCTATCAATGCTTCTATTTCAAAGCTACCCTCAGGACTATTGCAATCTTCGGCATTGGTTAAAATTACTATTTCAAAATTAGGAAGAGGAAAAACTTCTAGCTCCAAGACTTTCTCCACCAGACACCCTTCTACTATCGGGTCTTCAGTCACAAAAATAATCTGATACAAACCTGGACCAGGCAGATCTATTGATGGGGTGATTTCAAGCTCAAAGGCTAACCCAACAGGAAACTGCACCCTATTCGGATCGCCTACTCGTTGATAGAACCATTCTCCCGACACAGGGGTGTCTGGAGCAAAAACAACCAAGGTCTCGTCATAACAAACTTCTTCTGCAGTCTGAGTCAAATCAAATTCAAACGCAGGCCCTACAAAAACAGACCTTGTTGCTGGACAAGCATCAAAAAATTCTTCGTCCTGATTGGTATTTCTATATGATACCGTCACTGTATAAATACTTTCCTCTTTTACAGTAATTTCATTGGAATTTTCATCCCCAAACTGAATTCCAGCTGCATTTCTCCATTCGAAATCATACAACCCATCAGCAGGATCATAACCATCTATGGCAGTTAGCGTGACAGGAGTTCCACTACAAAGAGTGACATCATTCTCAAGGGTGATCTCAGGCGGTGCAACCACAAGCACCTCAATGCTATTATTTTTATTATAGTGTTCAGGATCGCCACACCTGTCAACCCTTAAAGTCACTGTGTACAGACCTTCTCTCTGAAAGATATAAGTCAAAGTTTGATTCTCTTCCCCAGGCCCACCAAGATCTGACTCTATTACTTCACCATCCTCATGAACAATCGTCCAGAAGTAACTATCAATATCTGGTTCACCTGCACCCTCAAACAAACCTTCTGCGCCATTTTCAGGATCAAGACATAATCGATCTGGACCACTGATAGCAGGCTCGGGAATACTACTGCCTGACTGCTGCACAAAAGAAGGGAGACCTAAATTCGAAGTTGTACCAGGCAAAAGTTGAAAACCTTCGGTAGTACCTGTACTAAGCTCACAAAGTCCTCCAGGTTGAATCGTACCTAAGAAATTCTGTCCAGGTCTTGCTACATAAATATCTCCCATTGGCCCCATTTGGATGGCACCTATTGGTCCATTGATACGTAAATCTGTTCTTGAGTCTAAGATACACTGTGCTCTTTGGGCGCTTGTCGTAGCTCTTTCGAAACATGCTCCACAACTCAAATCATCATCCTCATCTTGTGAACTCGGACTTTGAATGATAAACTCTTCAACTTTCCCTCCATCACCAGTGTATGTGACAAAAATCCTGTCACTATCATTTGAAAACTCTACTCCATAAACATCATCATCATTGCAATCCAAATCAACTGATGCGTACTCTGTCAGACGCCCTGTACTTTGATCAAAATCGAAAAGTTCCACCCTACTACAAGCACCATCTTGAATAGTCACTGCGACTTTGGTTCCATCTGGGCTAAACTTCATACTACCAACTCCTGTATCATAACCATGGGTAGAACCAACAGAAGAAAAAACAGGTGGCCCTATCCCCAAAGAGCCTACTGGATATGCCCTAAAGGTATTATTTCCCAACTCATGAAAAAGCACCCAAGTAGTATCCCCTGCTGCGATGGCCGCTGATTGTTGTGTAGCTGGACTGAATAAGAAATTATCTTTGCTAACTACATTCCCTACACCTGTAGGATTTTCAGCCTTGATATCAACTAGGGAAAACTTCACTTGACTGTTGCCGTCAGCAGCTGTAGATGTAGTGAATAGATAGAAAATGGTTTCTTCTTGCGGAATAGCTACTGCAATTACACCCTCAGAAGCTTGGTTACTTCCCCCGATATCTTCACCATCTGCCATGACATCTCCATACAAATCCCAAACTGTAGACCCATCTGTGTAAAACAAAACCTGACCAGTTTCATCTGAGATTGTTGTTGTACCTGCGGGGATGTTCTGTGGATGCCTTGGATCTACTGGTCTTGGAGTAGGCAAGATACCAGCTGGATCTTCATTGAAATCAATCCCAGCGCCATCACCAAAATACCAAATATTATTACTCTGATCATCCAAATCCCACATTCTCACGCGAATACTTGCATAAGCATAGCAAGATGAACCAGGCTCTTTTACCAAAACCCAATACAATCCAGGCTCACATATCTGATTAGGGGCTTCCGGTCCCCAGCCTTCATCTCGTTTGTTTGACCAAAAATATTCATAAACCCCATTACCACCACCTGGACCACCAACACCAGGACCACCCGGGCCACCTGGCCCTTGTCCACCTTGTCCTCCTTCACCTTGTTGAACTTCTAAGAGGGGCATTAAGTCAAAGCAAGATTCACAAACTGTGGTATCTTGAGGTGAGAAGTTTGCCTCCAAATTGTTTTCGGATAAGTTGATAGTTCTCGGGTCAGATGTAGAGGTCGTACCATCAGCAAAAGTAACCGTAAGTGTTGCTGTGACGCTTTCTCCAGATGTCGCCTCCGCAGGCAAAAGCAAATGCTCTTGATTGTAATCAATATCAAGTGGCTCTCCATCTTCGTCAGTCAATTCAGGCTCAAAAGTCCATTCAAAGCTTACCGGTCTGTAATTCTCAGGCGTGATGACACTAGTCAATTGTACGGGATTATTGCTACATGGCTCTTCAGGTTCCCAAGTAAAATCTACCGTAGCCTCTACATCAGCATTAGGAGCAAATTGCGGGAAAATCCTACCACAAAAATCCACCCCATCAAATGGATCTTCATCTTTCTCTAGTTCCTCCAGATCTTCCTCGTCAGGATTATCTACCCTTCCTATCAATTGAGGGCCACCTGCTACTTCTTCATAGATATAATACAATCTTCCATCAGGGCCGACTTTGATATCATAGATTCGGAATACATTATTTTCCAAAGGAATCAATTCAGGGTCTGCATCTAAATCATCCGCAGGAACTCGGAACAATTCATTGCCTCTAGAAAAGTAGATATAATCAGCATCAGGACTGAAGGCTGCTCCTTCTATTGAATCAACTCCCCCAGATTGCGAAATGGTATTGACTGTACCAAATCTTCCTTCTGCGGTATCAAAATCTACCAATACGATGTCCTCATTAGGATTTTCAGGAATAAGAATCAATTGCCCTGTTGCTTCATTAAAAATTATCGCCTTTGGTGTAAAAGGTATACCAACATCATCAGTCTCCGTAAATTCACCTTGTGTGGCTTCAATTCTTCTGGAGATTAAGTTGCCTCCATTGAAGCTGATCAAGTAAGAAGGTGATTGTGCTGACTTTACCACTGCGATAGAACCAGTAGCAGGACCAATACTTCGGTTAAACACTTCTACTCTACCTTGTGGCGGTTCATTACCAACCGCAGCTCCTGGGGAATTCATATCCACCACTGCATATTGTAATTGACCACCAGTAGTTAGATAAAAAATGTAATAAAGCTTATCCCCATTTGGATCAAATTCTAGAATACCAATTCCAATTTCCTGTCTACCTGATGAATTACCATTGATTGAAAGCGCCCCTTGCATAGGGGAATTATTATAATTATAAACTAATTCTCCGTCTGAATAAAAAACCACATTTCCGTTTATTGGATCAACTGCAACAGCAGAATTATTTTGATTAAAAGCTCCTGAAACTTCTCTTATAACCGGTTCTTCTCCTTTACCAAATGAAACTATTCTTTTGAGAGTATCTAATTCACAATACCCAAAGATCCATTCGTTGTTATTAAATCCCTGTGAAAAACTTTTATTTAGGGGCATAATGCAGGATAATACACATATTCCTGCAAAAATTAAAAGAAACTTGATAGATTTAAAGCGGCTTTTCATATTTTACGTCTTGCTAATAAAACAACGATCTCTTACAATCGTTTAGCAACTACATTACATAATTTAAATAAACGAACAATTCCTTGATTAGGTCTTATCTATATCGTCTTTTTTTTACATTCCTCAGTATTTTTGCTGCCAATTCTGCTTTGGCTCAAGACCCGCAATATAGTCAATATTATGCTGCTCCATTATATTTGAATCCTGCATTTACAGGTGCTGAACAAGCTACACGGATAGGAGCCAATTACAGAAATCAATGGCCCGGACTGAGTGCACAGTTTACTACATTTTCGGCTTATGTTGATACTTATTTGGAAGATTACAATAGTGGAGTGGGTTTTTTGGTAATGAATGATGTAGAGGGCGCTGCACAATTGAGATCTACTACACTTTCGGCACTTTATTCTTATGAATTAAGATTGGGTGAACGTTCATTTTTCCGCCCAGGATTTCAAGCTTCCTACATAAGACGAGACATAGGTTTCTACGAAAACTTACTATTTGCCAATCAGATCGATCCAACAGATCCATTTGGACCAACTTTAGGAGGGAATGAAATCCCTGGTTATGGAGAGCCTGTTAATCTTCTTTCGCTTTCCTTAGGGGGTCTCTTTTTCACTGAAAATTTCTGGTTTGGCGCATCTGCTCAACATGTCAATCAACCTAATCAATCTTTTATTGAAAATGGTGTAAGCAACTTGCCAATGAAATTTTCAATTCACACAGGATACAAAATCTCACTGGGCTCTGGCGGTTATAGGAATGATTTCACCCACATGTTTAAAGAACGTTATTTTGTCCCTACTGTCAATTTCAAAAAACAGGGACCTTTCGAACAATTAGATGTTGGCGCTTATTTATTTATGGAACCCATCATTTTTGGACTTTGGTACAGAGGTCTTCCATACAAGCCTGTAGAACAACAAAGCAATCGAGATGCCATTGTCATGATGGTTGGGTTCAATCTCCTTTCTGGTTTGAATATGGGTTATAGTTTTGATTATACTGTTTCAAATTTGGGAATTCAATCTGGTGGCGCTCACGAAGTCAGTCTCTCTTATGTTTTTCCAAGCCGAAACCAAGGTAAGCCAAGGAGGAGAGATACTGTGTTGCCTTGTCCTAAATTTTAAAAAATTTTATCCATGGATGCTGAATCGATCAAACACCTTTTGATAGGGGTAGTTGCCTTTGGTTTTTTATTTGAAAAACTCCTTAGTTTCTTAAACAGTAGAAGAAGCCTACCTGCAGTTCCAAAGACATTGGAACAATATTTAGATGAAAAAAAATTAAAGCGTGCAAAATTATATCAAAAGGCTAATTTTCGTTTTGGCTTGATTTCAGGAACTTTCAGCTTTGTACTTACTATCTTGATGATCTATTTTGGAGTTTTTGGATGGATAGATAGCTGGTTAAGCGGGTTTGTTGAGAATCCGATCTTCTTATCATTGATTTACTTTGCAGTGATTTTTATCGGTTCTGACTTGATTTCTATTCCTTTTGATTATTACCATACTTTTAGAATTGAAGAGCATTTTGGCTTCAACAAGTCAAATAGGGCGACATTTTTTACAGATAAGTTGAAAGGCTACGTACTTTCCATTGTGGTCGGTGGTGGGTTGTTAGCTTTACTGCTATGGCTTATCCATCAGATTGGGAAAGGTTTTTGGTGGCAATTTTGGATCTTGGCGTCTATTTTCATGGTATTTGTGAATCTATTCTATACCGCATGGATTCTTCCAATTTTCAACAAGCTCACCCCGCTGCAAAGTGGTGAGCTTAAGGAAAAGCTTATAGCTTATACAGCAAAAGTAAACTTCCCTTTAGAAAATCTTTTCGTGATTGATGGGAGTAAAAGGTCATCAAAAGCCAATGCATTCTTTTCTGGATTTGGAAAACGAAAAAAAGTGGTCCTTTATGATACGCTCATTGAGCAACATACACCTGACGAAATTGTGGCAGTTTTGGCCCATGAAGTAGGTCATTACAAAAAGAAACATATTCTTATCGGAATGCTCAGCGGAGTGATTCAAGTGGGGATTCTGTTGTTTATCCTCTCCCAATTTATCCATAGTCAAAATATGAGTATGGCACTTGGAGGAAGTGAAATGGCTTTCCATCTGAACATCATTGGATTCACCATGCTTTTCTCCCCGATTTCAATGGTCTTAGGGATATTTATGAACATGATTAGCAGAAAACATGAATTTGAAGCTGATGCATATGCTAAGGAAACCTTCGCGGGTGAACCTTTAGCGGAAGCCTTAAAAACGCTATCAATCAATTCGCTGAGTAATATCAACCCGCATCCTTGGTATGTTTTTGTGAATTACTCACACCCTCCTTTAATAGAAAGATTAAAAAAATTAGAAGGCTGACGAGTGAAAAAAAACAAGCCCTTTTTGAAGAAATAGAAGATAAATCACAAACAGAACTCTACTTATTTGCCTCTTTTTTAATAAATTAGCTTTATGAAGATTAGAGACCAAAAAAACTTCTTAAACGAACCTGAAGCCCTTTATGGCACTTATTCCTATGCAGATTATCTTTCATGGGATTTGGAGGAAATGGTAGAGTTGATCAAAGGCAAAATCTTCAGACAAGCCGCAGCTCTAAGAAGGATTCATCAAGAGGTATCGGGAATAGTATTTAATAAGCTTTTTAACTTTCTTGAAAGAAAAAAATGTAAAGTATTCTCGGCTCCATTCGATGTTCGACTTCCAATTAAGTCTAAGAAAAATGAAGATATAGACACCGTCGTGCAACCTGATATTTGCGTTGTCTGTGACATGGACAAACTTGATGAAATGGGCTGTGTGGGAGCACCGGATCTGATTATCGAAATTCTCTCCCCAAGCAACAACCAAAAAGAGTTGATCAATAAGTATGAAGTCTATGAAGAAAGTGGTGTCAAAGAGTATTGGATTATTCATCCTTCGGAAAAAACCCTTTTTATCTACACCCTAGTTGCAGGGAAATACATTCCTTCCAAACTCTACACCATTGGCCATCAAGTAGCCTCTACTGCCATTGAAGGTTTTGTTTTGGACTTAGAGCAAGTTTTTGAGGGGTTGGAGTAAAAATTCATTTCCTTTTACAAATTCATAAACTGTTTTTGATGCATTACGTATTTTTATGTCATACTCCTCTTGTTGTGCTATGAAAAAACTCATTATTATTTTCTTCACACTTTATTTTTCAAACAGTTCTTTTGCGCAAGACCTACTTTGGGGTTTGCAACTCAAAAGTGGTATTGCTACACAGGATTTCTATCAGGAGTCAGGAAGATTGGTGGTGCCAGAATTGGCCTTTTTTACCAATTATCAAATCCCAAACAAACCAATTGAAGTAGGCTTCAGTCTTGGCTATGGCCTCTATGGTACAGAGCTCGAAAAACGCAATGACCTCTATGTAGGATTCAATGACGAATTGAGATTGAGAAGAAATAACAATATGCTGAGCATGGCTGGGGTTTTCCGGTTTTTCCCTCAGGTTTATGGAAAAGTTTTTCCATTTGTAGAAGCACAATTGGGCGCAATCTATGCTTATTCTCGCTTTAAGATAAGAGAAACTGCTACCACAGAACCCATCGAAGAGGGTCGAGATATGGCAGATTGGGCGAGAATGAATCAGCTTGGTGGTGGCTTGCTTATCCCATTAGGCAAAGACTTCAATGGAAATATTGAAATAAGATTGATGTACCAAAATACAAGTAGATTGGATTACCTCAAAAGTGGAGACACCACTTTTCTTCCGGATCCGGATGGGGAAGTCAATGGAGTTTTTGAGTACAATATCCGAAGGTCAACATTGAATATGATACAACCATCTATTGGAGTGAGTTTTTACATCGATTAGCCTATTTTGGCATAGAGTTTGAAAATTGTGAAAAATAATACTAAACCAACTATTGCAATACCAAAAACAGCCGAGAAAGAAATTTCCCGGCTGTTTTTTTGTGCTTTAAGCTTGATCAAATAGCTTGATTCTTCAATCCACAATCTTTACTTTATAGAAGACATTGTAATCGCGTTCCTCTTCAGGATTAGCATTGTCATTGATATAAATCACCCCATTTTTATCCAAAAACTCAACAGAACCTTTAACTGGCATTTCATTAATTACCCCTATTTGTTCTCCATTCTTTACAAGGATAAAGTAAGGTTTAACGTATTGCTTTGAAGCCTCTTTATATTCATCACTATTCCAATATTGCTCTGAAATAGCCCTTAATTCATTCATTTTTGACTCTGGTATTTTTGACTGAAATTGAACCAGACAATATTCACCGGCATAAAGCACATTATTGAAAGACGGATAATCATTGTATTTACTTGAGTTATCTGGGGAAATAGCAGGAGCAAAATCAGGCCTTTCGGGATGTTGTAGTTGAATTTCTTTGCTAAGTTTTATTTCTTCTCCAATTTCATAAATAAAAAGCTGAGACCCAGTTAGGGGAAGTAATACATAAGACTTTTTAGTGTCATGAAGCGCTACAAAAGATATGTTGTTTCCCACGAATCGCTGATTTGCTCTTGGCTCCCAGCTAGCAGGATAGGATTCTAATATTTCATTTTCTTCTGTTTCTAAATTATACCTGTAAATGTTGCTTATTTTATCATAGTAGCTTATTCCAAGAGTTTTGGGATCACTCTCTTCAGCGGAAAAGAAGTTTAGCTCTTCACCTATCATCATCATTTGACCATCTTGTATATACGGGTGAAAAGTCGTTCTAGTATTGTAGATTGTAATTCTATAGATTTCTTTTGAATTGTAGGGGACTTTTTGGAGCTGTTTACCTTCTAGGTTATAGATAAAATAAGAAGTCATTAATCCCTGTGCTACAAACCTATCTTTGTCCAGAAATTTATACCCAAAAGCACCATTCCTACCTAACCCATCAGGACCATCATTATTAAGTTCATACTCTTGAAGTTTTTCACCATTTAAATCTGTCAGGAAAAGGTTTTTATTATTAGAAACAAATAGTGCCTTTCCAGCTTCCAAATTAATGTCTTGAAGACGAAGAATCGATAATTCATCAATGACTAAAGAGTCTAACAGTTCCAATTCAATGATTTTGGACGGATTGGCTTCGATATTTTCCTCAATTTGGCTACAACTAAACAAAACCGAACCTAGGAGTGATAAATGTAAAAGTTGCTTGTGAATTGATCTCATAATATTAAAATGTTAATGATACTTTAATTAGTGTCACTTTTACCTAATTATATGACTTGATAAACAAAAAAGATTCGGAGTCACCCGAATCTTTCATTTAATTATTTATGCCTTCTTTACTTTCCTCCACAAAAACACAGGCAATCCTAAGAATACACCAACGACACTGAAAACCAATCCGCCGATAGTTCCTATTGCTAGAGAGAACCAAAATACTTCATTTTGTCCTTCGATCACAAATGGAATTAAACCAAAGCAAGTGGATAAAATAGTCAACATGATCGGAATAGCCTTGCCAGCCGCCGCTTTGATCACATTTCTATTGTAATTGCCCACACTGACCGATGCTCTATTGTTGAGGTCATTTACGATGAAAATAGCTGCATTCACCGCCAATCCACCAAGCATCACAAAGGCTGCCCATCCTCCTTGGTCATAGTAAAAGTCAAAGAGAGAGAAAATTAAAAACAAGCCAATAAAGGAAAGAGGTATAATAGCAATGATATAAAATGGCTGTCTTAAATTTTCAAAAAGCACTGCTGTGATAAAGAACACACCAATAATCAAAATCCCCATCAAACCATATTGTCTTTTTGCTTTGCCATAACCCCAAGCCCATGATTGTTTGCTAGCAGAATATCCAATAGGCATTGATGTTTTCATTTCTTCCAATACCTCATCCAAATACTCTTCTCCAAACTTTCTAGATCCCATATATTCAAATGCAACAGATCTGATATACTGTCTATCTTCTTTGTTTAGTGCATTGGTGGTAAATTCCTTATTTAATGTTCCAAAATTACTGACTTTGAAAATATTATCCTCACCAGTAATAAGACTGCTCTCTTCTAAATCAAATTTGGAAAAACTATTTGCATCTTTTTCTCTTACGATCACTCCATAATTCTTCTCGTCCAAAGCAACATAAGCAGATGGTCCCGAGGGCTTAGAAACATCATTAAGTGAATTGATCAGCTGATATTGATTCACACCTCCCAAAGCAAGACTTGCTTGATCTAGTCGTAGCACATATTCTTCTGTTTTGGATTCGTTGTAGTTAAGCCGCTCGTTGGTATTGACTTCTTGAATCCTTTTATGCTTCAAAAGCTTTTCAGCTAATATTTCAGATTGCCTTTCCAGTTCATCAAAATTGTAGCCCTTCATCGTTACATTGAAGGAAGGAATTCCCTCACCTCCACCACCAGTGTAGAATCCTTGCCCTACTCCATAAATATTCCATCTTGCACCAGACCAATCAGTAGATTTCACAGAAAGCCGTCCTTTAAGCTGATAGGGCAAAGCTGACTTTTCGTAAGCCTCCTTAAAAGTGATTGTAATATTCGCATATTGACCTGATTGAACTGAGGTGACAAACTGATCTATCCCTTCTACACCTTGCAGGAATCCTTCAAATTCGCGCATGATGAAATCCATCTGATCCAAGGTGTTTCCAAAAGGCAATCTTGCAGTTACATATAACCTTGTCTTTTCAGCTTCTCTATAACCAGATTTTTCATAAACCCCCCTTACAAACATCCTCAAAGATCCACCCAGTGCCTTGTCCACATAAGGTCTAATCTCTTCTTGATAAACCGTGGACCCGATTGTCTTATTGTACCATTCTTGCCCTTCCCATTTGGCAGGGAGGAAAAAGACAGGAAGTCCGAAAAGTAAAATAAGCAGTGTTACGAAAGACTTTCTATATTTAGCTGTAAAAGCAATGCTTTTGCTATAAATACGAAAAGCTTTAACGCGTTTTCTCAATTGAGCTACAGAAAGTTCCCTGCCTTTTTGACCCTTATTTCCAAATAATACAGCATACATAGCTGGTGTAAATAGCAATGCAACAACTAATGAAACTCCAAGCATCGTAGCCACGACTATGGAAAATTCGGTGAGGTTTTTTCGATCTTCTTCAGGCAAGAAAAACACAATCATCAAAGCCGCGATTGTCGTTAGTGACGCTGCTAAAAGCGCTAAAAACACCTTTCGGTTTCTCTGCTTATGTAAATGATCAATCATGATAATGGCATTATCCACAATCAAACCAAAGGAAATAGTCAATCCGGCAAGTGAGTAAAGATGAATATCCACTTTAAGGAAATACAGAATAATCCCCGTCACACTCAAATTGATCACAATTCCCAAAAATAGGATGCTAAGATATTTGAGGTTCCTGTTGATAATAAAAATAAAAACAATCAAAATCAGAATGGATAATCCTGATCTTTTGTAAATTTTATTTAATTCCTTTTCTAAAAATTCTGTGTCGTCATTCTCTAACCTTACTTCAAAACCAGCCGGCAATAATACCTTAGAATCTTCGATGGCTTGTTTGATGTTTTTTGCCAAAAGTACCTTATTAACACCATCCCGGTTGATTACAGCAAGTGTTACAGAGTTATTTCCATTGATTCGATAATAGTTGTTGGCTTCTGCTTCCTCTAAAGTTAATTGAGCCACATCCTTCAAGTATATTTCAGCGCCCTCTTTGGTAGTAATCAAAAGGTTTTCAATTTGATCCAAAGAAGACAAAGATCGATCTACTTGAATAAAAAGCGTTTCTCCTCTACTATTTACTAGAGAACCCGGAAAATTTCTTCCAAAAGCTGAGGAAATCGCTGCACCTATATCTGATCTAGAGAGACTTAGCGCCTGTAGTTTTTTGATATCATAGGTCACATAAAGCTGCAAATCATTGGCTCCTCGAATTGTGACTTCTTCAATTTCCTCAAATCTATTTAAAGCTGTTTTAATAACATCTTCCGCAATTTTTTTGATCTCAAAAGAAGCAAATGGACCATTGACACTGTAAGTTAGAATTGGGGTTTTTAGATCTGTTCTCCTTGCTGAACTTTGTGTAACTAGCGGATAACTTACGTTTTGATCTAGCGAAGGGTAAACCTGACGAATAATCGAAGCAACTTCAAATTTCTTAAACTCCATATCCGTCTCCTTGTCAAACCGAAGCGTAATCGATCCTACATTGTAATTGGAGATAGAGTTTACTTTTTTGAGTTCTGCAAGCTGAGATAAAGCCCCTTCCAAGGGAGATGTTGCTAATTTTTCTACTAGTTCTGGTGAAGATCTTTGGACAGAATAACTCACTGTGAGCACAGGCTCTTGTTCCCGAGGATTGAGATCTACCGATAATCTTGGCACCAAGGCAAAACCTATAATAGCCAAAACAATAAACGATATGATAATTCTAAATGGAGTCATACTTGCTTATTCCTTTTCCTTGACACTCACTTTTCCACCAATAAACCAATATGCTAAAGGCACAAAATACAAAGCTGTAAATGTACCAATCGTCAAACCACCAATCACAGAAAAAACCAAAGGTCTCTGTAAATCTGCCCCAAGTCCAGAACTGAATACAACAGGAAGCAATGCCAAAATAGTCGTAATAGAAGTCATCAAAATCGGCTTCAACCTGATCTCTCCTGCTTCGTAAAGCGCACGGTCCAAGATTGCTTTGGGATCCAGGTTTGTATTTTCTGAATATCGTATTCTCAATCGGTTGACTGTATCAATCTTCAAGATCGCATCATTCACCATGATTCCCAACATCACCACCAATCCTATGGCAGACATGACATTTAGGGATGTTCCTGTCAAAAGAAGCACGATAAATGCTCCTCCTATTCCCAGAGGAAGTGTGAAAATCACGATCAAAGGCTGTACAAAACTCTCAAATTGAGCTGAAAGAATGAAATACAGCAGCAAAACGGCAATCATCAAAATACTCACCAATTGACTGATCGTTTCTTTGTCTTTAAAGTATTGTCCAAAAAAGCTGACACCCAAATTCTTGTCAGATCCCCAAAGACTGATATCTCTGTCAAACTGTGTAGGGTTTTCTTCATTTAGCAAAACTGATTGGTAAATTCCTCCCTTATCAGCGGTGACATATTTATAATGATTTTCATAATCAAAATATATGAAATTGCTAAGAGCATATTCATTACCTTCTTTCCCAATGATATTACTCGTCCGGAGAATTTGCTCAAAATCTGAGCGTTCTCCTTTCATCCTAATTGGAGTTATTTCTCCAAATCTTTTGATTTCAGTAATTTGAAAGGTGCCAAAAAGCTTTTGAATCTGTTCTTGAACAGCTGAGGAAGAAATCCCATAAAGTGCCATTTTAGCTCCATCGAGACGGAAGATAACTGAGGCTTCTTTTTGAAGTCCCGGTCCTCTTTCAAAATCTTGAACTGGAAAAGTAGAAAGCCAAGAGTCCATTTTGGCTTCCTCCACAGGTCTCTTTGTTGCCAAATCCTTCCATCTCACTTCATAATATGGAAGATTTGAAGAGAAAAGCTGATCAAATGCATTTGGCGCATCCATGATGTTGATATTCGCCTCAGGATAGTTTTCCTCTAAAATTTTCCTGAGGCTCTCCATTTCTACTTTTTTCTTCTCTTGTGTTTCGAATAAAAAGTAAACACTCGCCTGCTGAATGGAATTTTCACCATCAAAGAGCAAAAACTGTCTTACACCTACATCAGATTCAGCCTTGAGATAATCTCCATCCAAAGACTGCAGTACAGTAATCAATCTATCTCGATTTTGCTCCACACCTATTGGTTCGTTCCAGTCGATCTCTACCAAAGCATCAAATTTCTCAATAGGCGGAAGTCCTTCCGTTTTCAACAACTGACTCACCAAAAGTGCTATAGGAATAAAAACCAAAAAAATCACAAAACTCAACCCTCTCTTCTTGAAGATGATCTGATAAAGTCTCTTATATGATCTTAAGACTATTCCAAAAAACTTGCTGTCTTCTTTTGCCAACTCTTCCGCAGATTTGTTTCGAAAAAAGAAATGATACAACATCGGCAAAAGAATAAATGCCACCAATAAGGAAACGAACAATATCGCTGCTACCGAAACTGCCTGATCGTAAAACAAAGCTCCAGAAATTCCACTCAGGAAAATCAAAGGAATAAATACAGCCAAAGTAGTCAATACGGAACTGATCAAAGCAGACATCACTTCATTTACCCCTTCTACACAAGCCTCAAAAATCGCTAAGCCTTCTTTCCTTTTTCTCGTGATATTGTCCAAAACAATGATGGAGTTATCAATCAACATCCCAAGTCCTAAAGCCAAACCACTTAAAGAAATCACATTGATAGAGATGTCAAAGAAGTAAAATACCAGAAAACTGATGATTAGTGAAGATGGTAAACTTATCCCGATAATAACCGGCGTTCTATAATTGCCCATGAAAAGGAACAATACTCCAAAAGCAAACAAACCGCCGAATAAAAGAGAGGTCTGCAAATTGCTGATTCCAGCATTAAGGAGCGTCGATTGATCTTGTGTCAGTTCGAAATCTACCTGCGGGTAATCATTTTTGAAGTATTCCAAAGATTCGTAAATCAATGGCATCATTTCATTCATCTTGGCCGAAGCCTGCTTGTGAACAGTGATAACCAGACCTTCTTTAGTACCAAAATAATGGTAACCCAGCACATCTTTGTTTTCATATTTCACTTCTGCAACTCTTCCCAAATCTACGGTGAGTCCATCCTGATTCGTAACAGGAAGTCGCATGATATCATCCGGCGTATCCACTCTCGTCGCCAGTCTAAGGTAGTAACGAAACTGACCATCCTCCACACTAATTCCTGGCAGTTCTTCATTCCCAAATCGAATAGCTCGGATGACATTTTCCTCCGTCATTCCCAAAGCCCTCAAAGCAGGTTTATCTGGAGTAACAGTTATACTGCGTTCTTTTTTTCCATTGATATCTACCAAGGAAACCCCTTGCAGTTGTTCCAATCGCTTTTTGAGGACATTTTCTGCAAGTAAACTCACCTCTGTGTAATCTATCCCTTCTTTTGGGACGACTTGCACGCGGGCTACAGGAATATCATTTGTGTTGATTCGAATGACCTGAGGGCGATCAAGGTCCGAGGGAAGAGAATTGGTAATTCTATCTATTTTTTCATTGACATCGATGTAAGCCAATTCCATTTTGGTTCCATAATCGAAAGTCAAGCGGATCGTACCCACTTCACTTCCTGACTTACTTTCCATGTCTTCCAGCCCATTGAGTGTCATCAATTCATCCCGAATCCCTCTCAGCACATTTTGTTCAATAGCCTCGGGAGAAGCATTTGGATAATTGACTTTGATGACGATTTGTGGAACATCAATCGGTGGAAGCAGAGAAATGGGCAATGTTCTAAAGACAATCACACTGAAAACCATCAGTGCCAAAAATGTCATTAAAACTGCAATAGGTCTCGCTAATAAAAATCTAACCATAGCGATTAATCTTTTACGATTTGAATTGGTGCTTGATGGGCAAGCTGTAAGTTATTGGTAGTGATCACCGTGCTGTTAGGCTCTATTCCGGAAAGTATTTCTACTTCTTTACCGTTGTCTTTGCCTACCTCTACATAGTTCCACTTAGATTCGTTATTTTCAATGGTAAACACCACCGCTCTACTAGATCGATAGACCAAAGCTTGTTTTGGAACTACAATGCTATTACTTTGAGGTGCTCTGATAATTGCTCTTGCATTCATTCCCGGCAATAATCCTTTGGATCCATTTACCAATAAACTCACTTGAACCAAGCCATTTTCATCTACTTTCGGATTGATACTTCTGACAGTTCCTGTCACCTCTACACTTGATCCACTTACAGGATAAACTTCTGCTTTCTGTCCAATTGAAATCAGGTTGATATCAGATTCCAACACTTTTACTTTTAATTCTAGCGAAGATGTGTTGATAATTTCCATGAAATCTTCTCCATTGGAAACTAGACTTCCTTTTTTGATCAGCAGATCTGCTACCCTTCCTGAGATAGGTGCTTTGATTGTAGATTTTTGAATTTCTAATTCCGCTTCTCTCAAATCTATTTCAGCGGAAAAAAGTCCACTTTTTGCTTTGAGTTGATCCACCAAACTTGTTTTCCTTAAAGTATCTGCCGAACTCATAATTGAGTTAAAACTCAAAATTTCTGAATCAAAAGTCGCTTGTGCATTTTTCAAAGCAATTTTAGCTTTCTCAAGTCTAAACTGTGCTTCAGAATCGTCTAGTTTGGCCAAAATTTTACCTTTTTCTACATAATCTCCTTCTTTCACATTCAGCTCACTAAGGATACCTCCCCGTTGCGTTACAATTTTGACTTGATCTAGCGCATCTATTTTACCTGTCGCATTGATCAGGTAATCGAAAGTTCGCTGTTCAGCTTGGGCGACCCTCACTGGGGTGGCTGCTACTTCTCCTCTAAAGGATTCTGTGGGAATTTCTTGGCTTTCTACTTTTTCCTCTTTACAGGATAATGTTGTGGTCAACAGTACAGCCGCAATAAAAAACAATCTAAAATGCTTCATACAATAACAGAAATGATCTAACAAGCCAACAATAAACTAATTTATTAAATACGATCAAAGTATCATAGTGTTAAAAAATGAAAAAATGTGATGAAAGTGGGGTGGGAATAGTTATTGGTTATTGGTTGATTGGGGGAATGGGGATTGGGGTTGGAAAGTTGGGGGCTCTCACAGATTACACAGATTACGCGGATTTTTTTATGTTGATGATTGGGGGATTTAGGGATTGTGTTAAGCGTTAATTGTTAAATATTAAGCGTGGAAAGACACTAGGTGATTGAGTTATTGAAGTGAATGTTAAAGGTTAAGAGATAAATATTATGGGATTGGAAGATTGAAGATTCGAAAATTGGCGGGCTCGCGCAGATTAGGCGGATTTTTTATTTTGATGATTGGCGGATTTTGGGATTGTGTTATTAGGGGATTAGGGAATGAGGTTGGATTGCTTTGTACATGGTACTTTGTACATGATGTACTTCCCTAAATGAGACTGTTCATTTAAGTGTGTCTGCTAACTTTAAATAATATGAGTAAGAAAAAGATAATTGATGACATCTTAAATGATCCTAAGATGAGTGAACGTTTGAAAGAACGTCTTTACAGTATGAAAGGATTACAGGGAAAGAAGCCTTCAGAGCTTTTACCCATTCGTATACCTGGATGCCCCATACACTTCAAAGTACGCCAAGACGGCAAATACACCAACAGCGCCTTCTATACGGTATATTCAGTGGATTGGGAAGGAAACAGGGACGTATTAGGGCTTTATATCAATTCTCTGGTGGGGAAGGAGCTAAAAAATGGGGTATGGTGATGGAAGACCTGAAATCAAGAGGAGTAAGCGATATTCTGGTAGTTTGTACGGATGATCTGCAGGGATTTTCAGAACAGATTCAGGAAGTTTTTCCTGCTTCAGTTATCCAAAAGTGTAACGTCCACCAAATGCGGAATTCGTTAAAATATGTTGATAAAACGGATAAGAAAGCCGTAATCAAGGACTTGCGCCAAGTCTATACTTCTACCACCGAAGAGGCTGCTAAGACAGCGCTATCAGCTTTTGAAGCCATCTGGGGAAAGAAATACCAGTATATTGTCAAACAATGGAGGGAAAACTGGGCCGAATTGATGGCTTTTCTGGATTTTCCTTTATCGATGAGAAAGATGATCTATACGACAAATCCGGTTGAGGCACTCCATAGAATCATGCGAAAACTGATAAAAAGCAAAGCTGCATGGACATCAGAAACTGCACTGTTGAAACAGCTTTACTTATCGATTACTAGGAACGAAAAGTCATGGAAATGAAAGGCCTATGGCTGGACCTCCATACAGCGGGCAATAATGGAACTGTACCCAGAAATGATACCAAAAAAAATTAAATTGATAACCCATTGCTTTAGTTGATCTAGATCAACTAAAGCAATGGGTTACTGCAAAAATTAAAACCTAGACACAGTTTAATAAACTATCCCCATTTCAATTAATTCTATATAAATTATCTTGGTTGAAATTCAATTAATCAAAAATCAAACGCTTCAAATACAAATTCTCATCTTTCTCTCTGATTAAAAAACTAACTGTATCTCCTTTCACTTGAGGAATCAATTTTCTTAATTCATTTAAGTGCCATGATCCTGCCAATTCCTTTTCTTTGATTGTCATATTCTCAAGATCAATTTTCATCAACATCCATTTATAAGTACCCAAACCATATTCCCTATCACGGGTATCAAATGAACTGTAGGTCGCATAAAAAATTTTTTCAGAAGAATTTTGATCGGAAGCCAATCCATTGAACTGATCAGTTAGCGGAGCGGAAAATGGATCATTGGTGTAATATCCAATTTCAGGATCATGATGTTCAGATTCCAATTTATATACACCATTCAGATCACCATTAAGCAAATACTCTTTCAAAATCGGAACTCCAGCCACATTAAGGATATAGATTTTTCCGTCTTTGATGATTTTGTTTTCGTTTGAACTCAAAACCAAATTTCCAGTTGTATACGGCTTAGGAAAAGAGCCAAAATCATTTAAAAATTGACCATCTAAGCCAAACTCTGTAACTATTTTTGAATTTTTAAACCTGTCACTCAAAGCACCATCATAAACTGAGCTAAGAAAAATCGAATTTTCCTGAATTTCAAAAAGCCCCATAAAAGTTGGCTTTTGAGATAAGTTTTTAAAATTTAATTCTATTTTTTCTTTAAAATTTTTATCCAAATCAAATACAAAAATTGATCTAATTAAATCATTCAAAATATAAATTAACTCTCCTTTGATATAGAAAAATGTCATATCCTTTTCAGGTAGAGGGAATGATTCTATGCTATCAGTTTCAAAATTTGAAAGAAAGGCTCCTGATTTAGAATGAAATAAATTAATACTTCGAAAAGAACCGTCTCCAAACCCTAAAATACTATCATTGAATACTCTAGGATTATAGATTTCGCCAAAACTAAATCTACTATCATCGATTTGAACAGAGTCGATAATTATTAAATCACCTGATTCTAAAGAAAAATTAGTTTCCTTACTATTACATGAAAATAATATAATATATATTACTAAATTGAATAAATAGTTTGATTTCATAATTAAAATTTTCTTTTAAAAAAAGGCTATTTCTTAAATCAGAAATAGCCTCTAAACTTAATTAGGCTCGCACAGTAGTACCTCTAGCGACAGTAACTTTACCATGTTCACCACAATCGTAAATTGCAGTAGCCCCTCCTTCATTTATACTTTCTAAAGTACAAGGAACAGCCTTTGCATCCTGCACATTAATGAAGAACATACCAACCATGGCAAACATGATTAGACCTGATTTTAGAATTGAATTTTTCATAATAATAAAGTAAATTTTTCCACACACTTTTAGGCAGCGCAGTACTCCTAAAAAGTATTCCTAACCGGTATTGAAGACTTTTCGATGCTCAAAGTACCCCCCCCGAAATTAAAAAACAAGTTTTCCCTAATTTTTTTTTATAATAATATCATTTTTTTATGTTGTTAAAACATACAAATAATACATTTATTTACTAATTCAAACGGTTTATTGTTACTAAAAACCATTTTGTTCACCTAAATAATATTTTTAATTTATTTAAAAAAAATATCATCTAAGAATTAATTCCTTTAATTAGGATTAATAAAAATAGCTTTGAATTGTAAAGTCTTAATCTTGAAAAACCAGGATTAGAAAAAATACTTACTTCAGTCTCGAAAAAATCAACTCCCCTGGGAGAGTTAGCATCAAATCAAACATTTCGATTTCTGGTCTAAAAAATTCTATGGGCTCGGGATATAATCTTAAGCGCATCCCTGCTGGTTTATTTTCTTGATAATAATCAATCAGCGAAACGATGGTTTCTTGATCGGGAACTTCTAACCTTACAGGAACTATCCCATCCTGAATCATTTCTAATTCCCTTGCAGCACCTTTAGACAAATCTATGACACGCTTGGATGTTTTAGGTAAGCGATCATTTACCCGAACCCAGACTTCACGGTGATTTCTTAGATTGACCACACGAAGCATGGTGCCAAAAGGAAGGTGCTTGTGGGCTGCTGTCAACTTTTCCATATTGTATATTTCACCATTTGCCGTTTCCCGCAAATGAAATCTTATTCCATAATAACTTGCTATTCCTTCTTCAATCAAAAAAGTAGAATCCGCTACATGGACATTCTCCATGAGAATGATCTCATCCTGAGCTTGAACGCCTGTCAAGCCAAAGAATAAAAATAAACCTGTGATTAAGCTGATTTTTTTCATCTGCGAACCTTTGACAATTTATATGCCAATTGCTGTCATTTATTAAAGTCTCACTTGGAAAGGATGTCCCAAGCTGATAACTTTAAATTCCTTATCGAATAAAGTTAAACTATTTTCATTTAAATCTACACAAGACTTTTCAGCTATGATCAAAATCCTTCACACCGCAGACTGGCATTTGGGCAAAAGATTGCAGGATTTTTCCAGAATGGAAGAACAAAAACTCGTCCTAGAAGAAATCATTCAAATCTCAGATGATCAAGAAGTTGATCTGATTTTGCTAGCAGGTGATATTTTTGATAGTTTCAACCCTAGCCACGAAGCTGTCGAGCTTCTCTACAAAACCTTGCGGAGATTATCCAAGAATGGAGAAAGACCGATCATCGCCATCTCAGGAAATCACGATAGCACGCAGTTTGTCGAAGCTCCGGATCCTTTAGCTAGGGAAATGGGCATTTTCTTCTACAGCAGATACGACTCGGTCATGCCAATAGGAAAACTAGACAATGGTATAGAAATTCTCAATTCTGAATCAGGATTTATAGAAATCAAACTCCCAAAACATGCAGAACCAATCCGCATCATTTTAGCTCCTTATGCCAATGAAGTCTTACTCAAAACTTATTTAGGCGAAGAAGACAGAGAAGCCGAATTGAGGAATATTCTAGAAGCAAAATGGCGAAATCTTGCTGACCAGTATTGTGACAAGGGCGGCATCAACCTATTTGCAGGGCATTTTTTCTTTGTCAAAGAAGGTGAAAAACCAGAGCCAGAACCTGAAAGTGAACGGCCCATCCTACATGTTGGCGGAGCACAGGCACTTTATACGTCCAATATTCCTACACAAATTCAATATGCTGCCTTGGGACACTTACACCGCTATCATGCGGTGAGCAAATCTCCTTTTCCAGTAGTATATTCAAGTTCTCCCCTAGCCTACTCTTTTAGCGAAGCTGATCAGGAAAAAAGGGTTGTGATCCTAAAAGCCGAACCTAATAAGGAGATCAACTACGAAGCCGTCCCACTGACAGCGGGAAGACCACTATACAGAAAACGTTTTGAGCATTTAGCCGATACGCTGGCATGGCTTGAAGCAAATCCTTATTGCTTTGTAGAAATCACCTTCGCCACCGAGCATGCCATTGACGCAGCGACGAGAAAAGCCATCATGAAAGCTCACGATGGAATTGTCAACTTGATCCCAGAGATTCTGCATATCAAAGGTCAGGAAAGCTTAAGCCTCAAAGTAGAAGATTTAGGAAAAGATATGGTGACACTTTTCAAGATGTATTACAAAAGCGAAAAAGGTCAAGATCCCAATGCGGAGTTGATCGATATTTTTAATGAAGTAATCAGCCAAAACGAAGATTTATGATCCCAATTAGACTGGAAATACAAGGGCTTTATTCCTACAAGGAAAAACAGATCATCGAATTTGATCAACTGACAGCAGCTGGACTTTTTGGGATTTTTGGAGCTGTAGGAAGTGGAAAATCCTCCATATTGGAAGCTGTCTTACTTGCGCTTTACGGAAGCACTGAGCGACTTTCCGATCGTGGAGAAAAAAACAGCATGGTCAATCTTCAAAGTGAAGCGTTGCTGATCAACTTTGAATTCAAAGCTGGAAAAAACAACAGCAATACCTACCTCGGCAGATATGGTGCAAAGCGAAATCCAAAGAATTTTGATGATGTAAAACCTGCTGAGCATACCTTTTATCTTAAGACAGGATCCGAACTTCAGCCATTGACACTTCGAGGTGAGGATATTTTGGGGATGAAAAAAGAGCATTTCAAGCAAACTGTCATCATTCCTCAGGGAAAATTCAAGGAATTTATCGACCTCACACCTGGGCCGAGAGCTGAGATGATGAAGGAGTTGTTTGGTTTAGAAAGATTCGATTTGAGCTACAAAACTGCCGGACTGCTCCGAATTGTCAAAGATGAAAAAATCAGACTGGAAACACAGATTACCAGCTTAGCGCAATATTCTGAAGAAAGCTTGAAAGAAAAAGAAACCAACATCAAGCAAATTGCTGAGCAAGTTGGGGCTTTGGAAAAGGATTTTCAACATGCAGTACAGACTTACAAAAAACAGGAGCAAATTCAGGCATTGCATCAAACACTTCAAAGCTTTGAAAAAGAGTGGGAAGAGTTAGATGCTAAGAAGGAAGACATCAAAGAAAAAAAAGCTGTTTTCAAGGACTTTTTAAAAGCAAAAACTTATTTGAAACCTATATGGGATCAAATAGAAGATAGAAAAAAGGAAGTAGAAAAGTTTCAAGTAAGCATCGTTGACTGTGAGCGATTCAAAGAAAGCTATGTCGAAGAAATCTGTAAAAAGGTCGAAGAAGAAACTAAACTAAAGGAAAAGGCCAATCAAAAGTCAGAGCGAGAATCCAAAATCAGAGATCTTGAAAAGGTGAAAGAAGTCAAAGACCTTGAGCTACAAATCGAAGAAGCTGAAAAAGAGATCAAATTAATCCGTCCAAATCTTGATACAAGAACCTCAGAACAGAAAACTTTGGAAGTTAAAATCAGCAAACTAGAAGAGGAGTTGGACAAGAACCAGATTCCTGACAGCAATCGACTTGCTAATCTTAAAAGTGCTGTAAAAGATTGGGAGAACTGGAATTCAAATAAGAAAACGCTAGGACTTGAAATTAAAAATCTAGAGCTATCCCAAAAACAGCTTCAGGAAGAAATCACAAAGTTACAAGATCATTTACCCAAAGACGAATTATCAATCAATACTTGGATTGAAAGTCTGAAAAATAGAATTAAAACCCTTGAATCAGAAAGAGACAATCTGATTCAGAAAAGTGGTTTGGGTGCTCATGTACATTTGCTGGAGGATGGCAAGCCTTGTCCGCTCTGTGGAGCCTCAGAGCACCCCGACCCCTTACAATCCGATCCACAAGACCTTTCTCTAAAACAGAAAGAAGAGGAAATCGAAAAGGTTAAAATCACCTTAGAAGATGTATTTGAACTTTCCAAAAAACTGTCTGAATTCGGATTCAAGCTCGATAGCAATACCCAACAATTGGAATCAAAGCTTTCGGATTTTCAAAATCTGGAAAGTCAAATCAAAAACTTGGAAGAAGATTTAAAAGCACAAAGCTTTGATAATGTAGAAGCTGTTAGGCATTTTCTCCAAAAAACAGAAAGCGCCATACAAAAAGCTGATCAACAAAATCGGCAACTGAAAGATTGGAGAAAGAAATGGCAAACAGAAAAGTCTGATTTGGAAACTGCCGAGCAGAAGCTACGGATTCTGGAGCAGGGTTTGCTAACCCTCCACACAAAGCAAAACTCCAAAAGAAGTGACATCAAGGATTTAGGGTTTTGTCAGCCATTTTTCGATAAAAATGCTTTGGAAATACAGCAGACTATTCAGAGAGTTCAAGATGATATCGACAAAACAGCTGATTTGCTCAATGGCATCCAAAAAATTTTGGTAGAAATCAGAAATAAACAAGCAACCAATCTAGCCAACTTAGAAACTTACAGAAAAGGACTAATAGACACAGAAAATAAGATCACCTCCCTCAAATATCAGTTTGAGGATCTCAAAAAAACTCATGGTTTTGAAGATGAAGAAAAATTGATTCAGCTCTTTCATCATTCTTTGGATGCTGATAAAGTGGAGATAGAAATTAAGAATTTTGAGCAAAGAGCTCATTTGGTGAAATCCAGAATCGAAGAGATCCAAAAAACGGAAGGTATTAAAGATTTCAATCAAGACGCTTTTGAAGAATTGAAAAATACGCTAGAAGCCAAATCCAAAGCACTAGATGTAATCAAGAAAGATTTTACGCTTCTGGATAGAGAAATCATAGAAAGCACCGAAAAGCTCAAAGAGAAGAAAAAAGTCCTTGAAACATTCGGTAAGTTAGAAAACCGAGAGAGTAACCTAAAAGAACTTGAAAAGCTCTTCAAAGGTAGTGGATTTGTGCAATACGTAAGTTCAATCTACCTAAAAGAACTCTGCAATACTGCTAATATTCGATTCAACAAACTCACCAAAAACAGTATGAGCTTGGAGATCGATGAAAATAATACTTTCTATGTGGTCGATTACCTCAATGGAGGCAAAAAGCGACTCCTCAAATCACTTTCTGGTGGTCAGACTTTTCAAGCATCATTATGCTTGGCTTTGGCGTTGGCTGAGAAAGTCAAATCACTTAATGAAGCAGATCAAAGTTTCTTCTTTTTGGATGAAGGTTTTGGTGCCTTAGATAGAAATGCTCTTCGAGTGGTCTTCGAAACCCTCAAGGCTCTTCGACACGAAAACAGAGTTGTCGGTATCATCTCCCACGTCGAAGAACTCCAACAAGAGATAGAAGTCTATGCTAAAATCGAGTTGGATGCAGAGAAAGGAAGTCAGGTGAGGTATTCTTTTTAATAAAAACAAAAACTCCTATAGGAGGAATGCCTGATGTTATACTTTCAGAAAAATATATTTATCTATTCGACCAAGATTATTCACAATCACTTTACCAGGTTGATTATGATGGTAATGTCCTGAATTCCATTCGATTTGGCAATGATGACAAGCTCAACATTAACGGGATCAATAATCTTGTCGTTAAAAATAACAAAGTTGGAGTTGTTTCTAGGGGTTCCAAAATCATTTGGTTTGATGAAAACCTCAAAGACGAAAAAACAGAAATCATGGCCACAAAGGCCCATTATCATTTACCTTTCCAAAATGGATATGTTTCATTCGTAAACCGAATAAATGAAGAAATTGATTTTGACTTTGTAGCTTCTGATGAAAGTGGCATAATCCATACTGCTATCCCAATCGATAGAAATGAATATGGTTACGTTTACAAGCCCTATTCACCTTTAGCCAAATACAAAGATCAAATCCTATTTACAAAATCTTTCAATGATACTATTTTTGTTTACAATGAAAAAGAAGGTTTAATGCCATTTACAAAAGTTGATTTTGGGAGTAGCACAGTTCCAGATGATCAATTTTTAAAAATTCAAGATGCTTTTGATATGATGAATTTTTTCAATGCTAAAAAACACTCCTATTTATCAGGGGAGGTTTATCCAATTGATGATCAAAAAGCCCTAATTGGAATTACTATCAAAGGAAGCGGTAAATTAGGATTATGGGATATAGATAAGGGAAGTTTAGTAACATATCCAAGTTTAAAAGATGATTTCAAAAGTAATATGGAGTTATTTCAAATTAGTACCGTGAGCTTTGGCAAAACCGTCTTTGGAGTGAGTGGGGAATACGTAAAAAACAGTGCTTCAGAATCCTTTAAGAATAGTCTTGAAGAAGGATATGAATATTCGTTTTTCCTCTTAGTCTTAGAGTGAGCTGTAAATTACAATCTCCATTGAGTAGTTTTACTTATTACATTGAGTAAAATATTAAAAAGTAACGTATTTATTTATTAATCAATACATTATAAAATTATTTTTAAGCAAAAAACACAGTCAAGATGACTGTCTTTTTATTTGAATAAGGAGACAACATCCATCTCCAAAAACTCTTGCCAAGGAATCCCTCCTGAACCTATCAGCAGAGATTTTTGGGGTTTGAATTTTTTATCGAAGGCATTGAGTCCTGATAATTTACCTGTTTTAGCAGACTTCACTTCAAGGGCAATTACCTTCTTCTTATATTCTATCACATAATCCACTTCGTCATTTCCCTGCCTCCAATAGTGGATTGTTAAGTATTTATCCTTGAAAGATTGATTGACAAGGTGAGCACCGACTGCGGACTCTACCCATCTACCCCAAGTCTTTGGATTTTCCATTAATGTGTCGAAACTCTCATTCGAGATTCCGGACATGATGGCTGTATTATGGACGATGAATTTTGGGCTAGAAGAGCGCTTTCTCACCATATTTGGGCTGAATTTTTCTAATCCTCCCAAAAGTCCAGCTTCATTGAGTAACTCTACATAATTGGCCAAAGTAGTTGTATTTCCAGCGTCGCTAAGCTGCCCCATGATTTTTGTAAAACTCAACACCTGCCCCGAATACACTGATCCCAATTCAAATAAGCGCTTCATCAATGCTGGCTTATCTACTCGAGTAAGCATCAGGATGTCTTTGGAAATACTGGTTTCTAACAGCGAATCCCGGATATAGCTCTTCCATCTATCCTCGTCGTCTTTTAAAGTAATCGCTCCCGGATAACCTCCTAACCATACGAATTCTTCTGCAGTCAAACCGAAAGCTGCTTTCATCTCTCCATAAGACCAATGCCCTAGATAGGTTGCCTCAAATCTACCTGCCAAAGATTCTGTCAAACCCTGTTGAAGCATCAACCTCGAGGATCCAAGCAGTACCACTCTGACATCTATTCCTAACGAAGCATCTCTATCCCACTCAGATTTCACCTGTTCACTCCAATTATCTATCTTTTGCACCTCATCAATCACGAGTAAAAAAGGCTTGTCCGATTGCTTTGCTTGCTCAATCCTTGCCAACTCCCATTGCTGAGCTATCCAAACTCCATCTCCAGCAGGAACTGCATCTGCAGCTACAAGCAAATGTGGATAGTCAAGCTCTGCTGAAATTTGTCTAACCATGGTAGTTTTCCCAACTTGACGAGGCCCATAAATCACCTGTATGAAGCGTCTCGGTTCATCCTTCAATCTCTTAAGAAGAGTAGTTTTTTCAGATCTTTGATAAGCCATATCCTAAATTACTTTATTTATTGAGTAAATTTACTTAATATATTGAGTAAATTCAAATTAAACATCATATTTATTTTATATACAGATAGTTACAAAAATATCTTTAAGCTATTTTATTGAAAAAAAAGCTTATTTTTAAATTTAATAGCTGAAAAATATAATATCCATGAAACATACTTTTGGTTATAAACCCTATGCAGGATGATTACTGGTTATTTATAAACTCAAATATTCTCGCAGTATTTCTCACTAGATTTTAATTGTATTTTTTACACTTATTTATTTATATTGCTATTGATAAATAAACCTTAACAATAATATCCCATTGATCTATGAAGAATTTCAAAGGAAAAATCAATTTAGCTTTAGCAGGGCTGATCATTACACTTGCGGCATGTACTGAACCCACTACTCAAGAAAGCGAAAGTCAAGCCGCAGAAAGCACCTCAATTGAAAGAGTTGGCAATCCAATCATCACACATAAATACACTGCCGACCCTGCAGTACTTGTACATAATGACACCGTATTTCTTTATGTAGGTCATGATGAGGCTCCTGCACGAAAAGAGTTTTATGAAATGCATGAATGGCTTATTTTTTCCTCCACTGACATGGTCAATTGGGAGGAGAGAGCGGCTTTGAATGTAGTAGAAACATTTGATTGGGCGTCTGGCGATGCTTGGGCAGCCCATACGATTGAAAAAGACGGTAAATTCTATTGGTTTGTGACTGTCACACACAAAGAAATCCCTGGCAAAGCAATTGGAATTGCAGTGGCAGATTCACCGATCGGCCCTTGGAAAGATGCACGAGGCTCAGCATTGATCACCAACGACATGACTACAGATACTGAAATCAGTTGGGATGATATTGATCCAGCGGTATTCATTGATGATGATGGAGAAGCTTATGTGTTTTGGGGAAATACGATCGCTTATTGGGCCAAATTAAAACCAAACATGATAGAACTTGATGGCGAAATCAATCAAATTCCACTTCCCAACTTCACAGAAGCGCCATGGGTTCACAAGAAAGGTGACTGGTATTATCTAACATACGCGTATCAATTTCCAGAAAAAACAGCCTATGCCATGAGCAAGAGCATCACAGGGCCTTGGGAATACAAAGGAATCTTAAATGAAGTTGCTGGAAATTCAAACACCAACCACCAAGCAATCATAGAATTTAAAGGAAAAGACTATTTTATCTATCACAATGGCAGTATCCCAACAGATGGAGGAAGCTTTAGAAGGTCTGTTTGCATAGACTACCTCTATTATAATCCGGATGGTACTTTGAAAAGAGTGGTAATGACAACCGAGGGGGTTGACCCGGTTTGAGGATTTTAGATTTTAGATTTTAGATTTTAGATTTTAGATTTTAGATTTTAAAGGAGTAGCTTGATTTGGAGAGTCTGTCAGGCTTTAACAAAAAAATAGAAGGTAGATTCAGAATTGGAGTAATGCCCAATCTAAAATCTACCTTTTAAAATCTTCAATTATCTAACACCAAAGTGTAGCTCAATCTTGTGGCTGTATTTTTCGCCTGGATTAAGTCTTGCAGATGGGAAAGAGGGTTCATTTGGCGCATTTGGAAATGTCTGCGGCTCAAGGCAAAGTCCCATATACTGAGAATATGTAACGCCATTGGTAGTCAATCCGCCATCTAAGAAATTACCAGAATAAAACTGTACAGCAGGTGAATCCGCATAAAGCTCCATCACTCTTCCTGAACCCGCATGATACAATTCAGCCATTTTTGTCAGCTGACCGTCATGCTGCTCTTTTACCACATAATTGTGATCGTATCCTCCTTGTATTTCTGAGATTCTAGCACCGATTGTCGTTGGTGTGTTGAAGTCAAATGGAGTTCCAGATACATCTTTAAGTTCCCCTGTAGGAATTAATTCATTGTCCACAGGAGTGTATTTTGCAGCATTGATTTTCAATTCATGTCCAAGAATATCCTCTTTCATCGCACTAAGGTTGAAGTATCCATGATGCGTCAAGTTTACGATGGTTGGTTTATCTGTTGTCGCTTCAAAACTGATCAATAGTTTATTATCAGCTGTCAATTCATAGATGACTGTAGAGACCAACTCTCCAGGAAAACCTTCTTCACCATCAGGACTCGTGTAAGTCATTTTGACTTTCATAGACTCTTCGCCTTCAATAAATTCAGCGTCCCAATTCTTACGATTGAAGCCAAAATTACCTCCATGAAGGTGGTTATTTCCATCATTGGTGGTTACTTGATAGCTAGATCCGTCGATTTCAAATTTACCTTTAGCGATCCTGTTTGCATATCTCCCAGCAGTCGCCCCTAGGTAATAGTCATTGGTGTCATACCCATCAATTGACTCGTATCCTAAAACAATGTTCTCAGATTTTCCATCTCTATCCGGCACGATCAACTTCGAAACTACAGCTCCAAAACTTGAAAGTTCTACTTCCATTCCGTTTCCATTTTCTAAATGAAAAACCTTGGCTGTCTGATCTCCTACAGGAACTTCCTGTACTTTGACTTTAAATTTGATTTCTTTTTTCATTTCTTCTTTTTCCTCTGTTTTAGGCGAAGAACAACTCCATATTCCGATTAAAAGGGCGGAGAACAAAATGGTGATTGATTTGAAATTCATTTTTTTCATGTGCTTTAGGTGTTAACAGCCTTGACCATAGTATGCATCTTTACCATGCTTACGTTCATAATGCTTCTTGATCAAAGCATCTTTCAGTCTAGCTGCATTTGGGTTGATTTGGAGTGTAAGGTAAGCCATTTTAGCAACCTCTTCAAGTACTTTACTATTGTAAACTGCTTTTGCAGCATCTTTTCCCCAAGCGAATGGACCATGACTTCCTACTAAAATCATTTCTACTTCTTTTGGGCTTAGGTTTTTCTCCGCAAAACAGTCCAGAATCTGCTGTCCTGTATTGTATTCATAGTCTCCTTCGATCAGGTGATCTGCCATGGGAGGTGCACAGGGAATGTCAGCAGTAAGATGGTCAGCGTGGGTAGTTCCAAAATTAGGAACATCCATAATCGCCTGTGCCCAAGAAACTGCATAAGTCGAATGCGTATGGCAAATCCCACCAATATGCTTCCAATGTTTGTAAAGAAAAGCATGGGTTTTGGTATCAGAAGAAGGGCGCATTTTCCCCTCTACGACTTTCGCGTCAAAATCTACGATGACGATATCTTCCACTTTCAATTCTTCATAAGGGACACCACTTGGTTTGATAGCGAAAACGCCGTTCTCTCTATCGACGGCACTTACATTTCCAAAAGTATACACCACCAAATCCAATTTCGGTAGTTGCATATTCGCCTCGTAGCAGGCTTGTTTTAGTTCTTTGTACATTTAATTT
Source organism: Belliella baltica DSM 15883 (assembly GCF_000265405.1). Taxonomy (NCBI): domain Bacteria; kingdom Pseudomonadati; phylum Bacteroidota; class Cytophagia; order Cytophagales; family Cyclobacteriaceae; genus Belliella; species Belliella baltica. The sequence continues at coordinate 1,861,598 of NC_018010.1, read as the reverse complement.
TAGATCTTAGATTGTAGATTTTAGATCTGAAATCTGAAATCTACAATTATTTTAGAGGATTGTTTTCTTCTTTATTTTTTGAGTTTGATCTGTTTTTAATGGTTTTCAGACTCGAAACAAAGATCGCTGATAATTCATTTGCCTCTTGTAGTTGTCTTGAAACATCAACCCAGCCTTTAGCTTGAATTAATTCCAACCAATACCCACTTTCATCTGCCTCTTCTAAGACAATTTGAAGTTTTGAAATAAACTCATTATCACTCCTTGCCCTGCAGACAGCTCTGTAATTTGCGCCTACTGAAGTCGCAGATTTGACAAGTTGATAGGAAATTGCTTTTACTGAAACTGAATTTGGAAGTGATTCAATAAGATCAATTACATCGAGAGCAAATCTCTTTGTTTAATTAGACTTTGCATAAATGTAAAAATTAGAATTGAAAAATGTTGAAAGCATAATAAATCTACACAATCTCCAACTCAATCTAAAATCTACCTTCTAAAATCTAAAATTAATCCCTCCCTCATCCTTCCTAATTCCTCCTTCTCAACTTATCCTTCAATTAGTTTCCCGAACTCCGTATACTTGCTATAAAGCTTTTCATATACAAGAACATTGGCTGGGATTGGTTCGTAGATTTTATCGAAGCCGTTGCTCATGGCTTGTATTGCGGATTCGGTATCAGCATGAATGCCTGCAGCAACTGAAGCATACATGGCGGCACCCAAAGCTGGGGCTTGGTCGGAAGTGGCTACTTTGATCGGCATATTCAGTACGTCTGCGAGTGTCTGCATCACCAAAGTTGACTTTTTGGCAACTCCTCCTAAACCAATCACTGCATCGATCTGAACACCTTCCTGACGGAATCGCTCTACGATGCTTTTTGACCCAAAACTAATCGCTTCTACCAAGGACTTAAACACCCGAGCAGCATCTGAACCCATATTCAGGTTTCTGATTGCGCCTTTGAGTGCTTGGTTGGCATCTGGAGTTCTCCTGCCATTGATCCAATCCAAGGCTACAATTTTAGATTCCTCAACAGGTATCGCTAATGCTTCTTCAGATAATTTGACAATCAATTGATCATCAAGTTCTGTTTTTAATTTCTCTTTTTGCTCTTGATTTAAGATTTCACTTGCCTCAATCAATTCCAGAGATGGTTTAAGTAGGAGATTTTTGAACCATGCCAACACATCACCAAAACCAGACTGACCAGCTTCCAAGCCAATTGTACCAGGAATTACAGAACCATCTACCTGTCCACAGATTCCTGGAATCAATTTATCTCCTAACTTTTCTTTATTGGTGACCATGATATCGCAAGTTGATGTTCCCATCACCTTGATCAAGGTGTTTTCGGTAATCTCTCCTCCTACTGCTCCCGCATGTGCATCAAATGTCCCTACAGAAATTACTGTTTCTTCAGAAAGTCCAAGCTTCTCAGCCCACTCTTTACTTAAATTACCAGCAACTTCATCTGAAGTGTAAGTTTCAGTGTAAAGCCTGTCTTTTAAATCGGCCAAATAAGGATCAAACTTGCCAAGAAATTCTTTTGGTGGCAATCCGCCCCAGGACTCATGCCATAGCGCTTTGTGACCAGCCGCGCATCGACTTCTCTTGAAATTCAAGGGATCTTCATTTCCAATCAAATGGGCAGTGATAAAATCACAATGCTCCATCCAAGAAAACGCTACATTTTTTACTGCTTCATCTTCTCTTACAACATGGAGAATTTTGGCCCAAAACCATTCGGAAGAATAAATCCCTCCTTCATATTTTGTGAAATCTTCACCTCCCCATGTTCGGGCGACATGATTGATTTCGTCTGCTTCTTTGATAGCAGTATGATCTTTCCAAATGACCATCATGGCATTGGGATTTTCTGCAAACTCGGGCTTCAGAGCCAAAGAAACTCCTTTTTCATCTACCGGCATCGGGGAAGAGCCAGTTGTATCTACACAAATTGCATTCACTTGTTCTTTTGATACTCCAGACTTGGACAAAACCACCTTAATAGTCTCTTCCAGTCCTTCCAGATGATCTAAAGGGTGTTGTCTGAATCTATTGGATACAGGATCACAATACTTGCCTGCTTTCCATCTTGGATACCAATAGACATGGCTTGCTAGACAGTTTCCATCTTCCGTATTTACCAAAACTGCTCTTACGGAATCAGAACCATAGTCAAGACCAATTACATATTTATCATTCATATTTTCACCTATTTATTTCACTCTTACCATCAAAACTGCATTTGCTGGCACAGAAATTTTGAGATTTTCTTTGTTCAATTTGAAATCTTTGAAAGCAGCTTTTTTTACTACTTCCTTATTCTCAAAAGTATTGTGCGAATTGATCGCAGGAGCAGTGATGTATTCAGCAGTCACAGTTTTTGCATCAATTCCTCTTAACACTACATCTAAGTCGATTTTCTTATCCGGATTGATATTAGCAATACTAATATTCACTGTTCCGTCAGCAGATTTAGAAGTAGAGATATTTAATGCTTCCATTTTTTCCTTACCGAAACTCACTTCTTCAGACTTCAAATCATGAGAAATCAAAGTCGCGTCTTTGTGAGGCTTATAAAGATCAAAAACGTGATAAGTTGGTGTCAAAATCATGTCCGTTTCATTTGTCAAAATCACCGCTTGTAAGACATTGACAGTCTGCGCAAGATTAGCCATGTGAACACGGTCTGCGTTTTTATTGAAAATATTCAAAGAAATCGCCGCCACATGAGCATCGCGCATGGTATTTTGTTGGTAAAGGAACCCAGGATTTGTTCCCGGCTCTACTTCAAACCAAGTTCCCCATTCGTCGATGATCATTCCGATTCTCTTCTCAGGATCATATTTGTCCATAATCGTTCCATGACGTTTGATCAAATCATCGATAAATGCAGCTTTTCTTAACGTCTCCAAGTAAGTTTCTTTGTCAAAATCTGTCGCTGATTTTTTGTTTTCCCAGGATCCAGCAATGGTATAATAATGTAAAGAAAGTCCATCCATCATCCACAAAGGAATGTTTTTCATCAAGACTTCAGTCCAGTTATAATCCCAGTTATTCGCACCACCAGCAATTTTATAGAGCTTATTCCCTCCATAATTTCTAGCGTAGGTTGCATATCTTCTATACTCGTTGGCATAGTACTCAGGAGTCATATTTCCTCCACAACCCCAACTTTCATTTCCAACACCCCAATATCTGATACCCCAAGGTTCGTCTTGACCATTTCTTTTTCTCAAATCAGCCATTGGACTCACCCCATCAAAATTGATGTACTCGATCCACTTGGACATTTCCTCTACAGAACCACTCCCTACATTCCCTGTGATATAAGGTTCTGTACCGATTTTTTTGGCGAAATTCATGAATTCATGTGTTCCAAAAGAATTATCCTCTGTCACGCCACCCCAATGGGTATTGACCATTTTCGGTCTTTCGGCAGGATCTCCAATCCCGTCAGTCCAGTGATATTCATCAGCAAAACAACCTCCCGGCCATCTTAAATTTGGGATTTCCAAGTTGATCAATGCTTGCATCACATCTTTACGGTATCCATCTTCATTTGGAATATCAGAGTCAGGACCTACCCAGATACCTCCGTAAATACTTCTTCCTAGGTGCTCTGCAAAATGACCGTAGATATGCTTGTTGATCTTAATATGTCCTTGATCAGCATTTACGATCAGGCGGTTTTGAGCTAGGGAAAAGAAAGAAACCAACATTGCTGTTAGTAGCATGATCCCTTTTAAGCTTTTTGTTTTCATAAGTTTATATTTATAGGTTTATTTTTTATTGATCTGCTTTCAGTAATCTCACATAGTGGATTCTTTCAGTCTCTAGTCCATTAACGCTGACGAATTTCACTTCTATTTCTTCTGATTGAAATAGTGAAATGTCATAATCTCTGTCCAATATTTTCTGTGATTTTTCAGAATCAAAATGTTCCTCGGCTAAAACTTCACCATTGATCAGAATTTTGAAAGGATTGCTATTTTTGGTAGGCAAATAAGAAATCCTCAAGGTCTTAGCTTCCAAAGCTGGGTTTTTCAGATCGTACTGAAAAGTAGTTGTAGTGTTTCTCCAGAAAAGCCCATTTTCTTGTCCAGATTGACTGCTGACAGCTTTAAAATTATGCTCAGATTCAGGCTGTTGCTCACCTGCAGCGACCTGATCTACAGTGATAGACTCCAATTTCAGCATCAATTCATCCTTTCCGCTCAATTTTTTTCTAAAATCATCAACTTCATCTGCCTTTAAAACCGGCCAATAAACCTGATATCGGCTTTCATGAATATTAAAAAATGGAACGAGACTTACAGATTCGTTTTGATTATGAAATTGATTTTCAGCTAAATAAAAATTGAAATTATCATTGCTTTTCGCGGGTGAGATTTTTTCTTCTGTTTGCTTGAGAATTGCAGTTTGAAAAATCGGGATCATCTTTCCAGAAGCAACATGGCCCATTCTACTATCATCTGCAAAAACACCTTTGAGGTCTTCCTTTCCCGTCTCAGCCGCCAATACAATCGGCCCATGAACAAACGACGCCCATGGAGAACCATCAGCCAAATATTCCACCTTCGTTGACATCGGCAAAGTGACAGAAACTTGGTCTTTTGATTTCCATTTTCTATCGATCACAACATAGCCATCTTTCGACAGGCTTATAGGAAAAGATTTCCCATTCACCTTAACCTCCATTGCTCCTCCTTTGACCCAATCTGGATATCTAATTTTTAGCTTAAATTCTTTCTTTCCTTTATGGTCAAATTGAAGTGTTGTGCTTTCTGAAAAAGGGAAATCTGTTTTCTGAGTGAGTTTTATGCCTTTTTCTTCCCAGCTCAATTCCGAAGCGATAAAGAGATTCACAAAAAGTTCATCTTCCTTGTGAGCATAAATAACCTGACCATATTTGGCATGATTTTCCAAACCCGATCCTACACAACACCAAAAATTCTCGTGTGGCTGGGAATAAACACGATAATGCTGTGGACGCATGGGCGTGAAATAGACAAATCCACCTTTAGTAGGATGTTGAGATGAAAGGATATGATTGTAAAGTGCCCTTTCGTAATAGTCGATGTATTTTCTGTCAGGGCTACTTTCAAAAAGCTTCTCAGATAAGCGCATCATATTGTAAGTGTTGCAGGTTTCTGGGCCTTGATCAGAAGAAAGCATTGGCGAAAAATCATCTTTTGGATGAAAGTGCTCTCTTACACTATTTCCACCTATAGAAACTGACCTTTGATTGGTGACATTTTCCCAAAAATAGGTGGCGGAGTTATTCCATTTTGCCTCATCCGAAAGTTGTGCGATACGCTGAAAACCAATCACTTTAGGGATTTGGGTGTTGGCATGCATTCCTGTTAGATTGTCTTGACGTTTAGACAGTGGATCTAGAATCAAATTATGAGACATTTTCTTTGCAAGCTCTAGATATTTTGGATTTCCCGTCATAGCTGATACATCAGCAAAAACTTCATTCAAACCTCCATGCTCGCTGATTAGTATTTCTTGAAATTGTGCTTCTGAAAATCCTTCTGTCAAGTCATAAAACCAATCTGAAAGCGCGATCAACATTGGTTTTGCATCGGCTATTCCTGCAATCAAATAAGCATCTTTAAGCCCTGCGTAGATTTTGTGAATATTGTAAAGCGGTACCCATCTGTCATTGAGTGAAAAGCTACCTGCTTTGATATTTCCAACTCTGATTTCTTCCCAGATTTTTTGTCCGTTAGGAACACCACCGATGTAGCCATTTGCATTTTTATCCTGAGCTAACTTCAGTTGCTCAATCATGTAATCCAATCGGCTTTTGATTTCTATATCTCCGGTAGATGCATACATCATCGATAGTGCAGAGAGATAATGGCCACCTATATGGCCATCCAATCCTGTATCTTCCCAATTTCCATAGTTCTCAGCGATCCATTCTATCCCAGCATCTTTCATGTATGGCGCCAAAAGTCGGTCAACATCCATCTCAAGAATGTATTTTTTATCAACTTCCTGAGCATTTTTGAATGGACTATCCAACAACCTTACCTGATCCAATTTAAAATATTGAACACGGTTGGATTGTGCATAGGAAGCTGAGCCTAATGCTAGAATGAAAACAACAGTAATAAGTTTAAGCTGGCTGGGCATTTTATTTTATTTCTTTTTGGCCCAAATGGCCGTTCCTTCATTATTTAAACCAGTATATATTATAGTTTCTTTTCTTTTTTCCCAATCATACTCGTTGTCCACATAGACTTTGTCTATGAAAGCACCATTTCCATAATTAAGTGTCAACCATGGCTTTTGATAAGTCCATACATTTCCAGCATCACTTCCAATACTCCCATCTGCATTCAATGTCAAGTCAGCAGATTCTTGGAGGTCTGGAAGAAACTGCTCGTCTGCATATCCAGGAACAACTCTATAGCCTAGAATAATCTGTTCCCAAGTCCCAACCAAATCATCTCTTTGGATATCTTTCATTGGTAAGTTTGCATATCGCTGAGGTGAAGCCACTGGCCAACCATCTTCTGTCCAGTACAGTTTTCTGACATGCTTGATCATATAAAATCTATCAGCAGTCGGCCTTCCCTGATGTGCAATGTAAAATTGATCACCATCTCTAAAGACTGCATTGTGAGCGACACCCTGAACCAAATCCGCAATTAACGGAGGTCTATTTCCAGCCAATACGTCTGGTCTAAAAGTCAAGGCATCTTCATAAGAGTGTGTATAATATAAGGATGACCCTACTTTCAGCCTCCCTTTTTCTGAAAGCGTATTCATTCTCATAGAATATCTTTCATAGTTTGGTCCATTTCCTACTAATGTCCCTCTATTTTCAAAATAATCTACAGAAGCATTGTACTGTGTGTATTCGCCTCCACCAGAGAAATTCAAGTTATGATTTTGTCTAAAACCATTTTTCAGACCTTCTTTTTGCCAGTCTGTATCAATATCAGTGATATATCTTGGGTTGTTTGGATCATTAGCTGGAACCAAAGGCTGATTACCATTTCTCTGAACTTCGTTGATGATCATTTGATAATCTTCTCTTCCCAATACAGGAATTCTCTGCCATACCTGATCTACCCCTACATAAGTATTGTATTCAACCTTCAAAGGAGAATTTTTCTTCCCTTGTTTTGTTGTGATGATTACCACACCATTTGCAGCCCTTGAACCATAAATAGCCCCAGCAGAAGCGTCCTTCAACACTTGCATACTCTCCACATCATTTGGATTAAAGTCTCTTGGGGTTGTACCCACAGGCACACCATCTATTACATATAGTGGCTGACCATTGCCAAACGTAGAAATACCTCTAATTCTTACACTTGGAAAAGCTCCAGGCTGACCATCAGAGGTCACCTGAACACCTGATACTCTTCCTTGGAGCATTTGGGCAACATCATTTGTAGAAAATTTCTTGATTGAAATAGTTTAAAAGCAGATAATTTAATATTTAAATAATTGATAATGAATTATTTGAACATTAAATAAACTGATCTTAACGCTATCATAAACGAATATTAGAGAATAAAAATTAAAGACACAAATATTAATTGTCTTTTTTACACTATTAAAATAAAATAATCAAAAATGGCTTTAAAATATTCCTTGATAAGCATCTACCACAACATTAAGAGCAAATGATTTGAGACTTCTATAAATAAACAAATAGAATCGATATAAAAAAGAGTGATTTTAAAATCAAAAAGAGCTTAATCATTTAACTTTTTTTATTCTATTCTAAATTGGACAAATATTAAGTGTCAATATTGGATTTATATGGAGAAAATAACTAACTTTCAAAATTAAACTAGCCTAAACCCATAATATCAACCAAATATGAAGTATTCAAATCAAACCAGGCTTTTAGTGGCTGTGGATTGTATAATTTTTGGCTTTGACGGTGTCGATTACAAGCTACTGCTGATTCAGAGAGGTTTTGCCCCCGAAAGAGAGAAATGGAGTCTAATGGGAGGATTTGTACAGTCTGACGAGTCTTTAGATCAAGCAGCTGAGCGAATCTTGAAGCAACTAACTGGTTTACATGATGTTTATATGGAAGAAATGCAAGCATTTAGCCAGCCAGATAGGGATCCCATCGAAAGGGTCATCGCCGTTGCCTATGTGGCATTGATTGATATAGAAAAATATCAGGCACAGATTAATGATGATTTTCATGCTAGATGGTATTCCATAAAAGATCTTCCAAATCTAATTTTTGATCATAAAGAAATGGTAGAAAGAGCTCTGACTAAATTAAGATATAAAGCTGCATTTCATCCTATTCTATTTGAGCTTTTACCTGAAAAATTTACGCTTCCACAGTTGCAAGCAATGTATGAAGGTCTTTACGACACAAAAATAGATAAGAGAAATTTCACTAGAAAAGTGCTCTCTACCAAGCTTTTGAAAAAAGAGTCAGAAAAAGATAAATCAAGTTCTAAGAAAGGAGCATTTTATTATTCTTTGGATGAAGATCACTATAAAGAAAACTTTACAAACATTCATAATTTCATACCAAGAAATGAAATCCCAGCAGGATTGGAATAAATTTTCACTTGCATATTTTTTTTATTCGGATTTTAGGTGTAAATATGACACTTAATTGCTTATCACGGCAATTCATGTCACTCAATTAACATTTTAAACCCTCTAAAACACAGATTCTCTATGAATGCTGGATTCTCTACTTTAGATTACATCGTTTTTTCGGTTTACGCAGTTATTATAGTCGCACTGGGGCTATGGGTCTCAAGATCTAAAACTGGCCTGCAAAAAACTGCTCAGGAGTATTTTTTGGCTGATAAATCGCTCACCTGGTGGGCAGTTGGTGCGTCCTTGATAGCAGCTAACATTTCTGCGGAGCACTTTATCGGAACATCAGGTTCTGGATTCGCAATCGGGTTGGGCATTGCAGCATATGAATGGATTGCTGCGATTACACTGATCATCGTCGCCAAATACTTCTTACCAGTTTTCTTGAAGAATGGCATATATACAATGCCTCAGTTTTTGGAATCCAGATTTGATAAAAGAGTAAGTACTGCCTTTGCTGTTTTTTGGCTTTTGGTATATGTCTTTGTCAATCTGACCTCGGTAAGTTACTTAGGAGCCTTGGCCATGGAGAAAATCATGGGGGTACCTCTACAATATGGCATTATAGGTCTTTTGGTGTTTTCAGGCATCTACTCTATTTATGGTGGTCTAGAAGCTGTAGCATGGACAGATGTTGTCCAAGTGATTGTATTGATTGCAGGAGGTTTAGTTACTACTTTTCTTGCCTTAGAAGCAGTTGGAGACGGAGCTGGAGTTTTTGCAGGAATGGCAAATCTTTATGAAGCCGCTCGAGAACATTTCGTAATGGTGGTACCAAAAGGTGAAATTATGATACCTGATGGAGTTGGAGGGCTGAAAGATGCTTATCAAGATCTTCCTGGTGTAGCTGTTGTACTTGGTGCTATGTGGCTTACCAATATTGGTTATTGGGGATTCAATCAATATATCATTCAAAAAGGCCTTGCAGCAAAAAGTATAGAAGATGCGAAACGAGGGTTGATCTTCGCAGGTTACTTAAAAATTCTTATTCCATTGTTGGTTGTAATTCCGGGAATTGCAGCTTGGGTATTGATCAATAAATCAACGCCAGAAGAATTGTCTGTGATGCTGAATGTTCCATTTGAGCAAATTGGGACAATTGATAAATCTGATGAAGCTTATCCATGGCTTTTGAAAAACTTTGTTCCTGCTGGAATTAGAGGATTGGCATTTGCTGCACTTGCAGCAGCAATAGTTTCCTCTCTTGCGTCCATGATCAATAGTACTTCGACGATTTTCACCATGGACATCTACAAAGTATATTTCCAGCCTGATGCTACCAACAATCAATTGGTAAGATCAGGTAGACTCGTGGCAATTGTGGCACTTTTCATAGCTATGCTTGTCGCTCCACAGTTAGCATCACTGGATCAGGTATTCCAATACATACAAGAATACACAGGATATATTTATCCTGGAGTGGTTGCAGTATTCTGCATGGGTCTGTTTTGGAGACAAATCACAGGAAATGCTGCTCTTTGGACAGCTATCGCTACAATTCCTGCGGGTATTGTATTTAAAGTATTGTATCCTGAAATGCCGTTCTTGTTGAGGATGGGATATGTATTTATTATTTTATTGCTTATTGCCTCAGTGATAAGTTTCACGGAAAAGAAGACACACGCGAATCCTGCTTTCAAAGAAAAGGGGGTTGGAAGTAAATCCTTAACTTCCTCTTATATTTTCTTTACTTTGGGATTAATTTCAACAATTCTTGGTATTGCATTTTTCAATGACTTCGAATCAATAGGTTTTGAATCCATTTTTATGATGGCTTCATTATTTATGATGCTTGGGGTTATTTTATATACCAATGTGAAAATGAAAAAAGCAGACCCAAAATCTTTAACAATAGATCCTGTACTCTTCAATACAGCCACACCATTCAATTTAGGCGCAGCTGGGATTATATTAATTGTTGGTCTGCTTTACTATTTCTTTTGGATGTAATCAAAATCAAACCTTATAAACGAAAAATTCATGAATAATCTCAAACAAAACGAAGTATGGTTTCTCACAGGAAGCCAGCACTTATATGGAGAAGAAACCCTTCGTCAAGTTGCGGAACATTCTCAAATCATAGCAAAAGAGCTCAATGAATCTCAAGGAATCAGTGTAAGCATAATTTATAAACCAACTGTTAAAACTACAGAGGAAATCTACGCAGTCTGCCAAGAGGCAAACCAAAACAAAAACTGTATTGGTATCATTGCATGGATGCATACTTTTTCTCCTGCCAAAATGTGGATCGGTGGCTTAAAAATTCTTCAAAAACCAATGCTTCACCTCCATACTCAATTCAATAGAGATATTCCATGGGAAAGCATAGATATGGATTTTATGAACCTCAATCAAAGTGCTCATGGAGACAGAGAATTTGGATTTATGGTTTCTAGAATGAAAATCGAACGTAAAGTGGTAGTTGGCCACTGGCAAGATCCAAAAGTAAAATCTCAAATTGACACTTGGGCAAGGGCTGCTTCTGGATGGAATGATTGGCAAGGAGCCAAATTCGCAAGATTTGGAGACAACATGCGAAATGTGGCTGTAACTGAAGGCGATAAGGTCGAAGCTGAATTGAAGTTTGGATTTGCTGTGAACACTTTTGCCGTAGGCGATTTGGTACAACTCATCAATGCTGCACCTGAGTCTGAAATCAAAGGACTTGTCGAGGAATATGAAGCTACTTATACCCTAGCAGATAATTTAAAAGCGAATGGGGCTAGAAGATCTTCATTGTTAGATGCTGCCCAAATTGAAATCGGAATGCGCAAGTTCCTTAAAGAAGGCGGATTTAAAGGCTTTACAAATACTTTCGAAGACCTTCATGGCATGAAACAATTGCCAGGAATAGCCACACAACGATTAATGGCTGAAGGTTATGGATATGCAGGTGAAGGTGATTGGAAAACTGCCGCTTTGGTAAGAGCCATGAAAGTAATGGGAACAGGACTTGAAGGTGGAAATGCTTTCATGGAAGACTATACCTATCATTTTGACCCAAGCAACAGCATGGTTCTTGGTGCCCATATGCTGGAAGTAGATCCTGTTTTGGCGAATGGAAAGCCTACTTGTGAAGTACATCCGCTCGGAATAGGTGGAAAAGAAGATCCTGTTAGATTGGTATTCAACGGCAAGGCTGGTGCTTCACTAAACGCCTCTTTGGTGGATATGGGAAATAGATTCAGGCTTGTAGTCAATGAAGTGGAAGCAGTAGAAGTGCCTCAAGCCCTTCCGAAACTCCCTGTGGCGAGAGTAATGTGGAAACCGCTTCCTGACATGAACACTGGCTGTGCAGGCTGGATTTATGCCGGAGGTGCACACCACACATGCTTTAGCCAAAGTTTGACAACAGAGCATCTGACTGACTTCGCGAAAATCGCAGGTTTGGAAAATATTATAATCGATAAAGAAACAAACTTAAGACAACTCCAGAACGAAGTAAAATGGAGTGACGCTTTCTATCGATTAGGATTTTAAATTGATTTGCCTTAATTATTGTAAAAGGAGTTCTGTTTTACAGAGCTCCTTTTTTTGTGTTTTACTGAAGGCCTTCTTGCACTCAAAATGTAATACCCCCAACCATGGCTTGTGTCTCCACAAGCCATTATATTAAGGCAAATAACATTATCAGAATATACTTTAGAAAAAGGTCTGTGGGGACACAGACCTTGGGAGATCAAAAGGTCTGTCCCTCCCAAGGCTTGTGTCCTCACAATCTATTATTTTGTTAAGACTTAAGACTTCTATTCATAAATTATGTACAAGGAAAGCATTAGTTTGATAACGAAGCTTAAATTGGAAAAGGTCTGTGAGGACTCAGACCTTGGGGGTCAAATTGCCTATCTATGCTGATCAATTAAAATCATATTGCCATCAGGATCCGTCAACATGATACTGCCTGGTCCTTTAGTGTTTTGATCTACCTCTGATGATAATGAAACATCATTTTTCTTTAAATGGCTTTGTATTTCTCTTATATCATCAAACTCGTTGATTTCTTGGGCATTTTCATCCCATCCTGGATTGAATGTCAAAATATTATTTTCAAACATCCCCTGAAATAGCCCGATCAGGGAGTTTTCATTTTTCATGATTAAATAATTTTTGTCAAAATCTCCTGCAAATACAGCAAAACCTAGTTTCTCATAGAAATCTTTGGAAGTTTTGAGATCTTTGACGCTCAAACTCATGGAAAAAGCTCCTAGTTTCATTTTTTCTGGGTTTAGATTTGTTTCTACTATTCTTGGTTTATTTTCTTCAAATACGAAATAATTGGAAATATATCCAAGCGCAAAAGCTCCCGCTAGGCCTAATATAAATAACAAATGCTTCTTCATAGGAATGATGATTTAAAAGGAAAACATCGTAAAACCCCTTAGTTTACAGAGAAATTGAACTTTTCCCAATAGAAATTTACATGATTCTTTTCAAAAAGCATCATTGTTTCAAACCTGAAAAATCAAACACTTCTATTTTAAGCTCATCTTCTTTGGTATTTGGATTGTCAGGATGATTCAAAAACAAATTCAATCCATCTTCACTCACAAAATAATGATGCGCCAAATATTTGTTTCTTGGCAAATCAAATTCCCCTAGTAACTCTAAAGATTCAGCATTATACACCCCTACTACAAAATGCGGTAAAAATTCCGAAAACTTCATGAAATTTATATTCTTATCTAATTCTTCCCCTTTCCAACCCATTCTGTAAATCATTTTTCTAAATGGGTCATACAACAACCCAATATTAGAAGCGTATTTGTAAATTAATCGGGTATTTTCAACAGCTGAGTTATTCCTTGGCTCGGACTTGAAATAACTGTCAGAAAAATTATTGACCAGATTAGACTCCAATGGATGCACACTTACCTTACCTTTTTGAATATCATATTTATGTAAAACATTACTATACTGGGTAATTACAAAAAAATCATCCCCTTCGCCTGTAAAACTACTACTGATCAAATTCGATCCTTTGTCAAATAAAATAGGATCAAAATTGAAATTCATTTTTTCAAAGTTTTCGTACTTAAGATCAAAAACCAGAAAGGGATTGTAGCGCTTAAGAAAATCCTTATTTAAAAGACTTTTTGAAATCAACTCAGGCTTTAGGCTAATTGCTACCCCTTTGGATAGGTTAACAAATTGGCCACTGTATCTGGTGTTTGAAGATAATGGACCTGCCAATTCCGTTTCTGAAAAATCATATACATTTTTGATTTTTGCCTGCCGATCCAATAAAAATAAGCGGTAACCAGATGGCATGTAAATAGAATCCAAATTATGCAAATAAAAACCAAGAGGTGTCCCTACTCCATCAGGTCCTTCTTCATTGAACTTGAGGAATAAGTCCATTTCCTTATTCTTAAAATCAAGCTGATGAATTGTCCTTTTATCCCTACTCATCCAATATAGCTTACCTTCAAAGTACTGCATAGCAAAAGTGCTTGGAAAGACCGTGTGATCTATTGGCAATCTAATGGACTCTGTACGATAACTGAGAATATCCTCAGTATCTATATCTTTGGAGGAACAGGAAAGAAAAATCAATAGACAAAAATGGAAAATCAAACAATTGAATCTAAACATTTGCTTTTAAAGTTTTTTGGATAAAAATCAAAATTACAAAACCACCGATCAAAAACTAATGATCGGTGGAAATGTGAATTACTCAGTCACAACGACCACTTCGCAATCATCTGGAAGTGCACAATGACCATCTGTGAATGTAGGGTCACAGGAGAAATCTCTATCACTCCACATGCACCCACCTGATGAAGCTTGAGAAGCTTCAGGAATGAAAGTAGTAAATGCTAACACGGACATAAGTCCAAGCGAAAAAACAAGAAATTTACGCATAATAAATAAAATTAATACCCATAGCAATATGCAGACAGGGCAAAAGCCTAATCAAACTAAATTTGATTTGCTCAATAATAATAATAATAGGTAATTACAAATTTAAGTCAAACTAAACGAAATTTATCATTCTATTTATAGATATAATCTAAACAGGAAATATACCATCGCTATTTGGTTTGGGATTTAAAAAATTGCTTTGAACTACTCTTTAGGAATATTTATCTTAAAATGTTAATTAAAGTTTATGATAATTCTTTAGACCAAATGCCCAAGGAAGAAATTGATTGATTTTTGGAACAGAGACCATGGTTAGGGTTATGTGTTAACTTAAGGTTTGTGGGGACACAGACCTTGGGGCACAAAAAAAGCCAACGATTCCGCTGGCTATTTTTCATAATAATAAGAAACAAATATTAATTTTTTGATAGGATATTGACATTTACCCAATCAATCTCTTCCTGTCGAATTGTATGGTTTGTATCTTGAAAGATCAATGTTTTGGTGGCAGCACCCATTTTTTCCATGATCTCTACCGATTCTTCGATCCTAGACAAAGGTACGTGCATATCTTTATGGCTAGAACCTATGAAAATTGGTGTTCCTGAGAATGTACCTGAGTAATTTGAATGATTGATTTTTTCTCCAATCAAACCTCCTGTGAAAGCTATTACCCCTCCATATTTTTTGGCATTTCTAGATGCATACTCCAATGAAAGACATGCGCCCTGCGAAAATCCTATAAAATAGATTTGATTAGATGAAATTCCAGCTGAAGTAACTTCTTCTACCAATTCTTCTACTGAGTGCAAAGCATGCGTCAATGAAGGCTCGTTGTTTTGATCGGGAGCCATAAAGCTATACGGATACCAAGTATTCCCAACTGCTTGCGGTGCCAAAATCGCAAAATCTTCCAAATCAAGGTAATTCTGAAGTCCTATAATACTATCAGCCGATGCTCCTCTGCCATGAAGCATTATTGCAACTTTTTTAGCTTCGCTTATTGGCTTTCCTTCTCTTTTGGTATCAGACATATTTCTCTACATTTAATTGAACTTTGGCTAATTTTGGTTCGATCTTGTCTCTATGCTGCTCCGCCCAATCAGGTAATTTGAGCAATTCTCCCAAATGTGCTTCATCTTCATCAATAGCAAAGCCAGGTTCATCGGTTGCTATTTCAAACAAAACCCCACCTGGCTCCCTGAAGTAAATGGACGTAAAATAGTTTCTATCTTTTACTTCCGTCACATGATAGCCATTATTGATTAGGATTTGTTGAACCTCCAATTGAGACGCTGAATTCGCTGTTCTGAAAGCAATGTGGTGGACGGTCCCGGCACTCTGTACTCCTTGACGACCATTTTTGTCCAAGACGATATCTACAATATCACCAGGCTTACCTGCAGTTCCATAACGGAAGCGACCCTCTTCCTCAGCTATGAATTTATAATCCATAAATTGGGTGAGCAACTTTTCTGTAAGTTCTTTTGCTTTAAGATTTAGGGTCGCTCCGTAGAAACCTTTTATCACATGTTCATTTGGGATAAAACCATAGGTCCATCCTTTCCTTTCATCATTATCATTAGCGATCAACTCTATACCCATTCCATCATGATCTTCAAATCGAATCAATTTTTCACCAAAACGTGTCAATACATCTGATGTGGGAATATTGTATTTCTTTAATCTTTCTATCCAATAGGGCAGAGCATCTTCAGAAATTGAAAAAGCTGTGTAAGTCATTTCACCAGTTCCTTTGGTTCCTTTCCTAGCTCCATCAAAAGGGAAAGTTGTAAAAACTGTCCCAGGAGTGCCAAGCTCATCTCCAAAGTAAAAATGGTAAACGTCCGGAGCATCGAAGTTGATTGTCTTCTTAACTAATCTCAATCCAAGAATTCCTGTGTAGAAATCCACATTTTTTTGAGCATTTCCAGCTATTGCCGTGATGTGATGAATACCTGTGATAAGTGCTGACATGATATTGATAATTTAGTTTTTTTAAGAGAGGCTGAGAGATTTAAAACGCTCAGCCTCTAATTGAATTTTAATTTCTTTTTATAGAAATTATTGTTTTACCAACTGAACACTCAAAATGATTCTAACTGCGTCAGAAACGACTACAGAACCAGCTTCTGTTACTGCATTCCACTTCAAATTAAAATCTTTTCTGCTAATTTTACCTTCGATTTCAAACCCAGCTTTAGTTTGACCGTAAGGATCACCTGCTACACCACCAAGCTCAACATCCAATTCAACGGCTTGAGTCACTTCTCTGATAGTCAGGTCACCTTTCAATTTATCGCCTTCGATAACTCCTGAGAAAGATAATTTTGGATATTGAGCTGCATTGAAAAAATCGTCAGATTTCAAGTGACCATCTCTATCAGCTTGATTTGTATCGATACTATCGATGTCTGCTGAGAAAGATACTTTTGCTCCTTGGAAATCATCAGAAGTAGATTCAGCTGAACCTTCAAATTTCCTGAAATATCCTGTTACTGTAGAAATTACTAAGTGTTTTACTTTAAATGATACTTCTGAGTGAGTTGGGTCAATAACCCATTTTGTTGCTGTAGTGCTCATAATTTTTACTTTAAATTGTTATTAGTTTATTTATTAGTTATTTTTACATTGAATGTCTATACAATAATATAGGTAAAAAAAATCACCCACGCATTTTGTCTAACAGACCATTGAGTTGAATTGTTTCTTCTTCGCTTAAATTAACAAGCTGCTTATTAAACTCATAAACCGCAGATTCCAATTCAGTCAATATAGCAAGACCCTTTTCTGTAATCATAATATCAACTTGTCTTCTATCACTTGGACATTCTTCCCTTAAAACAAAATCTTTTTGTTTTAATTTTTCGACTAATCGAGAAGCATTTGACATTTTGTTCAGCATTCTTTCTTGAATCGATGATACTGTAATGGGTTTTCCATTCTGACCGCGAAGAATTCTTAATACATTATACTGTTCAGGCGACAATCCCAATGGTTTGAACAAAGAACTTTGATTAGAAACAATATAACTACTCGTATAAAGCAGATTGACGACCACTTTATTGTAGGGATCTTTAAATTCCTTTTGTTTAATCGCCTCTTCTATTCTCATTTGTATTTATTGTATTTGTATTAAATGTATACACATACAAATGTAAGAAAAGGTTTTCAAAAGCCAATCTTTTTTTAAAAAAAAATCCTAAATTGACATGTTTCTAGAGAATTTAATGTCTTTGCCAGCTGCAAATAATTTAAAAGTAGAGAAGAATCAATCTTTGGAATCTTGATTTCTTTTCAATTTTTCAAGTTCTTCCAATTCTCCAATTGATTTAATTTTTTCATCTAGAATATTAGGAAAGGCTTTTAAATTCAAATCTCTTTGAGGGAAAGGAATCTCAACACCATTTTCTTTAAAGGATGCGAATATTCCTCTCATCACTTTATTCCTAATATCAATCCATAAACCAAAATTTTCGACCCAAAATAGCACTCTAAACTCAACTGCACTATCAGCAAAACTTTGTAAAAACACTTTTGGAGTTGGGTTTTTCATGATTTCATCAATCTGCAATTGCTTAGTCAAAATTTCAGAAACCAAATCCATATCAGAACCATAGCTTACTCCGATAATCAATTCCACACGTCTTTTCTGATCTGAGAGTGTCCAATTAATCAAATGTTGGGATAATAAATCCCCATTTGGAATTATAATTTCCGAACCATCATACGCTAAAATCTTACTTGACCTGATACCGACCTCTTTGACTGTTCCGGAACGACCACCAACCTCGATTGCATCTCCAATTTGAATTGGTTTTTCAAAAGCAAGTATTACCCCAGAAACTAAATTATTTACAATCGTTTGAAGACCAAAACCAATCCCTAAAGAAAGTGCCCCAAGCACTATTGCTATTTTATCAAAACCAATTCCCGAAGCGCCAACTGCTAGAAGAAAACCCACAGCAAGCACACTTAATCGTATCAAAAGTATAGACGAACCTAATCTTTTATCTCTTGACTCTCCCTTTTGCTGATCCTTAATAGATGCAAAATAGGCTATATTATTAGCAACTACACTTGAGACATAAACTAATAAGAAGAATATCAGGATGTTTCCAAAAGTAAAAGTTGAGTTAATTAAAGATCTTTCTGTAGAAAGAAAAACTCTGCTTTTCTCTATAAAAATGTCCAATAAAGAAATATTATCCAGAAAATAATAAGTCCAAATAAGGGCTGCTATTCCATAAAAAACTTTTTTTACACGCTTCTGAATTCCATGGAAATCAATAAAAGAGGTGAATTCGGTTTCTTTTTTTCGCCCTACTTCAATTTGCAAATAAATCACTTCCATAATTATCAACACAAACAAATAAAGCCCCACTGCCTGGGCAAAGCTCATTGTAGCGGCAGTTCCTAACAATTTGCTTAAAGTAAACCTTCCAAATACATTCGCAAGAATTGATAATACTTGCATTGCAATGTAAAATTTTACCAAAACCTCTATGAAAGTAGGAAGCAAATCCGGATTACTTCGTTGAAATTTTACTATTCTGAGAGCTAAAAAAATCCCAATAATACTCAGCGCAAAAAGATACCATCTTTCGGAATAATTAATGTCTCGATATAAATTGCTAACAGTATATATCAAAAATATAAATACGAAAGCCAGCCAATTTCTAAAAAGCGATTTCGGGAATTTACCATACAATAATACAGTCACTGTGACAACAATTATCCAATTCAAAACAGTGAGAAATGAGATCGTAGGGTTAGAAAAAATAAAAGGTAAGATTGGAAAAAAAACAACTATAACACTTAAAAAAGTATTCTTGGGGACATAATTGGCTCGTTCTAAAATAATATTTGAAAACTCCTTTTCTGCCTTTATCACCTTCAAAATATTATTGACCCACAAATAGAATAAAAGAAAGATGACACTTAAAAAAATTGTTAAACCTAATTGGTTTTTAATATACCTTGACAAAATCGCTTCATTTAATTTTAGAGACTCAAAAAACACTCCACTTAGATTAAGTGATGAATCTGTCTTAGATTTTTCCCATGGGAATGCCATATCTTTAGACAACAAGGCCTTTTCTGCCTTTCTCTTTTCAGCATCAATCATCTCCGAAAGTTCAGAGATTTTGATCATCATTCTTGAAATTCGAGTTTGATAATAAGCAGTAAAGACCCTTTGTTCGTTTAGAAGAGACTCAGTTTTTTCTGTTTGTTCTCTCAGCTGAACGATGGCTGTTTGATACTCTTTTAAAATTGAAGGGTCTCTAACATCCAATCTGAAAATTTGATCTTCTTTAATTTCCTGAATCTGCTCACGAACACTAACCAATTCTTCGGTTCTAGCAGTCACTTTTCGCTCTGCTACCTCAACTTGAGCACGGATATTTCTAAGCAGATTATCTAATTCATTTAAATATCGAATGCTAATAAGCGAAGTTGGGTCATTGAGTCTATTCTCTACTACTCCAGTAAGACGCTCTACCCAAGGAATATCTTCCATGATTTCGAGCGTATCCAACTCTTTACCCAAGATAAAATTCATTCTATTTAGCTGAATGGTATAATCCTGCCCCTTTCGAATACTACCTTCAAGAGAAGGTTTTTCCTCTTTATTTTTCTCTTGTTGTAGGCTCTCTTTTTCAGAAACCTTCAATAAGGTATCTAATCCCTGATAATCAAATAGAGTTGCCTCTGCCGAGGTTATCAAAAAAAATATGGAGATAAATATGCTGTAGAATTTCATATTTGTTTTTTACACTTTTCAAACCACTCTCAATATACATGATAAAATCAAAATTATTAAGTCAATTCACAATCCCCAAAATCTTCATTTCATTAACTGCTACCAAAATCAATGAAATTAATAGAAAAACATTGACCTAAGTAAAAGCTATTTTATAGAAAGTAAGATATTATTAAACTGATTTTGAAAATATATGTTAAATAGATGTGGGATTGACAAATCAATATAATCTGTTAAACCATGTTAAAAAACGCTATCAATCATCACAATAAGCTTGATTTTTGACAACTGTTGATTGTAAATTTCGTGTATCTTATTTCAAACATAAACGCAAAATGAAATGAATAAAAAGCAATTTTTCCTAGGTATTATCTTAGCCTCATTAATTGGTGGTATAGTTGCTTTAGCAGGTGTAAGCTATTTATCAAAGCAAAATACAGCAACCACCTTTTCTGAAAAACAAGATACAAGCTTCGTGAATTGGCTTTCAAATGACAAATTCACAGTTCCTGATGGAATTAACTTCGTAGCTGCCGCAGAGCTTGTGACTCCTGCTGTAGTTCATGTAAAGAGTTCAGTTACTGTATCTCAAAGACAAAGAGGTTCAGATCCATTTGAAGAACTTTTCGGATTTAGATCTCCCGAAAGAAACCAAATGCCCAGAGAGGCAAGGAGTTCTGGCTCTGGTGTAATTATTTCTGAAGATGGCTATATAGTCACAAATAATCACGTAATAGAAAATGCCACCAAAGTAGAAATATCCTTAGAAAACAATACGAGGTATACTGCAAGAGTGATTGGAACAGATCCTACGACTGATTTGGCCTTATTAAAAATTGAAAAGGATGGATTACCCTTCGTTAGGTTTGGGAATTCTGATGAGACAAATATAGGTGAATGGGTATTGGCAGTGGGAAATCCATTTGACTTAACTTCTACAGTTACTGCAGGCATTATCAGTGCTAAAGCAAGAAACATTGGCATTTTAAGAACAGGTGAAAATGATTTGTCTATCGAATCCTTTCTTCAGACTGATGCTGTCGTGAACCCAGGGAATTCAGGGGGTGCATTAGTCAATTTAGCAGGTGAATTAATTGGTATTAACACTGCGATTGCATCAAGAACAGGTACTTTCAATGGATATGCGTTTGCTGTTCCAAGTTCAATTGTCAACAAAGTAGTTGATGATTTACTCAAATACGGCACCGTTCAAAGAGGATTGCTTGGAGTCACGATAATAGATGTTTCCCCAGAGCTTATTGATCAGTTTGAGTTAGACATTAACGTCTCACAAGGAGTCTATGTAAATGGAGTAAATGAAGGAAGTGGCGGTGCAGATGCTGGCCTACAAAAAGGTGATATTATTATTGGTGTAGATGGGGTAAGCACAAATTCAGTTGCAAAACTTCAGGAAATGGTTGCAAGAAAGCGTCCGGGAGACCAAGTAAGTTTAAAATATCTTAGAGACGGAAAAGAAGAAGAAGTAAAAGCTACTTTGAAAAATATTTCTGGCGATACTAAAATAGTGAAAAAAGAGGTTCCAGTCGTGCTAGAATATTCAGGAGTCACTTTTGAGGATTTAAAATCGAATATTCAAGAAAAACTAAATATCCAAGGAGGAGCATCCATACTTTCAGTGGATAATAAAGAATGGGAAAAATCCGGAGCAAGACCGGGCTTTATTATTACCTCGATTATAGGTTCTGATGGAAGATACAGAATTAGTAACGCCAATGATGTCATCCAGATTTTAGGAGAAAATAAAGGAGAGGAAATAGTAATATTAGGTTTATATCCAAATGGCCAAGAATATTACTTTGAAGTTACTGTGGAATAAAGATTAATTTAGTGTTTGAGTTGTTTGGAAAAGACTGGTCAGTAGATCAGTCTTTTTTTTTGCTAGAAGCTCAGATTCCTTAGGGAATACTATCAATAGTATCAAACAAAATATCGGCAAAAACACCTCCCCCTTCTTTGTCCAAATGATCCATATCTCGGAAGAGTGAATCTTGTTCTAAGAGCAAATTGTCAAAATCCAATACTACTAGACCATTTTTAAAAAACAGACTATCAGCATGATAACTTTCTTCACCTAAGATCCCATAATACACTTTAGAAACTGGAAATCTCACTCCAAATAATTTAATGTTATTATCCTCACAGATAGAAATAATATTTTGGAGAGCTGCTGACATCTTTACAGAAGGGTCAGGCTTTTCAAAATAATTCTCAAATCGAGCTTTACTTTTTTCTTTTTGTTCCTCAACTGTTAATTTTTCCCATGGAATTTTGGAACTGCTCCCACCCCATTTGGAAAAAGCAAACAACTCTTCTTGAATGAAGTTCTTTATCACCAAACTGTAGCGGTCATTCAAGAAAATCAAATAATACTTTAAGTACTTATCATTGATATAATCAAAGTAATTTGAATAATCTTCTTTAGTCGTATAATACGCCGAACGATCTAAGTTATTTTGATTTTCTCTTGTAGGAGAAAGTGTATGATCGTCCACGCTTATATAAATTGTGTCAACATCTGTGTTTCTAATTAGGTATTTTAGCTTCCTTTCCATATCCAAATAAGAATCACTTTGACCTGAAAAATTATGGACATCATACTCCTCCGAAAAGTCTCCAATTGGAGTACCATGAGAATCTGCTAATAGAAAAGATGAAAATTTGAGATCAACATCTTCATAATCCTTGATATAAAAAAGTTTGATCAAGAAGAACATGAGCACATTTAAGACCAATAATAACAATAGAAAAATTGATGACTTTTTTAAGAATGACTTCATGGCTATCAAATTAAAATTGGAAATAAATGAATTCAATCTCTTCTGATGTATTTCCAAAAATATCTATTGAAAGAATAATCAATATATACATAGACCATCTAAAAAATCTACTTCTTTTTACTCCCAAATTTGAAATCGCATATTGCCCAACTCTGCCTTTCCATTCTATCAAGATAAATCCCGCAATCAAAACCAACAAAGTAAGAGCGCCTTCTAACTGAGTGAAATTAGGCATAGAAAATAAGCTTTTAGTGAATATCCCGCTAATGAAACTAGATGCATGACTCATATTTTCGACCCTAAAGAAGATCCAAGCAAACACCGTTAAGATAAAAGTACTCAATATGGAGATTGCTTCCCTGAAACTTGGCAATCGATTCCCTTCTGCGGGTACATCTAAATTTTTTCTATTTTTTCCTAAAATCAAAGAAGGAAGAAAATATATTGCATTGAGTGCTCCCCAAACTATAAAAGTCCAGTTGGCTCCATGCCAAAATCCACTGACAAGGAAAATGATAAATGTATTACGGATTTTTTCATACAGACTTCCTCTACTTCCTCCTAAAGGAATATAAACGTAATCTCTAAACCAAGTCGTCAACGACATGTGCCATCTTCTCCAAAATTCTGCAATGTCTCGAGAGAAGTAGGGGAATGCAAAATTCTGCATTAAATTAAACCCAAACAGTCTTGAGGTTCCTATAGCTATATCTGAATAACCTGAAAAATCACCATAAATCTGAAAGGCAAAAAAGAATGCTCCTAAAACTAAAGTACTGCCCGAATAATCTGAAGAATTATTAAAAATCAAATTGGCGTATTCTGCACAATTATCTGCAATTACCATTTTTTTAAACAAGCCCCACAATATTTGCTTTAAACCATCTACTGCAGCAGAAGAATCAAATATTCTCTTTTTATAAAACTGAGGCAAAAGATTTGTTGCACGTTCTATAGGGCCTGCAACTAACTGTGGAAAAAAGCTAACAAATGCAGTAAATGAAATCCAATCCCTTGTAGGTTCGAGCTTTCTTCTATACACATCAATAGAATAGCTCAATGTCTGAAAAGTATAAAAACTTATTCCGACAGGAAGAATAATATTCAGTGTATTAGCTTTTATAGGCATTCCAGCAATAGAGAAGGCTGTTATGAAATTATCTAGAAAGAAATTGTAGTATTTGAAAAAGCCGAGAAAACCTATATTAACTAAAATACTAATAATTAACAACCCTCTTCTTTTGAATCTATCCCCTTCCTTCCCTAATTCTATTCCTATTAAATAATCAACAAGAGTACTGAAAGCAATCAACGCTAAAAATCTCCAATCCCACCAACCATAAAACACGTAACTAGCTACTACAATTAAAAGATTTTGAGATCTTAAATTATTCTTAAAAACGAACCAGTATAAAAAAAATACAATCGGTAAAAAGACAGCAAAATCCAGGGAGTTGAAGAGCATGAATGAAAATTTCGAAAACCTTTTTTATAACCAGACAATCTACAAACTTAAAAAAAAAGTCTATTTATTAAAACGATTCAAAATAACCTCAAAAAATTCTTAAGGAAAACAAAACTTAAAAGAATGAAAAATCAAAACTATAATGCATTTAAAATCAATACCTTAAATATATTTTAACAGATAAAAATCAAGCCTACATAAACTATATAAAATAAGTGTTTCTAATGCGGAATTTGATCCTTATATTAAAGAAGTTTATAATTAAAATCACTCATGGGAAAATTTATCGAATCCAAACAGAAGGGTATTTGCCTTCAAACAAAAAAGACGATTAAAGTTGGAGACTCAGTATTTTACTTTCCTGGAAGAGGGATGTTTTGCATAGATTCTCAAATTTATCAAGAACATCTAAAAAATGGCGCTTATTCAGAAAATAACGAATCAGAGATAAGAGAAGATATTGCAGATATCTTTGTCGAATAGGAAATTAGGTCAGTTTCAACAAACAAATTGCACTCTACAATATAAGCCTTAGCTTGACTGCTAAGGCTTATTTGTTTATTGAACATCACAAAAAAAAGCAGCCCGAAGGCTGCTATAACTATATCTATTCAAACTGAATCATATTATTTCTTAGGGAAATAAGCTGATTCGCCCAATTGCTCTTCTATTCTAAGCAATTGATTATACTTTGCCATTCTATCAGATCTGGAAGCAGAACCAGTTTTAATCTGTCCGCAGTTTACAGCAACAGCCAAATCAGCTATTGTTGAATCTTCTGTTTCACCAGATCTATGCGACATCACAGCAGTAAAGCCCGCTTTGTGTGCTAGAGATATTGCATTCAAAGTTTCAGTTAATGTGCCAATCTGATTTACTTTAATCAAAATAGAATTGGCAGATTTCTCTTCAATTCCTCTTTGAAGGAATTTCACATTTGTAACGAACAAATCATCGCCCACTAATTGCACTTTATCTCCAATCTTAGCAGTCAACATTGACCAACCTTGCCAATCTTCCTCCGCAAATCCATCTTCAATAGAATCAATCGGATATTTTTCGGTAAGCTCAGCCAAATAAGCAACTTGCTCTTCTCTAGACCTGATTTTACCTGATTCACCTTCAAATTTCTTATAATCGTATTGACCATCTTCGAAAAATTCAGATGCTGCACAATCCAAAGCAATTGTGATTTCTTCACCAGCCTTGTAACCGGCTTTCTCAATAGCCTCAAGGATACAAGCCAAAGCTTCTTCAGTTCCTCCAGAGAAATTAGGAGCAAATCCTCCTTCATCACCCACGGCAGTACTTAGACCTTTGTCATGTAAGATTTTCTTCAAATGATGGAAAATCTCAGCACCCATTCTTATTGCTTCTGAGAATGTATCAGCACCTACAGGTCTGATCATAAATTCTTGAAACGCGATAGGAGCATCTGAGTGAGATCCACCGTTGATGATATTCATCATTGGAACAGGAAGTGTATTTGCATTCACACCTCCAATGTATCTATAAAGAGGCTGTCCAGCTTCCATAGCTGCTGCTTTAGCCACCGCCAAAGAAACACCAAGGATTGCATTTGCTCCCAGTTTACTTTTGTTAGGAGTACCATCAAGATCAATCATAATATGATCAATAAGATTCTGCTCAAAAACATCAAGTCCAAGTAATTCTGGAGCAATGACATCATTAACATTAGAAACCGCCTTTAAGACTCCTTTACCAAGATACTTTGATTTGTCACCATCACGAAGTTCAACAGCTTCATTGACACCTGTGGAAGCTCCACTAGGCACAGCAGCTCTTCCAAAAGCACCATTTTCAGTAAACACATCTACTTCAATAGTTGGGTTTCCTCTAGAGTCTAAAATTTGTCTTGCGTGAATTGATTGAATTAATGTCATAATTTTAATATGGTTTAAATAGGTTTTAATTTTTGTTCATTAAAGATACAAAATCATCAAATAAATACCTCGAATCATGAGGTCCTGGAGATGATTCTGGATGATACTGCACAGAAAATGCAGGTTTGTTCTTTAGTTTGATACCTGCAATAGTACCATCATTGAGATGGACATGTGTAATTTCAAGCTGATCATTGCTCTCAACACCCTCTCTTTTGACTACAAAGCCATGGTTTTGAGATGTAATTTCACTCTTTCCAGTCAAAATGTTTTTGATCGGATGATTCAAACCTCTATGACCATGATGCATTTTGTAAGTAGATACGCCACAAGCCTCAGCAAGTAATTGATGTCCCAGACAAATCCCAAATACTGGCTTTCCAGAGTCTAGTATTTCTTTCGTTGTTTTTACGGCGTAATCCATCACAGCAGGATCACCAGGCCCATTAGACAAGAAATATCCATTTGGATTCCATTCTTGCACTTCTTTAAAAGTAGTTTTGGCTGGAAAAACTTTGCAGTAAACACCACGATCAGCAAGGTTTCTCAATATATTTTTCTTGATCCCAAAATCCATACAAGCTACTCTCAGTGGCGAATTCTCATCTCCAAAGTAATAAGGCTCTTTAGTACAAACTTTAGAAGAAAGCTCTAAACCATTCATGTCAGGAACCAAATTCAACTGGGCTTTAAGCCCCGCTAAATCCTCTTCAAACTCTGAGCTAATTATTGCATTCATAGCTCCCTTCGAACGAAGATGTCTAACCAACATCCTTGTATCGATGTCAGCGATTCCTGTTATATCATGATTTACCAAATAATCTTGAAGCGAGCTGTCTGCATCAACTCTGCTGTATGTATTCGAAAAAGAATTTACTACTATTCCTGCTATAGTTGGCGAGTCTGATTCAACTTCCTCGTCAATCACACCATAGTTGCCAATATGAGAAGTTGTAGTAACTACAATTTGACCAGTATAAGATGGGTCAGTATAGATCTCTTGGTATCCTGTCATACCGGTATTGAAACATATTTCTCCACCATTTGTGCCTGGCTTTCCGATTAAAGTGCCACGGAAAATAGTTCCGTCAGCGAGTAGTAGGGTTGCTTTTTGTTTGTTCATTTTCACTGGAAGGTTTTACAAATTTAAGAAATTTCTAAAGATAAATATTCTTATACAGCAAAGGATATAAAAAAAGGGATTGAACAAAAGTCCAATCCCTCTCTATTAAGATAATAGCAACATATTATTCTGCAGCGTTATCATCTTTCTTATCATCTTCTTTAGCTTCTGTAGCTGTATCATCAGTCTTAGCAACTGTTTCT
Organism: Belliella baltica DSM 15883; assembly: GCF_000265405.1. NCBI lineage: Bacteria > Pseudomonadati > Bacteroidota > Cytophagia > Cytophagales > Cyclobacteriaceae > Belliella > Belliella baltica. The sequence goes on along the minus strand of NC_018010.1, from coordinate 1,833,865 downwards.
GTAGCAGTAGCAGCACCTGAACCTCTTCTACTTCTTCTAGTAGTTTTCTTAGCAGGTTTAGCGTCTTTCAACATCAATTCATTGAAATCAACTAATTCGATGATACACATTTCAGCATTATCACCAAGACGATTACCAGTTTTAATAATTCTAGTATATCCTCCAGGTCTAGTTGCAACTTTTTCAACTACTTCACCGAAAAGAGTCTTGATAGAATCTTTGCTTTGTAGATATGAAAATACAATTCTTCTGTTGTGTGTAGTGTCTTCCTTAGCTCTAGAGATAAGAGGCTCTACATATTTTCTCAATTCCTTAGCCTTTGCAAGCGTTGTAGAAATACGCTTGTGAAGAATTAGTGAGGAAGCCATGTTAGAAAGCATTGCTTTTCTATGACTTGCTGTCCTTCCAAGGTGGTTAAATTTCTTACCGTGTCTCATTTTATTTACTCTTCATCAAGTTTATACTTAGATAAATCCATTCCGAAGGTCAGGCCTTTTTCTTGGATTAATTGCTCCAATTCAGCAAGAGATTTTTTGCCAAAGTTTCTAAATTTCATCATATCAGAAATTTCCAATTTGGCAAGATCACCAAGCGTCTTCACGTCTGCAGCTTTCAAGCAATTAAATGCTCTAACTGACAGATCCAAATCACCAAGAGAAGTTTTCAATAACTTTCTCATGTGAAGGAATTCTTCATCAATAGGTTCAGGTTCCGAAACTCCAGTAGAGTCAAGTACCATAGTCTGATCAGAAAACAACATGAAATGCTGAATAAGAATCTTAGCTGATTCTTGAAGTGCCTTTTCTGGATGTATAGACCCATCTGTAGTAACCTCAAGGATCAATTTTTCGAAGTCAGTTTTTTGCTCTACCCTTGTATTTTCAATGCTATATTTCACGTTTTTGATAGGCGTAAAAATCGCATCAATTGGGATAACACCAAAAACTTGCTCCTTTGGTTTGGACTCTTCAGCAGGAAGATATCCTCTTCCCTTTTCTACTGTAAGTTCAACTTCTAAACTTTTTGACTCATCCAAGTGGCAAATCACCAAATCGGGATTCAAAACCTCAAAAGAGGAAGTAAATTTCGCGATATCTCCAGCAGTGAAAATAGACTGATTTTTAACTTCTACGGTAATTTTACCGTCGATAGCTTCATGAACCTTTTTAAATCTAACCTGCTTCAGGTTAAGAATTATATCAGTTACATCTTCTACAACTCCCTCAAGCGTGGAAAATTCATGAACCACCCCTGGAAGTTTCACAGATGTGATGGCATAACCTTCAAGAGAAGATAACAAAATTCTCCTCAAGGCATTACCAATGGTGACCCCATAGCCTTTTTCAAGTGGCTTGAAGGTAAATAGGCCGTGAAAATCATCTGCCTTTTCCATCACCACTTTTTCGGGCATTTGAAATGCTAGTATGGACATATCAATAGTTCTTTTTAAGTCTGAATTAATATTACTTAGAGTAAAGCTCGACAATCAGTTGTTCTTTGATATTCTCAGGAATATCATCTCTTACTGGAATGCTTACGAACTTACCTGCTAATGAAGTGTTATCCCACTCTAACCATGAATAACGCACTGTACCTTTTCCTGCCAAACTAGCAGTGATCGCTTCAAGAGACTTAGATCTCTCTCTTACCGATACAACATCACCAGGTTTTAAAGTATATGATGGAATATTAACCAATTCACCATTTACCAAGATATGCTTGTGAGAAGTCAGCTGTCTAGCAGCTCTTCTTGTTGGAGCAATACCTAATCTGTAAACGACATTATCCAATCTTGCTTCTAACAATTGTAACAAGTTCTCACCTGTAATACCTTGTTTTCTTGAAGCAATATCAAACATTTTGGAGAATTGTCTTTCCAAAATACCGTAGATGTATTTAGCTTTTTGTTTTTCAGCAAGCTGAATAGCATATTCAGACTGCTTTTTTCTTCTACCTCTACCGTGTTGTCCTGGAGGGTAGTTTTTCTTTTGAAGTGCCTTGCTTTGTCCTTCAATAGGCTCACCGAATTTTCTAGCAATCTTTGCCTTTGGACCTCTATATCTAGCCATTCTATATCTTCTTTAATGAATTAAACTCTTCTACGTTTTGGAGGACGACATCCGTTGTGCGGAAGTGGAGTCACATCAATAATCGTAGTCACATCAAGACCTACATTTTGTAATGTTCTTATAGCAGACTCTCTACCTGCTCCAGGACCTTTTACAAAAACCTCAATTTTTCTCAATCCTAAATCATATGCTACTTGACCGCAATTTTGCGCTGCCATCTGAGCTGCATAAGGTGTATTCTTCTTAGAACCTCTGAATCCCATTTTACCGGCAGAAGCCCAAGAGATCACCTGTCCAGAATTATTGGTAATAGAGATGATGATATTGTTAAAAGAAGCTTTGATATGCACTTGACCTACCGCTTCTACTTTAACTACTCTTTTTTTACCTTTAGCTTTATCGTTTCTTTTCTGAGCCATAATCTAAATCAAGATTTATTTAGTTGCTTTCTTCTTGTTAGCAACAGTCTTTCTCTTACCTTTTCTTGTTCTGGCATTATTTTTTGTCTTTTGACCTCTCAAAGGAAGACCTTTTCTATGTCTAAGACCTCTATAACAACCAATATCCATTAATCTTTTAATATTAAGCTGGATCTCAGATTTCAAAACACCTTCTGTTCTGTATTCTTCAGCAATAATATTTCTAATAGCGGTAGATTCTTCATCATCCCACTCACCCGCTTTCTTGTCAAAGGAAATGCCTGCTTTCTCTAGGATAGCCTTAGCTGCACTTCTACCTATACCGAAGATATAAGTAAGGCCGATTTCTCCTCGCTTGTTGTCTGGAATGTCAACTCCTGCAATTCTTGCCATAATTATTAACCTTGTCTTTGTTTAAACTTAGGATTTTTCTTGTTGATCACGTAAAGCTTTCCATTTCTTCTGATCACTTTACAGTCAACACTTCTTTTCTTGATTGATGCCTTTACTTTCATGACAGTTTATTTGTATCGATAAACAATTCTACCTTTAGAAAGATCGTAAGGAGAGAGCTCTAATTTTACTTTATCTCCTGGAAGAATCTTAATATAATTCATTCTCATTTTTCCTGAAATATGCGCAATCAACTGATGCCCATTTTCAAGCTCCACTTTAAACATTGCATTAGACAATGCTTCTACTATAGTACCATCTTGTTCAATAGATGTCTGTTTAGCCATATTTAGAATTTATAATTATCTTCTATATATTGATGTGTAGTCAGAATCTCGGTTCTATCCTTGAAAATGGCTACTGTATGCTCGTAGTGTGCTGATGCCTTTCTATCAGCAGTTCTTATTGTCCAACCATCTCTTTCTTGTACAATATTTCTGGTGCCAAGATTGACCATCGGTTCGATAGCTATAACCAAACCTTCATTGAGAAGAGGTCCGCTACCTCTTTTACCATAATTTGGAACTTCTGGAGCTTCATGAAGGTGTTTACCTAAACCATGACCAACTAACTCTCGAACTATTGTAAAACCTTTAGACTCGACAAACTTTTGAATTGCGTGGCCAATATCACCAACACGATTACCGAAAGTTGCTTTCTCAATCCCAAGATACAACGACTCCTTAGTCGCTTTGAGCAATGACAATATATCTGAAGAAACTTCACCGACAGGGTAAGTATAAGCGCAATCGCTATGAAAACCTTGGTGAAAGACTCCACAATCTACCGAGATTATATCGCCATCTTTCAATACGTAATTACTTGGAAAACCATGTACAACCACTTCATTTACTGAAATACAAAGTGATGCTGGAAAACCATTATATCCTTTGAAGGAAGGTACACCTTTGTGATCCCTTATATATTCCTCCGCAATTTTGTCAAGAAAAGAGGTTTGAACACCTGCTTTTACATGTTTAGCAACTTCCCCGTGGGCTTTGCCTAATATTTGAGCACTTTCTTTAATTAATTGGACTTCCTCGAAAGTCTTATATTGGATCATATCGCTGGAGCGTAATTAGAAGGATTATTTTTCATATTCCCACTTTTCATCATTCCTTCGTAATGTCTCATCAACAAGTAACTTTCAATTTGTCTCAAAGTATCCATGATAACACCTACCATAATTAGAAGAGAAGTACCACCATAGAATTGAGCAAACTCTCCACCAACTCCAGCTATAATAGCAAAGGCTGGTAAAATAGCTACTAATGCTAAAAGCACTGAACCAGGAAGCGTAATCCTTGAAATGATATTATCAATAAATTCTGATGTTGGAGCTCCAGGTTTGATACCAGGAACAAAACCACCATTACGTTTCAAATCCTCAGAAATCTGTTCAGGGTTAACTGTGATTGCTGTGTAGAAGAAAGTGAATAGAATGATCATTAAAGCAAAAACTAGATTATACTGCCATGATGTAAAATCAGAGAAAGTAGCTCCTATGTAATTTGCAATATCACTTTCACTAGACCAAATTTGAGCAATTAATGCAGGAAGAAACATCAATGACTGTGCAAAGATAATTGGCATTACACCAGAAGCATTAACCTTGATAGGAATATACTGTCTTTGACCCCCATAAACCTTTCCGCCCACGACTTGTTTTGCATATTGAACTGGAATTCTTCTAGTTGCCTCAGTAAGTGCTACTACACCATAAACAACAAAGAATAAAACCGCTGCTTCAATTAAAATGAGCAATAATCCAGAGGTTCCTTTTGATAACCCTTCTGCAATAATAGCTCCTGGGAATCTGGAGATAATACCAATCATTATCAACATCGAAATACCATTCCCAATGCCTTTCTCAGTGATTTTCTCTCCAAGCCACATACAGAACATAGTCCCAGCAGATAACAAAACAAGAGAACTAAACATAAAGAGGGTAGTACCTACCATTACTGCACCTGTTGGTAAAATAGTAGCCGTAATGTAGCCAATACCCTGAGCAACGGTAATTGCAATGGTCAAAACACGAGTAATTTGGTTGATTCTTTTTCGACCAGACTCTCCCTCTTTTTGTAATTTTTGAAAATAAGGTACTCCAACAGTCAATAACTGCAACACAATGGAAGCAGATATATAGGGCATAATTCCCAAACCAAAGATTGAAGCGTTACTAAATGCTCCTCCAAGGAATGTATCTATCAAACCGAAAATCCCTTCTGGTGCATCCTCTAATTTTGATGGATCAACACCAGGTAATACGATAAAAGAACCTAACCTGAATACAACCAGAAATCCAATTGTATTCCAGATACGGATTCTTAGATCTTCAATAGAAAAGATATTCTTAACTGTTGAGATAAACTTTTTCATTTATTAAATCTTGTTAACTGTTCCGCCAACTTTCTCAATAGCCTCAACAGCAGAAGCAGAGAAATAGTGAGCACTTACATTCAATTTCGCTGTAAGTTCGCCCATACCAAGGACTTTTACAACATCTTTCTTAGAAACTAATCCATGCTCAACCAAAACATCGAAAGTAATAGCATCTAAGCTATATTTCTCTGATAAATCTTGTAAAGCAGCAAGATTTATAGGCTTGCACTCTATTCTATTAAGACTTTTGAAACCAAATTTCGGTACTCTTCTTTGAAGTGGCATCTGACCACCTTCAAATCCTAATTTAGATTTGTAACCAGATCTAGATTTAGCCCCTTTATGACCTCTAGTAGAAGTACCACCTCTACCAGAACCAGTACCACGACCAATTCTTTTTCTATTTTTTACAGAACCTTCAGCAGGTTTTAATGTATGTAATTTCATGATTAAGCTTCCTCCACTTTTACAAGGTGACTTACTTTTCTTACCATTCCAGCGATCTGAGGAGTATTTTCAACTTCTACAGTTCTGTTGATTCTACCAAGACCTAAAGCTACAATCGTTGCTTTTTGATCTTTTGGTCTCTTGATAATGCTTCTTACTTGCGTTACTTTAATCTTAGCCATATCCTTAACCGTTAAAAACTTTTGACATTTTTACTCCTCTTTGCTGAGAAACGGCAATAGCATCTCTCAACTGCGTTAAAGCATCAATAGTCGCTTTTACTACGTTGTGAGGATTTGATGAACCTTTTGATTTAGCTAGAACGTCAGTAACACCAGCACTTTCAAGTACAGCACGCATTGCACCACCTGCGATAACTCCAGTACCTGGAGCAGCCGGTTTGATCAATACGAAACCACCACCATATTTACCTAATTGTTCGTGAGGAATAGTCCCTTTCAGGATTGGAACACGAACTAGATTTTTCTTAGCGTCTTCGATACCTTTAGTAATTGCGTCAGTCACTTCATTAGCTTTACCTAATCCGTATCCAACTACACCATTGCTATCTCCTACTACAACGATCGCAGAAAATGAAAATCTTCTACCACCTTTAACTACCTTAGCAACACGGTTGATAGCAACTACTTTCTCTTTTAGTTCTGTATCTGTTGCCCTTATGGGTTTTCTTTTAACTTGAGACATAATATCTATTAAAATTTAAGGCCACCTTCCCTTGCACCATCGGCAAGAGCTTTAACATTACCATGATATAAATAACCACTTCTGTCAAATACCACAGAAGCAACACCATTAGCAACTGCTCTCTCAGCCAATTTCAATCCTACTTCTTTAGAAACTGAAATAGTATTGTTTTTAGCACCAAGTTCTTTGGAAGAGGCTTGCGCAAGTGTATGACCCTTAAGGTCATCAACTAATTGAGCGTATATACCAGTATTGCTTTTAAATACTGACAAACGAGGTCTAGAATCTGTCCCGTTGATCTTTCTTCGGATACTTTTTTTGATTCTAAGTCTTCTTGAATTCTTATTAAAAGCCATCTTAATTATTTTTTACCTGCGGTTTTACCAGCTTTACGTCTTACAATCTCACCAACAAAGCGAACACCTTTACCTTTGTAAGGCTCTACTTTACGTAATGATTTGATTTTTGCTGCTACTTGTCCAATCAATTCCTTATCTATACCTTCTAAAGTCACTAAAGGATTTTTACCTTTTGGTGTCTCTGTTTTCAATGAAATTGAATCAGGAAGAGCAAAGAAAATGTTGTGTGAGTAACCTAGTGCCAATTCAAGAATTTGCCCTTGGTTCGAGGCTTTGTAACCCACTCCGACCAATTCTAATTCTTTCTTGTAACCATCGGAAACACCGATAACCATATTATTTAACAATGATCTATATAAACCATGAAGAGATTTATGTCTCTTTGATTCTGTAGGTCTTGTTACTACAATTTGGTTAGCTTCAACCGCAACGGTAATATCGGGATTCACATCCTGAGTTAGCGTACCTTTGGGACCTTTAACAGTGACAGTATTGTGTGCTGACACGTCTACAGTAACACCCGCTGGTAGATTTATTGGTTTTTTACCTATTCTAGACATAACGGTTAATTAATAAACGTAACAAAGTACTTCTCCGCCTATACCTTCAGTACGGGCTTCTTTATCGGTCATTACACCTTTCGAAGTGGACATAATAGCTACACCTAGGCCGTTGATAACTCTAGGTAGCTCATCATGTTTAACATATTTTCTTAGACCAGGCTTGCTAACTCTAGCAAGACTTACAATTGCATTCTGCTTCGTAGAAGGATTATATTTCAAAGCAATTTTGATAGATCCCTGAGGACCAACTTCTTCAAATTTGTAATTTTGAATATATCCTTTATCATGAAGAACTTTAGTAAGTTCTTTTTTGATATTAGAAGCGGGAATCTCAACGATTCTGTGAGATGCCTTAATGGCATTTCTTAATCTGGTCAAATAATCAGCTATTGGATCAGTCATATTTATATAAGTCTAACTGCACACCCATTTCGGGCGTGCAAAGTTACACAATGATTTTAAGAATAAAAACTTTTGTCCGATTTTTACCAGCTTGACTTAGTAACACCAGGAATTTTTCCAGCAGAGGCCATTTCTCTGAAAGTAACCCTGTTGATACCAAATTTTCTCATGTAACCTTTCGGACGACCTGTCAATTTACATCTATTATGAAGTCTAACAGGAGAAGAGTTTCTTGGTAACTTATCCAAAGCTTCGTAATCACCCGCAGCTTTTAATTCTGCTCTTTTCTTAGCGTACTTGGCTACAAGACGTTCTCTTTTTCTCTCACGAGCTTTTAATGATTCTCTTGCCATAATTATTCAGGATTATTTTTGTTGATAAAAGGCATTCCAAAAGCTTTAAGCAAAGAGAAGCTTTCTTCGTCTGTTTCGGCAGTTGTCACGAATGTGATATCCATACCTGAGATTCTGTTTACTTTTTCAATGCTGATTTCTGGGAAAATAATTTGCTCAGTAACACCAAGCGTATAATTTCCTCTTCCATCAAAACCTTTATCACTGATACCTTTGAAATCTCTTACTCGAGGAAGAGCAACAGTAGCCAGCCTATCAAGAAATTCGTACATTCTATCACCTCTCAAAGTAACCTTAGCTCCAATTGGCATCTCTTCTCTTAACTTAAAGTTAGAGATAGAGTTTTTTGCTTTAGTAGCTACAGCTCTTTGTCCTGTGATCAAAGAAAGTTCCTCAACTCCTTGATCTACTAATTTCTTGTCAGCAACTGCAGCACCAATACCTTTGTTCAACACAATTTTGGTCAATTTAGGTACTTGCATTGTTGACTTATACTGGAATTTCTCCTTTAATGCTGGAGCAATTTCAGTAAGATACTTATCTTTCATTCTAGGATTAGCCATTGATCACCTCCCCAGTTTTCTTAGAATATCTAACTAATTTTCCGTTTTCACCTAGTTTTCTACCAATTCTAGTAGCTTCACCTGATTTAGGATCTACCAACATAAGGTTACTAATATGTACAGCTGCCTCTCTTTTTTCAATTCCACCTTGAGGGTTTGTAGCAGTCGGCTTTACGTGTTTTGTTACTGTATTAATGCCTTCTACCACTGCTCTCCTTTTTTCAAGGTTTACAGAAAGTACTTTACCTGTCTTACCCTTATCATCACCAGCCAATACTTTTACAGTATCACCTGTTCTGATGTGTAATTTGGGTTGTTTATTGAATTTTCTTTCCATGATTACAATACTTCTGGGGCCAAGGATACAATCTTCATAAACTGCTTCTCTCTCAATTCTCTCGCGACAGGGCCGAAGATCCGAGTTCCTCTAGGTTCGTCGTTGTTATTAAGGAGAACAGCAGCATTATCTTCAAATCGGATATAAGAACCGTCTTTTCTTCTAATTTCTTTCTTTGTTCTCACGATCACCGCTTTAGAAACGGTTCCTTTTTTCATGTTACTAGAAGAAAGAGCGGATTTAACAGTCACTACAACTTTATCCCCGATAGAAGCATATCTTTTCTTGGTTCCTCCCAATACGCGGATCACAAGCACTTCTTTAGCACCTGAATTATCCGCTACGCTTAGTCTGGATTCTTGTTGTACCATGTTATTTAGCCTTTTCTATAATTTCTACTAATCTCCAACGCTTATTCTTACTCAGCGGACGAGTTTCGCTTATCTTAACGAGGTCGCCAGATTGGCATTCGTTATTCTCGTCATGAACCATAAATTTGGTAGTCTTGGCAACAAATTTACCGTAGATAGGATGTTTTACCCTTCTCTCGACGGCAACTGTGATGGATTTATCCATCTTGTTGCTGACTACTTTTCCTATTCTTTCTTTACGTAGATTTCTCTCAGTAGTAGCCATCTTGATTCTTATTTAGCTAATTGTGATGCCGTCAAAGCAGTTTTCAATCTCGCGATTGTACGCTTTGTCTCTTTTAATTTATTAGGATTCTCAATCGGAGAGATTGCATGGGCAAAACGCATCTTTGTCAAATTAGATTGCTCAGCAGCGATTCTCTCGATTAGTTCACTTTTTGAAAGTGAGTTGATTTCTGAATTTTTCATAGCTTTTATTATCCTACGTAATCCCTACGTACTACAAAATTTGTACTTACAGGAAGTTTCTGTTGTGCTAGTCTTAATGCTTCTTTGGCAACTTCAAGACTTACTCCAGTCGCTTCAAAAAGGATAGTTCCTGGCTTGATCACTGCTACCCAATACTCAGGAGCACCCTTACCTTTACCCATACGAACCTCTGCAGGTTTTTTGGTGATAGGCTTATCAGGGAATATTCTGATCCAAACCTGACCTTCTCTTTTCATCGCTCTCGTCATTGCAATCCTTGCTGCTTCAATTTGACGCGAGGTTATCCATCCAGCTTCAAGGGACTTGATACCAAAGTTGCCAAATGAGAGCGTGTGCCCTCTTTGTGCAATGCCTTTGACTCTGCCCTTGTGCATTTTTCTATATTTCGTTCTTTTTGGCTGTAACATGATTTCTCACTTAGGGTGAAAATTAGTTATTTCTCTTTCTTCTTTTTGGACCGCCTTCTCTTCTCTTTCCTCTAGCGTTATTTCCACCTTTTGGTTCATTGGCAGCACCTACATTCGGAGAAAGATCTCTCTTACCATAAACTTCGCCTTTGAAAATCCAAACTTTGATACCGATGATACCATAGATTGTGTTTGCTTCAGAAAGAGCGTAGTCGATGTCTGCTCTTAATGTATGTAGAGGGATTCTACCTTCTTTATACATTTCAGATCTTGCCATCTCAGCTCCACCCAATCTACCAGAAAGTTTCACTTTGATACCTTCTGCTCCTACTCTCATGGTAGCAGCTATAGATTGTTTCATTGCTCTTCTGAAAGAAATACGAGCTTGAAGTTGCTGAGCTATTGATTCTCCAACTAATTTAGCATCCATTTCTGGTCGCTTAATTTCAAAAATGTTTATTTGAACATCTTTGTTGGTCAATTTCTTCAACTCCTCTTTAAGCTTATCAACCTCAGCTCCACCTTTACCAATAACAACTCCCGGACGGGCAGTGTGTATTGTTAGGGTGATTCTTTTCAAGGTTCTTTCGATTATTACCTTAGAGATACCGCCTTTTGGAATTCTAGCATTTACATACTTTCTGATTTGTTGGTCTTCATAAAGCTTCTCGGCAAAATCCTTACCTCCGTACCAGTTAGAATCCCAACCTTTGACTACACCAAGTCTAAAACCAATAGGGTTTACTTTTTGTCCCATAGTCTAATCTTAATTAGAGTTTTCTTTTGTTTGTACTTCATCAGCGGTAACTGCAGTGCTGAATGCATCAACAACTAAAGTCACATGATTTGATCTTTTACGTATTCTGTGCGCTCTTCCTTGAGGAGCAGGTCTCAGTCTTTTCAACATACGACCACCATCAACTTGAATTGTTTTGATAAACAAATCAGCATCTTCAAGTTTTTCGTCTGGATTTTTTGCTTGCCAGTTGGCCACAGCAGAAAGAAGAAGTTTCTCTAATTTAATAGCACCATGATTTGGTGTAAACTTCAGTATACTTAATGCATGCCCTACTCTTTTACCTCTTACAAGGTCAGCTACCAATCGCATTTTGCGAGTAGAAGTAGGAACGTTGTTTAATCTTGCTATTGCTTCCATGATTATCTCTTTCCTTTATCTTTCTTGGCGATGTGACCTCTAAAGTTTCTTGTAGGAGCAAACTCTCCTAATTTATGACCTACCATATTGTCTGTTACAAACACTGGAATAAATTTATTTCCATTATGCACAGCAAAGGTATGGCCTACAAAATCCGGAGAAATCATTGATCTTCTCGACCAAGTCTTGATGACTGATTTTTTTCCGGACTCGTTCATTACATCCACTTTTTTGGCCAAGTGATGCTCTATATAAGGACCTTTCTTTAATGAACGTGCCATAGTTATTTAGATCTTTTACTGATAATGAATTTATTTGAATATTTTTTAGGAGATCTAGTCTTCTTACCTTTTGCAAGCAAACCAGTCCTAGATCTAGGGTGTCCACCTGATGAACGACCTTCACCACCACCCATAGGGTGATCGACAGGGTTCATGGCCACACCTCTTGTTCTAGGTCTTCTTCCTAACCAACGGTTTCTACCAGCTTTACCTAACACTACGTTCATGTGGTCTCCATTAGAAACAACACCAACAGTTGCCATACAAACACCAAGTATAAGTCTCATTTCCCCAGAAGGCAATTTAACTGTTACATACTTGCCATCTCTTGCAACTACCTGAGCGTATCCACCAGCACTTCTTGCTAAGGCGCCACCTTTACCAGGTTTTAACTCTAGATTGTGAACAATGGTACCCAAAGGGATATTTACCAATTGCATTGCGTTTCCAATTTCTGGAGCTACGCTTTCACCGGAAATCACTGTTTGTCCAACTTGCAAACCTTCCGGGGCAATAATGTAAGCCTTTGCACCGTCAACATAATATAATAGCGCTAGACGTGCTGTTCTGTTTGGATCATATTCAATAGATTTAACTACTGCTGGTACACCAAACTTCGTTCTCTTAAAATCAACGATTCTAAGTCTTCTCTTATGGCCACCTCCAATATATCTGGAGGTCATTTTACCTACATTATTTCTACCGCCTGACTTCTTCAAAGGAGCCAATAAAGATTTCTCTGGCTTTGATGCTGTAATTTCATCAAATGCAGGAGCGACTCTAAATCTGGTTCCTGGGGTTACAGGCTTTAATTTTTTAACTGCCATGATTTTGATTCAATTAAATTTCTCCGTAAAAATCGATTACCTCTCCTTCAGCAACTTGTACAATCGCTTTTTTGAAGGCATTGGTAAACCCACTTACAACTTTAGCTTTCGTGTATCTAGTTTTTGATTTACCTGCATATCGCATGGTTCTTACATCCACTACTTTTACACCATACATTTTCTCTACGGCTCTTTTGATTTCTGGCTTCTTCGCAGTTTTTTCAACTATGAATCCATAAACACCATTCTCGTTCATCGCAGAAATCTTTTCCGTAATCAAAGGTTTTTTAAGTATTTCCATTGTCTTACTTCAATAATAGGGTTTCTAAAATACCTACTGATCCTTCGCACAACATCAAACTGTCTGCGTTAAGTAGTTCGTAAGTGTTTACATCATTTACTGAAACAACCTTAGCTTTAGGTAAATTTCTGCTTGATAGATAAACATTTTTGTTGTCTTCAGGAAGAACCAAAAGTGTCTTCTTATCTGTCAAAGAAAGTCCATTCAAGAATGCTATGTAATCCTTTGTCCTTGGAGAATCAAATGAAACATTTTCCAAAATCATTAGGCTATTTTCTCTTACTTTATAAGTTAAAGCAGACTTTCTTGCCACTTGCTTCAATTTTCTGTTCAGTTTGAAAGAATAACTTCTTGGTCTTGGACCAAAAATTCTTCCTCCTCCTCTAAACACTGGAGATTTGATGGATCCGGCTCTTGCTCCGCCAGTACCTTTCTGCTTTTTGATCTTCTTAGTAGATCCAGCAATTTCATTTCTCTCTTTTGATTTATGTGTACCTTGTCTTTGGTTTGCCAAAAACTGTTTAACATCAAGGTAGATAGCGTGATCATTTGGCTCAACACCAAAAATCTCTTCTGAAAGCGTTACTTTTCTACCTGTCTCTTCGCCGTTATGTTTTAATACTGCTAATTCCATTGTCTTACTTCTCTAGGATAACGAAAGAATTTTTTGGACCAGGGACAGAACCACTTACTAATAGCAAGTTTTTCTCCGCGTAAATCTTCAACACTTTCAAGTTGATAACTTTAACTCTATCACCACCAGTTCTACCTGCCATTCTCATGCCTTTGAATACTCTCGATGGCCAAGAACATGCACCAATGGAGCCAGGGTGTCTACCTCTGTTATGCTGTCCGTGTGTTTGTCCACCCACACCCGCAAAACCATGACGCTTAACTACACCTTGGAAACCTTTACCTTTTGAAGTACCAATAGCATCTACGAAGTCACCTTCTATAAATACTTGGCCTGCTTCTACAGTTTTTCCAAGATCAACCTGACCTTCGAATTCGACCCTAAAGTCTCTGAATTCAACAACTTTCTGTTTCGGAGTTGTACCGGCCTTTTTAAAGTGTCCGATAAGTGGCTTTGGAGTGTTTTTCTCCTTTCGCTCACCGTAAGCCAACTGAACAGCGTTGTACCCGTCTGTTTCTAAATTTTTTACTTGCGTCACTACGCAAGGACCAGCTTCTATTAGCGTGCATGCGACGTTACGTCCATCGGCACTAAAAATGCTAGTCATTCCTACTTTTCTACCTATTATTCCAGACATCTTCTGATATATAATATAATTACACACAAACGAATTCACGTAAGTGCCTTTTTTAAAGGACTGCAAAGTTAGGAATTTAATTCCACCTTGCAAACCCCAACTTTAATATTTTCAATTATTTACGAAAAAATGTTTGGTAAAATGAAACTTATTTTAGCTTTTTAAGTAACAAACATCTAATCTTTGATAAAGGCAAAAGAAAAACCCATCCGTCAAGACGGACAGGTTTTCAATTTGTCTTATTTATTTTGTCAGACTTTGATCTCTACATCAACTCCACTAGGAAGTTCTATTTTCATCAAAGCATCAACAGTTTTAGAGCTATTGCTGTAGATATCAACCAATCTCTTGTAAGTACAAAGTTGGAATTGATCTCTAGCTTTTTTGTTTACGTGTGGAGATTTCAATACAGTAAACTTTTCCTTTTTAGTTGGCAAAGGAATAGGCCCTACTACAATTGCTCCAGTTGCTTTCACAGCTTTCACGATCTTCTCTGATGACTTATCCACCAGGCTATGATCATATGATTTTAATTTTATTCTGATTTTCTGATTCATTTTTGCTTAGAATTTAGGCTTTTTCACCTTTAACCTTTGCAATCACAGTTTCTGCGATATTGTTAGGTACAGGCTCATAATGTGAGAAGGTCAATGAAGCTGTTGCTCTACCTGAAGTGATTGTTCTCAAATCAGTAACATAACCAAACAACTCCGAAAGAGGTACACTTGCTTTGACTACAGTAGAAGTACCTTTCGTATCCATACCTTTCATCAATCCTCTTCTTCTATTCAAATCACCAGTAATAGGTCCAGTATATTCATCTGGAGTTACTACATCCACCGCCATAATTGGTTCCAACAAGGCTGGTTTACACTTTTTAGCTGCTTCCTTAAATCCTATTCTTGCAGCCAACTCAAAAGATAATGCATCTGAATCGACATCATGGAAAGAACCGTGAAACAATCTAACTTTCATTGACTCTACAGGATAACCTGCTAAAGGTCCATTTTTCATAGACTCAGCAAATCCCTTCTGAATGGCTGGAATAAATTCCTTTGGAATAACACCCCCAACGATACCATTTACAAAGTCTAAACCTGCTTTGATTTCATTTGTCTCAGGATCAGGATCTTTAGGACCAAGCTCGAATACAATATCCGCGAATTTACCTTTACCACCTGATTGTTTTTTGTAAACTTCTTTATGTTCAACTGAACCAAATAAAGCTTCTTTATAAGCTACTTGAGGAGCACCTTGATTAATTTCAACCTTAAATTCCCTCTTCAGTCGGTCAATGATGATATCCAAATGAAGTTCTCCCATACCTCTCAAGATTGTCTGACCAGTTTCGTGATCAGTATTTACTACAAGAGTAGGATCTTCTTCTACAAGCTTTGCGATAGCCATACCTAGTTTGTCTACATCAGCTTGAGTTTTAGGCTCAATAGCATAACCAATAACTGGCTCTGGGAAAATCATAGACTCAAGAACCACCTTACGCTTTTCATCACAAAGTGTATCACCTGTCTTAATATCCTTAAAACCAACTACAGCTCCAATATCACCGGCTACCAATCTTGGAATCTGATTCTGCTTGTTTGCATGCATTTGGAATACTCTGGAAATACGCTCTTTATTTCCAGAACGGCTATTGAAAACGTAAGATCCTGATTCCAAGACTCCAGAATATGCTCTTACGAAACAAAGCCTACCTACAAATGGATCTGTAGCGATTTTGAATGCAAGACCAGTAAATGGTTCACTTTCATCTGGTGCGATTTTCACTTCTTTTTCTTCATCTTCCAAAGCATGACCAATGATGTCATCCTTGTCTAAAGGAGAAGGTAATAATTCCATTACCAAGTCCAGCATAGTTTGTACACCTTTGTTTTTGAAAGATGAACCACAAACCATAGGAACTACTTTCATTGCGATAGTAGCTTGACGAAGTGCGTTAAGGATTTCTGCTTCTGTAATAGAATTCGAATCTTCAAAGAATTTTTCCATTAAAGACTCGTCGAATTCTGCAACTGACTCTAAAAGATATTCTCTATATTGAACCACTTCTTCCTTCATGTCTTCTGGAATCGGAACTTCTTCGAATGTCATACCGAAATCGTCTTCATTCCAAACGATTGCTCTGTTGTTGATCAAATCAACAACTCCTCGAAATTTGTCTTCTGCACCGATAGGTAACTGCAATGGAACTGCATGACTACCCAACATTTCTTTTACTTGCTTACAAACTTCAAGGAAGTTAGCGCCAGCACGGTCCATTTTATTAACGAATCCAATACGAGCTACTTTGTAATTATCAGCTAATCTCCAGTTAGTCTCAGACTGAGGCTCAACACCATCAACTGCACTAAAAAGGAATACCAACCCATCCAAAATTCTAAGGGAACGGTTTACCTCTACGGTAAAATCCACGTGTCCAGGAGTATCGATGATGTTGATTTGGTACTTGTTGTCTCTATAATTCCAAAAAACAGTAGTCGCAGCAGATGTGATAGTAATACCTCTTTCTTGCTCTTGTGCCATCCAGTCCATGGTAGCCGCTCCATCGTGAACCTCACCTATCTTATGGCTAACACCAGAATAAAAAAGGATACGTTCAGTTGTAGTAGTCTTACCTGCATCGATGTGTGCAGCGATTCCAATGTTTCTTGTAAATTTTAAGTCTCTTGCCATTTCAATTAAAATCTAAAGTGTGAGAATGCTTTATTTGCTTCCGCCATTCTATGGGTATCATCTTTCTTCTTCACAGCAGCACCTTCGCCTTTTGCGGCAGAGATGATTTCTCCAGCTAATCTATCCATCATGGTCTTCTCACCTCTTTTTCTGGCATAAGTGATCATCCACTTAATTCCGAGGGACAACTTTCTTTCAGGTCTAACTTCCATTGGGACCTGGAAAGTAGCACCACCAACTCTACGACTCTTCACCTCGACAGCGGGAGTTATATTGTTAAGCGCTTTTTTCCAAACCTCAAGACCGTTCTCACCTACTTTTTGTTCAACTTTCTCGACTGCGTCGTAGAAAATTCTGTAAGCAATACTCTTCTTACCATCCACCATCAGACAGTTAACAAACTTTGTTACCAAAGTGTCATTAAACTTCGGATCAGGAAGAATATATCTCTTTTTTGGTTTCGCTTTTCTCATTTTTTCTAAATGTTTTTGTAATATTATTTCTTAGCGGCCTTAGGACGCTTAGCACCATACTTGGAACGACCTTGCTTACGGTCTTTAACTCCTGCTGTATCTAGTGCACCTCGGATGATGTGGTAACGTACACCTGGAAGATCTTTCACACGACCACCTCTGATCAATACGATCGAGTGCTCTTGCAAATTGTGACCCTCTCCAGGAATGTAGGCGTTAACCTCTTTTCCGTTCGTCAATCTTACCCTAGCCACTTTTCTCATCGCTGAGTTAGGCTTTTTAGGCGTGGTAGTGTACACTCTTGTACAAACCCCTCTTCTTTGAGGACATGCGTCCAAAGCTCTAGACTTGGACTTAGTCTCAAGGGTAGTTCTACCTTTTCTTACTAACTGTTGTATAGTAGGCATTAACTGATAAAATTTATTTTGTTCCTTGTAAACTTGTGAATTTTGGACTGCAAAGGTAAACAAATAGGTAAAACAAACAAAATTAAGATGTTATATTTTTACTATGCTTCCCCGGGGGTCCCTCCGAAATTCAAAGGGAAAGAGGGACCTTCATCTCCACCTTGTATCTTCCCAAAAGAATTTTCATACTTATTGATATTATCCTTCAGTGCTGCAAGCAATCTTTTCGCATGATCAGGAGTCATTATGATTCTTGATTTCACTTTTGCTTTTGGCACTCCGGGCATGAGTCTTATAAAATCAATCACAAATTCTGAATTCGAATGTGCTATCATAGCTAAATTGGAATAAGTGCCTTCTGCCACTTCTTCAGAAAGTTCAACATTTATCTGTTGATCTTGATTGCCTAATTTATCGTCTTTCATCTTATGCTTAGATTAAAAAAGGCCTGCTTTTCAACAGGCCCTTTTATTGAATTATAATTCGAGATGTTATTTAACTACCTCTTTTGACTTTTTTACTGATCTTTCTTTCTCTGTAGAAAGTCTTTCGTATTCATCCAAAGATCCAACAATGATATCCTTGAAATTACGCTGACCTGTTCCCGCAGGAATCAAGTGACCAACGATTACGTTTTCTTTCAGTCCGAGAAGTTCATCACGCTTACCTCTGATAGCTGCCTCACTCAAGACTTTGGTAGTCTCTTGGAAAGATGCTGCTGAGATAAAACTTTCAGTACCCAAAGATGCTGCTGTAATACCTTGCAAGGTTGGTCTAGAAACTGCTGTTTCAGCATCTCTCACCTGTACCAATTTAAGATCTTTACGCTTCAAACTTGAGTTTTCGTCTCTCAATCTTCTTGCAGAAATAATCATACCTGCTTTCAATGTGCTTGAGTCACCAGGTTCCATAACAACTTTCTTATCTAGAATATTGTCATTTTCCTCTCTGAATGCCCATTTATCAACAACTTGATTTTGAAGAAATCCTGTGTCACCAGCATCAAGTATTTCTACTTTTTGCATCATTTGACTTACGATTACTTCGATGTGCTTATCATTGATTTTAACACCTTGAAGTCTATATACTTCCTGAATTTCATTTACTAGATATTCCTGAACCGCAGTTGGACCTTTGATAGCCAAGATATCATTTGGAGTAATTGCTCCATCAGAAAGTGGCTCGCCAGCTCTGATAAAGTCATTCTCCTGAACCAAGATATGCTTAGATAGAGATACCATGTATCTTTTTCTTACACCATCTTTAGATTCAATGAAGATCTCACGATTACCTCTCTTGATACCACCATAAGAAACAACACCATCGATTTCAGAAACTACTGCCGGATTGGAAGGGTTTCTTGCTTCGAATAATTCTGTAACTCTTGGTAGACCACCGGTAATATCTCTAGTCTTACCAACTGATCTCGGTATTTTAACTAGTATTTGACCAGCTTTTACTTTTTCACCTGCTTCAACAGCTAAATGAGCTCCAACTGGAATATTGTAAGATTTATTCTCCTCACCATAATTTACAATTACAGCAGGGTTCTTAGTCTTATCTTTAGTATCTATAATTACTTTTTCTCTGTAACCAGTCTGATCATCCGCTACTTCTTTGAAAGTAACACCTTCAATGATTGCATCAAATTCAATTTCACCATCAAACTCTGACAAGATCACAGCATTGTATGGATCCCAAGTACAAAGAGATTCACCTTTACCTATTTTTTGACCATCTTTTACATTCAAGATAGCACCATAAGGCACGTGGTTAGAAACGAGTAACTTACCTTTAGCATCATTGATTTTGATTTCTCCAGATCTACCCATTACAATAGCGATTGCCTCACCATCTTTATTCGTAGTATTGATCCATCTCAATTCTTCTTCAAATTCAATTACACCTTCAAACTTGGCATTGATGCTTGCTTCTACTGAAATGTTAGATGCAGTACCACCAACGTGGAACGTTCTCAATGTCAACTGTGTACCTGGCTCACCGATTGACTGTGCAGCAATCACACCCACAGACTCACCATTTTGAACCATGTTTCCAGTGGTCAAGTTTCTTCCGTAACACTTAGAACAAACTCCTCTACGAGTTTCACAAGTCAATACAGATCTGATCTCAACTTCCTCAACAGCAGATTCATCAATTCTCTTAGCAATATCATCAGAAATTTCTTCGCCAGAGCTTACAAGAATCTCTTCAGTTACTGGATCCACTACGTCATGTACAGAAACTCTACCTACGATTCTTTCAGATAATGGCTCAACTATTTCGTCGTTGTCCTTCAAAGGTTGAACAACAAGACCTCTTAGCGTTCCACAATCTTCTTCAGAGATAATCATATCCTGTGCAACATCGACAAGTCTTCTTGTCAAGTACCCAGCATCTGCAGTTTTCAATGCTGTATCGGCAAGACCTTTACGAGCACCGTGAGTGGAGATAAAGTACTCCAATACATCCAAACCTTCTTTAAAGTTGGAAAGAATTGGGTTCTCAATAATCTCACCTACAGATCCTTGAAGGTTTTTCTGTGGCTTAGCCATCAAACCCCTCATACCACCTAACTGACGAATTTGTTCTCTTGAACCTCTGGCTCCTGAGTGCATCATCATGTAGATAGCATTGAATCCTTGCTTATCCTCTTCCATTTGACGCATCAAGATGTTAGTCAAATTAGAGTTTGTTCTTGTCCAGATATCAATAACCTGGTTATATCTTTCATTGTCTGTGATCAGACCCATCAAATAGTTGTTCCAAACTTGGTCAACTTCTTCTTTAGCCTTATTGATCAATGGTTCTTTCTCGTCTGGAATGATGACATCATTCAGTCCCATAGAAAGTCCACCGGTATATGCCATTTGGAAACCTAAATTCTTGATATCATCAAGGAATTGAGCAGTTCTTGCAATACCACAGATTTTTACAACTTCCGCAATAATTTGCTGAAGTTTCTTTTTAGTCAATAGTTCGTTAACAAAGCCAACTTCAGCTGGAACAAATTGATTGAAAATCAATCTACCTGCTACAGTTTCAATTATTTTCTGAACCAGTTCACCATTTTCTTCCCTTACTGTTACTTTACATTTGATAAAGGCGTGTTGAGAAACTCGACCTTCATTCATTGCGATGATTACTTCTTCTTCGCCGTAGAAAGTTTGACCTTCACCAAGAACAACTTCATCAGAAGTTGACTTCTTACCTTTGGTAACATAGTAAAGACCAAGAACCATATCCTGTGATGGTACCGTAATAGGTGCACCATTGGCAGGGTTCAAGATGTTGTGTGAAGAAAGCATCAATGTAGAGGCTTCTAAAATAGCTTCATGTCCTAATGGAACGTGAACAGCCATTTGATCACCATCAAAATCGGCGTTGAATGCAGTACACACTAATGGGTGTAATTGGATTGCTTTTCCTTCAATCAATTTTGGTTGGAAAGCCTGAATACCCAATCTGTGAAGCGTAGGAGCTCTGTTAAGAAGTACTGGATGTCCTTTCAATACATTTTCAAGGATATCCCAAACTACTGGATCTTTTCTATCTACAATTTTCTTTGCTGATTTTACAGTCTTAACAATTCCTCTTTCAATTAATTTTCTAATAATGAAAGGTTTGAAAAGCTCTGCTGCCATATTTTTAGGCAAACCACACTCGTGAAGTTTCAATTCAGGCCCTACAACGATAACAGAACGACCAGAATAATCGACCCTTTTACCCAGTAGGTTTTGACGGAAACGACCTTGCTTCCCTTTCAACATATCAGAAAGAGATTTCAGCGCACGGTTACCATCAGATCTTACTGCATTGACTTTTCTTGAGTTATCAAATAAAGAATCCACAGCTTCCTGCAACATTCTTTTTTCGTTTCTCAGAATCACCTCAGGTGCTTTGATATCTATCAATCTCTTCAGACGGTTATTTCTAATGATAACCCTTCTGTAAAGATCATTTAAATCAGAAGTTGCGAATCTACCACCATCTAAAGGAACCAATGGTCTTAATTCTGGTGGGATAACAGGAACCATTCTTACTACCATCCATTCAGGGCGGTTTTCAATTCTAGTTCTTGCATCTCTAAAGGCTTCTACTACTTTCAATCTTTTCAAAGCTTCCGCTTTTCTTTGCTGAGAAGTATCTGTAGCAGCTTGGTGTCTTAAACTGTAAGAAAGGTCATCAAGATCTAATCTTGCCAACAACATTTCAATAGCCTCAGCACCCATCTTCGCGATGAATTTGTTCGGATCATCATCATCCATCATTTGGTTCTCTTTAGGAAGCTTGTCCATGATATCCAAATACTCGTCTTCTGTCAAAAAGTCAAGATATTGAATTCCGTCTTCAGCCTTTATACCAGCTTGAACGACAGCATATCTTTCATAATAAACAATCTGATCCAGTTTTTTTGTTGGAAGACCCAACAAGTATCCAATTTTGTTTGGAAGGGATTTGAAATACCAAATATGTGCAACAGGGACAACAAGCTCAATATGGCCCATTCTCTCTCTACGCACTTTCTTTTCAGTAACTTCAACACCACATCTGTCACAAATGATACCTTTATATCTTATGCGCTTATATTTTCCACAATGACATTCCCAGTCTTTAACAGGACCGAAAATCCTCTCACAAAACAAACCTCCCATTTCTGGCTTATAAGTTCTGTAGTTGATTGTTTCGGGCTGCGTTACTTCACCATGTGAACTATCCAGAATAGATTCTGGAGAGGCCAAACTAATAGTGACTCTAGAGAAGTCGTTGTTTAGTTTTTTGTTTTTTCTGAACGCCATAATATTTGATGAGTATGTTAAGGGCCTTGCGGCCCGTATTTTTTTGAATTAGTCTAATGTAATTTCTAGAGCAAGACTTCTAAGTTCATGAACCAATACGTTGAAAGATTCCGGAATATTTGGTTTCGGAAGGTTCTCCCCTTTTACGATTGCTTCATAGGCTTTTGCTCTACCTACTACATCATCTGACTTCACTGTAAGAATTTCTTGAAGTACATGCGAAGCACCAAATGCTTCCAATGCCCACACTTCCATTTCTCCAAATCTCTGTCCACCAAATTGGGCTTTACCACCAAGTGGCTGCTGTGTGATGAGTGAGTATGGACCAATAGATCTTGCGTGCATTTTGTCATCTACCAAGTGACCTAGTTTCAACATGTAAGCTATACCTACAGTAACTGGCTGGTCAAACTTCTTACCAGTCAAACCATCAAATAGGTATGTTCTACCGTATGCAGGCAATTCCGCTTTTTCCAATTCTGTAGCAACCTCTTCCATAGTGGCACCATCAAATATTGGAGTAGCATATTTTTTCCCCATTTTATGTCCAGCCCAAGCAAGAACAGTTTCAAAGATCTGTCCAATGTTCATCCTTGAAGGTACACCTAGCGGATTCAATACAATATCCATTGGTGTTCCATCCTCTAGGAATGGCATATCTTCTTCTCTTACAATTCGAGCTACGATACCTTTGTTACCGTGACGACCTGCCATCTTATCTCCAACTTTCAGTTTACGCTTTTTGGCTACATAAACTTTAGCAAGCTGAACAATACCAGCTGGTAATTCATCACCAACTTCTAAGGTAAATTTATCACGTTTGAAGATACCAGAAATGTCATTTCTAGAATTGATATAATTCTTCACCAATTTCTGGATCAAGCTATTCGTATGCTGATCATCTGTCCAATCATCCAAAATAATGTCAGAAACAAGGTTTGCTTCTTCTTGAACATTATAGTTGGACTCATCTCTGTAAGGATTTTTAGCAGGGAACAAATTCTGTTCAATGTTCTTAGCATTGAATTTCACGCCTTTGCTAATGATTTCATCACCAAATTTGTGTCTTACACCCTGAGAAGTCTTCCCATCCAAAAGTTGGACCAATTTATTGATCATTCGAGCTCTCATCCCTAAGAGATCCTTAGAATACTGAGCTTTCAGTTTTTCAACCTCAGCCTTAGACTTAGCTCTAAGATCTTTGTCTTTTTTAGGTCTAGAGAATAGTTTGGTCTCAATTACCACACCATTTAATGATGGAGAAGCTTTCAATGAAGCATCTTTAACATCACCTGCTTTATCACCGAAAATTGCACGAAGCAATTTCTCTTCAGGAGTAGGATCTGTTTCACCTTTTGGAGTGATTTTACCGATGATAATATCACCTTCTTTCAATTCAGCTCCAACTCTGATAATCCCATTTTCGTCAAGATTCTTAACAGCTTCTTCAGAAACGTTAGGAATTTCAGAAGTTAATTCCTCCTCACCTCTTTTGGTATCTCTAACTTCCAACTGGAATTCTTCAATGTGAATTGAAGTGAAGATATCCTCTCTTACTACTCTCTCTGAAATTACAATTGCATCTTCAAAGTTATACCCCTGCCAAGGCATGTAAGCCACACGAAGGTTTTTACCTAAAGCAAGTTCACCATTATTGGTGGCATAACCTTCTACCAATACTTGACCTTTAGCAACTTTCTGACCTTTCAGAACTAAAGGAGTCAAATTGATAGTAGTATCCTGGTTAGTTCTTCTGAACTTCACCAAGTTGTATGTTTTATATTCATCGCTGAAGTTGACCAAAAGATCATCCTCAGTAAGATCATATTTTACAGTAATTTTAGTTGCATCAACATACTCAATCACACCACTTGTCTCAGCAATAATCAAGGCTCTAGAGTCAATTGCTGCTTTTCCTTCTAAGCCTGTTCCCACAATTGGAGCTTCAGCTTTCAATAATGGAACTGCTTGACGTTGCATGTTTGAACCCATCAAAGCACGGTTGGCATCATCATGCTCCAAGAATGGAATCAATGAAGCTGCAACGGATACAATTTGATTAGGAGCCACATCCATGTAACTGATCTCTTTCGGATCCAATACAGGGAAATCACCTTCAAATCTTGCTTTTACTCTATCGTTGATAAACATTCCTTTTTCATCCAAAGGAGCATTTGCTTGAGCGATGTTATTGTCATCTTCCTCTTCAGCAGTTAAGAATACAATATCATCTGCATTCATACTTACTTTTCCTTCCTTCACTTTTCTGTAAGGAGTTTCCAAGAAGCCCATTGAATTCACTTTGGCATGTACACAAAGAGAAGAAATCAAACCAATGTTTGGACCTTCTGGTGTTTCAATAGTACAAAGTCGACCGTAGTGCGTATAGTGAACATCTCGTACCTCAAAACCAGCTCTTTCTCTAGAAAGACCACCTGGACCCAATGCCGATAATCTTCTTTTGTGCGTTAATTCAGCAAGTGGATTCGTTTGATCCATAAACTGAGACAACTGATTCGTACCAAAGAATGAGTTGATTACAGAAGAAAGTGTTCTTGCGTTGATCAAATCAACTGGTTTGAAATCTTCGTTGTCACGAACATTCATTCTTTCTCTGATCGTTCTTGCCATTCTTGCAAGACCTACACCAAATTGAGAATAAAGTTGCTCACCTACTGTTCTTACTCTTCTATTACTCAAGTGATCAATATCATCGACCACAGCTTTAGAATTGATAAGACCAATAAGGTATTTCACAATGTTGATAATATCTTCAGTAGTCAATACAATCTTTTCAGAATCGATGTTCAATCCTAACTTTTTATTGATTCTATATCTACCTACTTCTCCTAGATCATAACGCTTGTCTGAGAAGAACAATCCGTGGATTACTTCTCTCGCAGTCGCTTCATCTGGAGCTTCAGTATTTCTTAATTGTCTATAAATTACCTCAACAGCTTCTTTTTCAGAGTTTGAGTTATCCTTCTGAAGTGTATTGTAAATGATAGAGTAATCGGCTACGTTCACATCTTCTCTATGAAGAATTATTGATTTAGCACCTGATTCCAAGATCAATTCAATATCCTCATCAGATAAGATAGAATCTCTTTCTAAAAGAACTTCATTTCTATCGATAGAAACAACCTCTCCAGTATCTTCATCCACGAAATCTTCTACCCAAGTTCTCAAAACTCTTGCTGCAAGCTTTCTTCCAGATACTTTCTTAAGTGCAGCTTTTGTGGCAGCAATTTCTTCAGAAAGACCAAAAAGATCTAAGATTTGCTTATCTGAACCGAATCCAATTGCTCTCAGGAGAGTCGTTACAGGGAACTTTTTCTTTCTATCAATGTAAGCATACATGACATTATTGATATCTGTAGCAAATTCTATCCAGCTTCCTTTAAAAGGAATAATTCTGGCAGAATAAAGCTTAGTACCATTGGTATGTTTACTTTGAGCAAAG
The DNA here is from genome assembly GCF_000265405.1 of Belliella baltica DSM 15883. NCBI lineage: Bacteria > Pseudomonadati > Bacteroidota > Cytophagia > Cytophagales > Cyclobacteriaceae > Belliella > Belliella baltica. The sequence goes on along the minus strand of NC_018010.1, from coordinate 1,807,874 downwards.
AATACACCTGGAGATCTATGAAGTTGAGAAACAATTACTCTTTCTGCACCATTGATCACGAAAGAACCCTTCGCTGTCATATAAGGAAGGTTTCCTAAGAATACTTCTTGCTCAATAGTTTCAAAATCCTCGTTATCCTCATCAGAACATAACAAACGAAGTTTTGCTTTCAGTGGTACAGAGTAGGTTAAACCTCTATCAATACATTCTTCAATGTTGTATTTCGGAGGATCTACTGTATAGTCAATAAATTCAAGTGTAAAGTTTTCCCTAGAATCACTTATTGGGAAATTCTCTGAAAACACTTTGAAAAGACCATCCTGTCTCCTTCGTTCAGCCGGAGTATCTAGCTGAAAAAAATCTTTAAAGGATTGTAATTGGATATCAAGGAAATCCGGATAGTCTTTGACTACCTTAATAGATGAGAAACTTTTCCTTTCGGTTTGATTCTGGATAGCCAAGGCAGTATATATTTATAGTGATAATTAATAACCAAATGCGACAATTTTCGCTTGAAATAGTGCAATTTTTTACCTGAGCACAAACAGGAAAAGACCTGACTTTACAGTCAGGTCTAATACTATAACCTTTACAAGCTGTAAAGGTTATTCAAATTACTTAACTTCAACTTCAGCTCCAGCCTCTTCAAGAGACTTTTTCAAAGCTTCTGCTTCGTCTTTAGCAATTCCTTCTTTAACAGCTTTAGGAGCGCTATCAACTAGTTCTTTTGCTTCTTTCAAGCCAAGACCAGTCAATTCTTTCACAAGCTTAACTACAGCTAGTTTCTGACCACCTGCAGCTTTAAGGATTACATCGAAAGCTGTTTTTTCTTCTTCAGCAGCACCAGCATCACCAGCAGCACCACCAGCTACCATTACAGCGCCAGCCGCAGCAGGTTCGATACCATACTCGTCTTTCAAAATATCAGCCAATTCTTTTACTTCTTTTACAGTCAAGTTTACCAACTGATCAGCAAGTTGTTTAAGATCTGCCATTGTATTAATATTTAAATTGTTGTTTTTAACTAATTGATTTGATGATTATGATTATTCTTTTTCAGAGAGTGTCTTAACAAGACCTGCAACTGTATTCTGTCCATACTGAAGGGCAGAGATAAGATTTTTTGCCGGTGATTGAAGAAGACCAATAACATCTCCCAAGAGTTCGTTTTTAGATTTAAGAGTTGACAACATTTCTAGTTGATTCTCTCCGATGAAAACATCAGAATCTATATACGCACCTTTGAAAACTGGTCTTGTTTCTTTCTTACCTTGTTTCTTTCTGAAATCAAGAATTACTTTTGCAGGAAGATTTCCAATTTCTTTTGAAAATACGATACCTGAAAAGCCTTTTAGAGTAGCTTCTGAAAATTTAGCATAGTCTCCATCAAGGTTTTCTAATGCTTTCGCAATTAGTGTATTTTTATAAACCTTATATTCTACACCCTTTTCAAAACAAGCTCTTCTGAAAGCATTTACCTGAGCAACATTAAAACCTGAAGCATTAGTAATGTAGAAATACGGGTTTTCTCTGAATTTCTCGGTAAGACTTTCGATTATTTCTCTTTTTTCGTCTCTAGTCATGATTAAATTCCTTGAATACTACCTTTATCTACAATAATTCCAGGAGACATTGTGCTTGACAAATGAATACTTCTGAAATAGGTTCCTTTTGATGAAGTTGGCTTCAGCTTAGAAATCGTATTGATGAGCTCTTTTGCATTTTCCTGAATTTGCTCAGGTGTAAATGAAGCCTTACCAATACCAGCATGAATAATTCCAAATTTATCTACTTTGAAATCAATCTTACCAGCTTTTACTTCCTTAACAGCTTTTCCAACTTCTAAAGTTACTGTTCCTGATTTTGGGTTAGGCATCAAGCCTCTAGGTCCCAAAACCCTACCTAATCTACCAACTTTAGCCATTACGTTTGGCATTGTTATGATGACATCAATGTCAGTCCAACCGCCCTCGATCTTAGCAATATAGTCGTCTAATCCAACATAGTCTGCACCTGCCTCTTTAGCTTCAGCTTCTTTGTCAGGGGTACAAAGTACCAAAACCTTAACATCTTTGCCTGTACCATGCGGCAATGCAACTACTCCTCTTACCATTTGATCTGCTTTTCTAGGATCTACGCCCAATCGAACGTCAAGATCTATAGAAGCATCAAATTTAGTGTTAGTGATTTGCTTCACAATTGAAGAAGCTTCTTCTAGGGAGTACTGTTGGCTTGCGTCGTACTTAGAAAGAGCTTCTTTTTGCTTTTTTGTTAACTTAGCCATAGTGTTTATTTTATTCCTCCCAAGGAGCTTTTCCAGATACTGTGATACCCATGCTTCTAGCAGTACCTGCAATCATTCTCATTGCAGACTCTATTTTGAAAGCATTTAAATCAGGCATTTTCACCTCAGCAATTTCTTTTACTTGATCCCAAGTAACAGATCCTACTTTTTTCCTGTTTGGTTCTGACGAACCACCTTTGATTTTTGCCGCCTCGATTAGCATATTTGCTGCTGGAGGAGTTTTTACTACAAAGTCAAAAGATTTGTCAGAGTAAACAGTAATCAAAACAGGCAACACAGATCCCATTTTATCTTGGGTTCTAGCATTGAATTGCTTACAGAACTCCATAATGTTCAACCCTTTTGAACCAAGGGCTGGACCTACTGGAGGCGATGGATTTGCCTGGCCACCTTTCACCTGTAATTTCACATAACCAGTGATTTCCTTAGCCATTTCCTAGTCTTGTTTTTCTACTTGTATAAAGTTTAACTCTACAGGGGTGTTTCGTCCAAAGATTTTGACCATAACATTCAATTTCTTTTTATCTTCAAACACCTCTTCTATTGTACCCGCGAATCCACTGAAAGGACCGTCCATTACTTTTACGGTCTCTCCAACTATAAATGGAGTATCTAATTTCTCTGCAAACTCATCAATCTCTTCAACTCGTCCTAAGATTCTATTGATTTCTGACTGACGTAATGGCTCAGGGGTTTTGGAAGCCCCCCCTTGGTTTGACCCTAAGAAACCGATTACACCCGGAATACTTGTAATTACGTGATTAGCTTCCCCATGTGTCAAATCCGCATTGACTAAAACGTAGCCAGGAAAGAAATTTCTATCTCTGACTCTCTTTTTGCCATTACGCATTTCGTAAACTTTTTCGGAAGGTATCAAAACTTCAGGAATATAATCCTCTAGTTTTTGACGAACAATTTCATTGTCTAAATAAGCTTTAGTCTTTTTCTCTTGTCCTGCTACCACCCTAAGTACATACCACTTATGTTCAGCCATCAGTAATTTTAATTCAATTAAAATAAATCATAAAACCAAGTCATCAAATTTTCAAAACCCAAATCAATTACTCCTATTAGTAAAGAAAAGATTAAGGATGCGACGATGACCAAAACAGCACTGTTTTGTAAAAACGAATGTGAAGGCCAGGTGACCTTGTTCTTCATTTCATCTATAGATTCAACGACAAAGTTTTTGATATTCATGGTTTTACTTTCTTGTTGCACGGGCAGAGAGATTCGAACTCCCATCAACGGTTTTGGAGACCGCTATTCTGCCATTGAACTATGCCCGTAGGATTTTTTGGTTCCTAAAAGGAACGCAAAGGTAGAAATAATTGGAATAAGAAACAAATGCGATCCCGAAAAATAATTCAAGATCGCATTTGCTAATATGTAATAATCTTAGTGATTAGTCAAGAATTTCAGTTACCTGACCAGCACCTACTGTTCTACCACCCTCACGGATAGCAAAACGTAAGCCTTTCTCAAGGGCAACTTTATTCAATAAGTTTACTTCGATTGTAACGTTATCACCTGGCATAACCATTTCAACACCCTCTGGAAGTTTGATCTCACCAGTTACGTCAGTTGTTCTTAAGTAGAACTGTGGACGATATTTGTTGAAGAATGGAGTATGACGTCCACCTTCTTCTTTCGAAAGAACGTAAACTTCAGCCTTGAAGTGAGCGTGTGGCTTCACAGAACCTGGCTTACAGATAATCATACCTCTCTTGATTTGAGACTTTTCAATACCTCTCAACAAAAGACCTACGTTATCACCTGCTTCACCTCTATCAAGGATTTTACGGAACATTTCAACACCAGTAACTGTAGACTTTAAGCCTTCAGCACCCATACCGATAATGTCTACTGGATCGCCTGAGTTGATTACACCTCTTTCAATTCTACCAGTTGCTACAGTTCCACGACCAGTGATCGAGAAAACATCTTCAACAGGCATCAAGAAATCTTTGTCAACAAGACGCTCTGGAATTGGAATGAACTCATCAACTGCGTCCATTAATTCCATGATTTTATCCATCCATTTTTCGTTACCTTCTAATCCACCTAGAGCAGATCCAGAAATAACTGGGATGTTATCACCATCAAAATCATAAAAAGATAACAGTTCTCTTACTTCCATTTCTACAAGTTCAAGAAGTTCAGGGTCATCTACCAAATCCACTTTGTTCAAGAATACAACAAGTGCTGGTACACCTACCTGACGAGCAAGAAGGATATGCTCTCTAGTTTGAGGCATTGGTCCGTCAGTTGCGGCTACTACTAGAATAGCGCCATCCATCTGAGCAGCACCAGTTACCATGTTCTTCACATAATCAGCGTGACCTGGACAATCTACGTGAGCGTAGTGTCTCTTTTCAGTTTGATACTCAACGTGTGAAGTATTGATAGTGATACCTCTTTCTTTTTCTTCTGGAGCGTTGTCGATAGAAGAGAAATCTCTTAGTTCAGAAAGACCTTTTCTGGCCAATACTGTAGTAATGGCAGCAGTCAAAGTTGTCTTTCCATGGTCTACGTGACCAATCGTACCGATATTAACGTGCGGTTTGGAACGGTCAAAGGTTGCTTTTGCCATGCGTGAAAATCCTCTGTTTTAGTTAAAGATATAAATTTATTTTTTTTACTTATTTTCTAATGTTCTGAGCCAACGACGGGATTTGAACCCGTGACCCCTTCCTTACCAAGGAAGTACTCTACCCCTGAGCTACGTCGGCTGTTAACACTCGATGCTATATAAAAGCATAGAGCGGGAGACGAGGCTCGAACCCGCGACCTGCAGCTTGGAAGGCTGCCGCTCTACCAACTGAGCTACTCCCGCTTTTAAATACGTGATTGCAAAAGTAATGAAAATTTTGACAATAACGCAATGTGGGGGAAACAGGATTCGAACCTGTGAAGACATAAGTCAACGGATTTACAGTCCGTCCCAGTTGGCCGCTTTGGTATTCCCCCAACTGATTTTGCTAAGATTTTGAAGCTTGTTCAGCTTTTTCTTGTCTTAACGGATGGCAAAATTATACCCTTTTCTCTAACATTCAAAATTATACTATTTTTTTTCTTAGCTTTTTTTTAAAGTTCAAATTAAACTTGTCGAAATCAACCAATTAATTTTTCTCGAGGTAGGGAGAAAGGTAATATTCCTTGTATCTTTTTGCATCTGCATCTGTCTCTTTTTCATACAATTCCTTGATTTTTTCCAAAACCCCCTCTTCATCTACAAATCCAAACAAGGATTGAAAGGCTGCAGCTCTGATATAATTGGCTTGGCTTTTCAAGCCAATTTCGTATAAGTTTTCAACAGCGATATTACTTTCTTCCTCAATTTGATTTTTAGCAAAGTAATCTCCATAGTACCCTAAAAAATAATATAAAGATTGGCCTGACATACTCTTAAGTTTGTTATGGAACCAATTGCTCTGTGAATCTTGATTTTCGGTGATAAAGTAATCTGCAAGCGCTACAACTATTCTAATATTATCTTCTTCTTCGAATCTTTGAGCTATTTCAGACCGATTCAAATTATTTTCACTTTCTAAATAAGCGCTCAAAGCTGCACCCGCGACATAATAGGATGGGTGATTCATCCAACGTAAAAATGAGCTTGAATATTTATCAGGGTCTATAGAAGATAATAATTCTACTGCTCCTGTTCTAACTGTATGCTGTTCATCATTTTCTGCCATCGCATATAAGATTTCTTCCAAACCTTTGATTTGCATGATCAAATCTGGGTTTCGAGCAATCTGAAGAAGGGCAAGCTCTCGGATAGACCAAAAAGAATCTTTTATAGCAGCTGAGACAATTTTTGGATATTCTTCATGATCTGTGAAACTTGTCCCCAAGCTATCAAGTGCTTCATACCTCGAAATCCCAAATTGACTGCGTTCAAATTGTCTTAAGAAATGTTCAGCTCCTCGAGCACTTTTCTTTTCTGCTAGTAATTCTAATTTTTCATCAAAATAAAGAGCGTAAACAGGATTAGCATTTTCAATAGCAAATTGTTGCCTTCCTTGATCGAGCAAAAATTCTTTTTCAAATCTTTCCCCATCTACATACCAACTTACTTTAAATGGAATTTTATACAGTGGCGTAGTTTGTAAATTTTGATTTTGTGAAACTGTCAATAGGAGATTTGTCCTTTCGCTGTAATCCACTTCATACTCCAAAATCGGATGCCCAGAAGCAAAAAACCATTGATCAAAGAACCAATTTAAATCCATGCCTGTCACTTTCTCAAAAGCCAGTCGAAGGTCATGCGCTTCTACGCTTGAATAGGCATGTGTTGTCAGATATAAATTTAAAGCTTTGAAAAACGCTTCATCCCCAATATTTTTTCTTAACATGTGAAGAATTCTACCACCTTTAGCATAAGAATGACTATCAAACATTTCTTCTGAATCTTCATGATAAAAACGAATTAAATCAACCTGCTTTTCTGTAGCTTCATCAAAATATTGCTCCATCTCAGAAATATGATGGAGGTCAGCATCATCTAACCCTTCTTTATATTCATACCAAAGGTATTCTGAGTAGTTAGCAAAAGCTTCGTTCAGCGTTAAGTTTGCCCAAGATTCAGTGGTAACATAATTTCCAAACCATTGATGAAAAAGCTCGTGCGCAATGATCCCATCCCATTCACTATCAATTGCTTCTCTTTCGGTAAGGTTAAGTTCCTCCATGAATACGGAAATTGTGGTATTTTCCATTGCTCCTGACACAAAATCCCTAACCACTACTTGATCATATTTCTGCCAAGGATATCGCACACCCAGTAATTTTGAGAAAAAGCCAATCATCTCTGGAGTATTCTTAAATACTGTCTTTGCCCCTTCGGCAAACGTCTCTTCCACATAATAATTCACTTGAATGTCCTCCCAAGAATCCATAATCTCAACAAAATCGCCCACAATCACCGCCGCCAAATAAGGCGCGTGAGGAAGATTCATATTCCAGTGGTCAGTTCTTGTTCCATTATCGTTTTCTTTGGAATCAAGGAGTTCACCATTGCTTATTGTTCTGAATTTTCGATCAACTGTAAGCTTAATTTCTTGTGTTGCTCTTTCATTTGGCGTGTCCAAAGTCGGAAACCATTTTGAGTTGTGTTCTGTCTCACCTTGTGTCCAAATTTGTATTGGCTTATCTCCTTCTCCAGAAGAATTTATGAAATACAGTCCCTTCGTATCAGTGATTGCTTCACTTCCTGATTTTGGATTTTCATTAGGCTTTGCAGTGTATTTTATTGCGACTTTAAGGGTATCATTTGAAGTGAAATTTTTAGGAAGATAAGCCCTCAATTTTTGAGTATCATATCGATAGTTTAATTCGATTTCTTCAACACCATTAATCAATTTAATAGAGTGGATATCAAAATCCTTTGCATCTAAAACCAACTGATTTTGAGTATAAAAATATGGCTTTAATGTCAACAGTGCCTCTCCAAAAACCCACTCCTTTTCATAGTCAAATGACAAGTTTAAGTCAGTATGAATCAGATCAAAATCTCTTGTTCTTGAAGGTTTATATTGTGCTATTCTATTCTCTTTCAGTTTTAATAATTCAGCTGAAAATGCCTTGTCATTTTCGTCATTTATGGAAATGGTATCTTGAACTGGATTATTTTCTTTGGACAAGTTTTTATTACCTTTACAAGCAGAGAAAATCAGAAAAAGAAGAAATGGAAATAGCTTTATATATTGGGTTTTCATAAAAAGAGCATTTTAAACATTAATCGTATATTGACGCAAAATAAAAGAAATGTATTCAGTAAGCATCGATAAGTCAGCAATAAAAGTAGAAAAATCAGGAGACTCCATTATTGTTAATGAAGAAATATTGATTTGGGACTTCAAAAAAACAAGCGAGAAATTCTACCATATTATCCAGGAAGGCAAGTCTTTTAACTTGGAAGTGGTCAGTGTAAACTCCGAAGAAAAAACTGTCACTCTGAAATTAAACAACAAGCCAGCGACGGTTAAAATGCAGGATAAATTTGATTTACTTTTAGAAAAGCTAGGGATGAATACCCTCAAAGGAAATCTTGCCAAAGAAATCAAAGCTCCAATGCCAGGGCTTATTTTTGATATCAAAGTGAGTGAAGGTGATGTGGTAAAAAAAGGAGATCCAGTACTTATTTTGGAAGCCATGAAAATGGAGAATATCATCAAATCACCAGGCGACGGAACAGTTAAAACCATCAAAATCAAAAAAGGTGATAGTGTGGAGAAAAACCAAGTTCTTATTCAATTTTAAAGATTCTTCTTTAGAATTCTAGAATGAAGCGTTTATATTTGTCAAATTTATCATTTGCATAAAATTATAAATCAATCTGCACTTTTCAAATAAAAACAAAAAATGAAGTACAAAAGGATATTACTAAAACTGAGCGGTGAGTCACTAATGGGTGAAGATAATTACGGAATTGATCCTAATAGACTGCAAAAGTATGCCGAAGAGATTAAGAAAGTGAAAGACCTTGGTGTGGAAATCGCCATCGTAATCGGAGGAGGTAATATCTATAGAGGCGTTCAAGCAGAAAAAACAGGGATCGATAGAGTGCAAGGTGATTACATGGGAATGCTGGCAACATTAATCAATGCTATGGCACTTCAAAGCGCTCTTGAACAAAACGGCATGTACACCCGATTGATGTCTGGAATTAAAGTAGAAAGTGTTTGTGAGCCTTTCATAAGAAGAAGAGCAATCAGACATTTAGAGAAAGGTAGAATCGTTATTTTTGGAGCTGGAATCGGAAATCCATATTTTACAACTGATTCTACTGCCAGTTTGAGAGCTATAGAGATTGAAGCAGAAGTAGTTTTAAAAGGAACAAGAGTTGATGGTGTTTATACTGCGGATCCTGAAAAAGACAAAACTGCCACAAAATACAACTCACTTTCATACCAAGAGGCTTATGAGAAAAACCTCAACATTATGGACATGACTGCGTTTACACTTTGCCAAGAAAACAACCTTCCAATTATCGTTTTTGATATGAATAAAGACGGAAATTTGATGAAATTGGCTCAAGGTGAAGAAATCGGAACATTAATCACATCATTATAATCCACATAAACTGATCATGGAAGAAATTCAATTGCACCTAGACGAAGCAAAAGAACTTATGCAAAAAGCAGTGGATCACACTGCCCAGGAATTAGTCAAAATACGCGCTGGAAAAGCAATGCCAAACTTGCTTGATGGCATAATGGTGAACTATTATGGAGCTCCAACTCCACTTCAGCAAGTCGCTTCAGTGACTACTCCTGATGCAAGAACCTTGTCTATCAAGCCTTGGGAAAGAAACTTGATCTCAGAAATAGAAAGATCAATTGTCAATTCTGACTTGGGTCTTGCTCCGCAAAACAATGGAGAAATTATCATTTTGACTATTCCTCCTTTGACAGAAGAGAGAAGAAGAGGATTGGTGAAAATGGCTAAAGCTGAATGCGAATCTGGAAAAGTAAGTATCAGAACTGTAAGAAAAGACACGAATGACTCTTTGAAAAAACTGCAAAAAGATGGGGCTTCAGAGGATGAAATCAAAAGAGCTGAGGATACAGTTCAAAAATTCACAGATCAATACTCAACAAAAGTTGACGACTTGCTTGTGAAAAAAGAAGCTGAAATTATGACGGTTTAATCCTATCAAAATATATCCTTTAGAAAAGTCTGTTCTTGTGATTCAAGGCAGACTTTTTTATTTCATGATTTTTCGAAAAAATGACTTCAAATCACTTTTATAAATTTCCAGCATAAAAGCGTACCTTTGCGCCTTGGAATAAAATTGAATCTTTTCCAGATGAGTTTAAACAAAGAAATTGCAAAGCGAAGAACTTTCGCCATCATTGCCCACCCTGATGCAGGAAAAACAACCCTAACAGAGAAGTTACTTCTTTTTGGAGGTGCGATTCAGACTGCAGGAGCTGTAAAATCCAATAAAATAGAGACTGCAACGAAATCCGATTGGATGGAAATAGAGAAGCAGAGAGGGATTTCTGTGGCTACTTCCGTAATGGGATTTGAATATAAAGACATCAAAATTAATCTTCTCGATACTCCTGGTCACCAGGATTTCGCGGAAGATACCTATAGAACTTTGACTGCTGTCGATTCAGTCATCATGGTGATCGATTGCGTGAAAGGTGTGGAAATTCAGACAGAAAAACTGATGGAAGTATGTCGCATGCGAAATACTCCTGTTATCTGTTTTATCAATAAACTTGACCGAGAAGGTCGAGATCCATACGAATTACTAGATGAAGTAGAAGAGAAACTCAACATCCAAGTTAGACCTTTGTCTTGGCCAATTGGAATGGGAAAAGGCTTCAAGGGAGTTTACAATCTATATGATAAAAAACTCAATCTATTTAGCCCAAGTCAAAGAAAGTTGAGCGATGATAGAGCAGTTTTTGATGACTTATCAGAAAGTAGATTAGATGAATTGATTGGTCAAAACAATGCCAATCAACTTAGAGAAGATGTTGAGTTGATAGAAGGCGTTTATCCGGATTTTGACACGAAGGAATATCTTGAAGGAAAAGTAGCTCCAGTATTTTTCGGCTCAGCCGTAAATAACTTTGGTGTGAATGAGATGCTCGATACTTTTATCCGCATCGCTCCTGCTCCAAAAAGCAGAAATACAGAAGATAGAGAAGTACTTCCAACAGAATCTAAGTTTTCGGGATTTGTTTTCAAAATCCACGCAAACATGGATCCCAATCACAGAAACAGGATTGCTTTCTTAAGAATTTGCTCTGGTAAATTTGAAAGAAATAAGCCGTACAATCATGTTCGTGGGCCAAAACCTCTTCGATTTTCGAATGTGACTCAGTTTATGGCGCAGGACAGAGAAATGGTAGATGAAGCATTTCCAGGAGATATCATTGGTCTATATGACACAGGAAATCTAAAAATCGGTGACACACTTACCGATGGTGAAAATATGACCTTTAAAGGTATCCCAAGCTTTTCTCCAGAGATTTTCAAAGAAGTCATAAATAAGGACGCTATGAAAACCAAGCAATTGGAAAAGGGCTTGAAGCAATTGATGGAAGAAGGAGTAGCACAGCTTTTTACTTTCGACATGGGTTCTAGAAAAGTAATTGGTACAGTTGGTCAGCTTCAATTTGAGGTAATTCAATTTAGATTAAAGCAAGAATACAACGCATCGGTCGAATTCGCACCAATGCAACTTTATAAAGCTTGTTGGATTAGCAGTTCTGACAAAAAGAAATTGGATGAATTTGTCCAATCCAAAAACAGGCATATCGCTCGTGATAAGGATGGGAAATTGGTTTTTATGGCCGAATCGAAATCTTGGTTACAAATGGTGCAGGACAACTATCCGGAAATCGAATTCCATTTCACATCGGAATTTTAATCATTATTGAAAGTGAAAATTAACCATTTCACATTCATAGCATTACAGATACTTTTTTAACTTACTAAATTTAGAAATATGAAAAAGAAACCGTTCTCAGTCGTCTATGAAGACAATCATCTTTTGGTGGTGAATAAGGCTGCAGGAATTTTGGTACAAGGTGATAAAACCAAAGATAAAACGCTCACAGATTATTGTCGTGAGTATATCAAAGGAAAATATAACAAGCCAGGAGATGTATTTCTCCATCCTGTTCACAGATTAGATCGACCGGTAAGTGGATTGGTCGTTTTTGCGCGGACTTCAAAAGGGCTCGAAAGAATGATGGAACTCTTCAGAAAAAGAGACATCCATAAAGTCTATTGGGCTATCGTCAAAAAGAAACCAAGGGAAGAAATGGACAAATTGACCCATTATCTGGTTAAAGACGAACAGCGCAATTATGTAAGTGCTTTTGAAAAAGAAGCCCCAGGTTCTCAGAAAGCTGAATTGACTTATAAACGAATGGGGAAATTAAATGACCATTGGTTGCTGGAAGTGAGGCCTGTTTCTGGTAGACCTCATCAAATCAGAGTTCAGTTGGCATCAATTGGATGTCCGATCAGAGGGGATGTGAAATATGGTTTTGCTAAGCCAAATCTTGATTTGAGCATCAATCTTCATGCTTTTCATTTGGTATTTATCCACCCAATCAAAAAAGAAAAATTAATTTTAAGAGCAGCTTTACCTGAAGAACCATTCTGGGAGCAATTCTTGGAATTTGAAGAAATCAAAGCAAAAGATCAGTATTTGGATAATACCTTTAGCGGCTAATTTATTCTGATGATTTGTACATCTGATTTTTTGATGTTCAATGATGTTACATATTTATAGATATTGCTTGAATTGAAAAGTTAAAACAACACAAATGAAAAATAATATATTAGTCATCTTGGCATTTTTAATCATTGGATTTGCTTGTACTCCGAAGCAGGAAGCAAAAACAATCTATATCGTGAGGCATGCGGAAAAAATGCTTGATTCCGATGACCCACAACTGAATGTTGCTGGAACTGTACGGTCAAAAAAACTCGGTCAAATCCTAACCGATAAACAAATCAAACATGCTTTTAGTACAAATACGATAAGAACAAAAGCCACACTACAGCCAATTTCAAATATTGCTGGAATTGCCATTGAGATTTATGATCCTCAAAATCATGATGATTTGGTCAAAGAACTCAGGAAGAGAAAAGGTAATGCAGTGGTGGTAGGTCACAGCAATACTGTTCATCATCTTGTCAATTATTTTGTAAGTGATGGTGAAAAATTCTCCGAATTAAGTGATATTGAATATGACTATATATTTGAGGTGACATTAGAAGAAGACGGAAGCTCGAATGTAAAAAGGAGTTTGTTTAAAGAGTATTAAACAGAAGAGACTTGGGCATATTCCAAGTCTCTTTTTTTATACCACCCTTACTTCTATACCCATTTCTTCAATTTTTTCTTTGTAATGCTCAGGAATTCCTTCATCTGTAATGATCATATCGATGTCTTCAAGATTACATATTTTACCAAATCCTTTCTTTCCAAATTTACTTGAATCGACCAAAACGATGGTTTTTTGAACAGATTGAATCATCTGTGCATTGAGATGCGCTTCCATCATGTGAGAGGTCGTCAATCCAAAATCTAAACTGATTCCATCCACACTCAAAAAAAGTTTGCTGCAAGCAAAATTGCGCATCATTTCTTCAGCATAATTTCCCACTACAGAGCTACTGCTTTTTCGGACCACACCTCCTAGTTGAACAATTTCCACTTCTGCCGCATCTATCAGCGCCAAGGTCACATTCATCGCGGCAGTCAATACGGTAAGCTTCTGATTCTTTGGAAGCATTTGTGCAAAAGACACCACAGTAGTACCCGACCCAATGATGATCGCTTCATCTGTCTCGACCAACTCAACGGCTGCTTGAGCGATTTTCATCTTCTCCTCAACTCTGACCAATTTTTTCTCATTGACAGGTTTGTCATTGACATAAGGAGAAGTTAAAGTGGCAGAACCATGTGAACGATAAAGAAGTCCTTTATCTTCCAAAAGTTTGAGATCCTTTCGTACAGTCACGACCGTAACATCAAGCTCCTTACTCAAATCCGCTACATGTACAATTCCCGCTTCATTGAGTCTGTCCAAAATAAATTTATGCCTTTCCGCAATGGTCATACTACTTTCTGTTAATTGCTAAATATAGCATTTTGGAGGCTAAAAGTAAAAAATACTATTTTTTAATTTCTATTTATTTCTTTTTGTTTCTTTTTATATTATTTTTGAAACAAATATTACTAAAATGGATAGGATAGAAAACTTAAAAAAACTCGAAGTAAAAGATAAGGTGTGGGATATTGCAGTGATTGGAGGAGGTGCTTCGGGTTTGGGAGTAGCACTAGATGCGCTTTCAAGAGGACTTTCTGTTGTTTTGGTAGAAAAATCTGACTTTGCAAAAGGGACTTCTAGCAGAAGCACCAAACTTGTTCATGGTGGAGTAAGATATCTGGCTCAAGGAGATGTGATGTTGGTATTCGAAGCGCTTAAAGAAAGAGGGAGATTACTTCAAAACGCACCTCACCTCACCCATAACCAACCTTTTATTATTCCCATTTATACATTTTTTGACAGGTTACAATATAGTATTGGATTGAAGCTGTATGATTGGATGGCGGGGAAACTTCGGCTAGGAAAATCCCGCTTTATCTCAAAAAAAGAAACCATCAAAAGACTACCTCAAATCAAGCAAAAGGGACTTCAAGGAGGCGTAGTCTATCACGACGGGCAATTTGATGATGCCCGACTCGCTTTAAGCATTGCCATGACTTGTGATGAAATGGGTGGAATTATGCTCAATTATACCAAGGTGAATGCACTAATCAAAAATGAAAAAGGCACAATAACTGGAGTTCAGGTTAGAGATTTGATTGGCAAGAAAAATCATAAAATCAAAGCCAAGATGGTCGTCAATGCAACCGGAGTTTTTGCGGATAAAATCCTACAACTTGATCAACCAGGTGCTCCAAAAAGCATTCAGCCCAGTCAAGGAATCCATTTAGTTTTGGACCGTTCATTTCTTGGTGGTAATGATGCGCTGATGATTCCCAAAACATCCGATGGACGTGTACTATTTGCTGTACCATGGCAGGATAAATTGGTCCTAGGAACTACAGATACTTTGAGAGAAAAAGCCAAACTTGAACCTGAAGCTTTGGCAAAGGAAATAAGTTTTGTTTTAGAAACTGCTACTGCTTATTTGACAAAAGCTCCAACTAGAGCTGACGTGCTTTCAGTTTATGCAGGCCTTAGACCTTTGGCAGCACCGAAAGAAGGTAGCACCAAAACAAAAGAAATCTCACGCTCTCACAAAGTCATCGTGTCAGAAAGTAAATTAATTACAATAACAGGTGGGAAGTGGACGACGTTTAGAAAAATGGGCGAAGACACTGTGAATTATTACAAACAAGTCACGGGTGAGCATCTTCCTGAAAGTGCTTCTGCCAATATCAAATATAAAGGATACACTACTAATCCACAAGATGGACATTGGAAGGGTTATGGTGATGATGCTGAGAAAATCCAGTCTTTGATAAATGAAAGTCCAGAATCAGGAGAATTGCTTCATCCAAAATACCCCTACACAACTGCCGAAGTTATTTGGTCAGTAAGAAATGAAATGGCTATGAAAGTAGAAGACATTCTTGCGAGAAGATTGCGTGTGTTATTCCTTGATGCCAAAGCTGCCAAAGCCATGGCTTCAAAAGTGGCTAATATCATGGCCGAGGAAAAAGGCTACAATGCTGCTTGGGTCAAAGAAGAACTCACTGATTTCGAGAAAACAGTAAATAAGTATATATTGAAATGAAAAAAATAGAAATATGGCTAAGCTGAAATATGCCTATGGCGAAATATAATTGAAATGAAATAATTAGAAATATTGCTTCGCTGAAATATACTGATGTGAAATAGATTGAAATATAGCTTCAAAGAACATATGTATGATGCTCCCAATTACATCAATTTTATTTCAATCATATTCCCACAATATTTCACATCTATATTTCACCTCTATTTCTACAACATTCAACCATCTAACAATACCTAAAAAATAAACCCATGCCTCAATACATTTTATCCTTAGATCAAGGAACGACGAGTTCTAGAGCAATCGTTTTTGATAAGAAAGGACAAATTATCTCTGTTGCTCAAAAAGATTTTAAACAGCATTTTCCCAAATCAGGATGGGTAGAGCATGATCCACAAGAAATTTGGGCTACTCAATCAGCAGTGATGATCGAATCTCTTGCCAATGAAGGCATCAAAGCTTCTGAAATTGCAGCTATCGGAATTACGAATCAAAGGGAAACAACTGTAGTTTGGGATAGGAAAACCGGTAAACCATTAAATAATGCCATAGTATGGCAGGACAGAAGAACATCCGCTTATTGTGATGAATTGAGAGCGGAAGGGAAAGCTGAAGTCATTGCAAAAAAAACAGGTTTAATTCTCGATGCTTATTTTTCTGCTACTAAAATCAAATGGATTTTGGATAATGTTGAAGGCGCAAGAGAACGTGCTGAGAAAGGTGAATTGGCTTTTGGGACAATCGATACTTGGCTGATTTGGAAACTTACAAGTGGCAAAACCCATGCGACCGATATCAGTAATGCCAGCCGAACAATGATTTATAATATTCATGAAGAAAAATGGGATCAAGAACTCCTTCAGCTCTTCGATATCCCTGAAAATATGCTTCCTGAAGTCAAAGAAAGTTCTGAACTTATAGGTGAGACTTCAGGGGATATTCTTTCGCACAAGATCCCGATTTCTGGAGTAGCCGGAGATCAGCAGGCAGCACTTTTCGGACAACTTTGTACGCAATCAGGGATGGCCAAGACCACTTATGGTACAGGCTGTTTTCTTGTCATGAATACTGGTGAAAAGCCAGTGACTTCACAAAACAAACTACTCACGACTGTAGCTTGGAAAATCAATGGAAAAATCAACTATGCATTAGAAGGATCTGTTTTCATTGGAGGTGCAGCAATACAATGGTTGCGAGATGGAATGGAGATGTTTGGACAAGCCAAGGAAAGTGAAAAGTTAGCAATCAGTCTGGATGATAATGATGGAGTATATTTTGTTCCAGCCCTCTCAGGACTTGGAGCACCACATTGGGATCAGAATGCAAGAGGGGCATTTTTTGGACTAACCCGTGGAACGACCATCGCACACATGACACGTGCTGCTTTGGAAGCCATTGCTTACCAAGTCAATGATGTCCTCAAAGCCATGGAGAAAGACAGTGGAGAAGTCACCAAAGAACTCCGTGTAGATGGAGGCGCAACTGCAAATAATTTCCTAATGCAATTCCAATCCGACATTTTAGGCTGCAAAATTACTCGACCAAAAATAATAGAAACTACTGCCATTGGAGCGGCATTTTTAGCAGGACTGGCCGTTGGATTTTGGAAAGATGAAGAGGAACTCAAATCCTTATGGGAGGCAGACAAAAGCTTTGAGCCAATTATGGATAAGGAAAAAGTCGAAAAATATCTACATTTTTGGCATAAGGCAGTTGAAAGATCTAAAAATTGGGTCGAATAATGGATGCATTCGTAGCAGAATTTGTTGGCACCTCTCTCCTTCTCGCAATGGGTTCGGGCGTTGTGGCCAATGTGGTATTGAATAAAACCAAAGGACAAAACAGTGGATGGATAGTCATCACCACAGCTTGGGCACTTGGAGTCTTTATCGGAGTGGTCGTAGCGGGACCTTATAGCGGTGCGCATCTTAATCCAGCAGTTAGTTTATCCTTGGCCATCGCAGGAGATTTTCCTTGGGCAGATGTCCCTAAATATGTTTTCGCACAGATACTCGGAGCTATGTTTGGTTCAGGAATCGCTTGGCTGGTTTACAAAGATCATTTCGATGCGACAGATGATCCCGGATTGAAATTCGCTCCATTTGCAACTGTTCCAGCCATTAGAAATTTACCCTCAAATCTGATTTCAGAAATCGTAGGAACATCTGTTCTGATTATCGTGATTCTATATTCGACAGAACCCATTTTACTGGATGGAAACAATACGCCGATTGGTTTGGGATCACTTGGTGCATTGCCTGTAGCCTTTTTGGTTTGGGTAATTGGCTTATCCTTGGGAGGAACCACAGGTTATGCGATCAATCCTGCCCGTGACCTTGGACCAAGGATTATGCATCAAATCTTACCTATCAGAGGAAAAGGAGAAAGTGATTGGGCATACAGCTGGGTGCCCATTATAGGACCAATCGTAGGTGCAGCATTAGCTGCTGGTATTTATCTTTTGTTGGGTGTGGGAGGAATGGTTTAAATTGATTTCACGCTTTTGATTCAAAGTGTTTCATGAATCGGGATTGATATTATGATTACTTATTTCTTATACGTGTCAATCCGTTGATTCTGCATCATCAGTGTTCAATTAATTCTTTCCTAAAATTCGCAATAATCTGAATATGTATAGCGAGAAAAACCTTTCAGGTTTCATTAGACTAAATCTAACAACCGATTGATTATAAATAAAACCTGAAAGGTTTGAGGATTTAGCTCTTTTCTAAATGTTTAGAGATTTTGAGAAGCTGTTCATCTACATTTTCAAAAGTAATCCCTCCTTTTTCGATTAATTTTCCTCCTTTCAGCAAATAATAGGATGGATTATTGTCAACCATTCCCATTTTCCATGCTTCATATTTGGGGTCTTTTTGTATTTGAAAATCTTCTAGACCTGCATCTGTAAGCGTCTCCTCAATCAATTTTCCAGAGCGAGCCGTGAAGATCAAATGTATGGAAGACTTTTCAATTTCTTCCATTCTAGGTAACTTAACGATTGTCATTTGGGAACAGGAGGAGCATGCATTTTCCAATGGAATTATCACTACTGCTTCAATTTCATCAGACATTTGATCTGCCAATAAATCAACCAATTTACCAAATTCTTCCTTATGTGTATTTTGACTTGTACACGCAAAAGTGCTTACCAAAAGCACCACTAAAAACATCTTTCTCATAACTTATCAACCGGTTTTATTCCAACAAAAATCAACTCATCTTCAGAAGGATTATTATCAGGATGATTGATTGAAACATATAACTTACCTTGATAGGTAAAGAACATCCTTGTGTAAAACTGATCTATAGGAAGATGATATTCACCTACCTTCTTCATCTCCTTATCCAAAATAATTATTGATGGCTTTTTATTATCCCATGTCCTTCTTCTGCCATCTAAATCCTTGTAATCCATTCCTTCATAGGCAAACCTATACAAGTAACCAGTTTCATTATCATAAGCTATCTCACGGTATGAATTACTCTCTAAATACTCTTGCTCGTCATGATCCTGGCTTGGTTTATCGAGTGGTAATATATCACCATATTCACTATGACCCGCCTCTCCGTAAGTAACCGTCTCTGAATCCAAATCATAAATTAAAAGATCATTTAAAAATGGTAAACTAACTATCAATTGGTTCTTTCCATATAGTAAGTGTGAGCTATGCGAAAAAAAAGCACTATATACTAAAGTCGACAAATGCTCTGGTAAACTTAATGAATGCTCCATGACTTGACCATCTAGCAATGAAAATTTAGCAAAATATGTCCCTGACCATAACCCAGGTGAATTGTAATCTTGATCAGCTTTAGCGAAAGTAAAAATAGATTGATTTTTTTCCCTATATATCAATGGTTTTTCAGTGTAGTAGATCTGAACATAAGGCTTCCCATCAGCCCTCTCCTTCTCTACTGAATTTATCTTATTCAGAACATTACCACTAAAATCTGTAACATACAGATCACGACGCCAAGAACTCCCAATCAATAGTGTACTATCAGACAAAACTTCAAATGCCTTGATTGTCCTGACTCCATTGGGGCCTTCTTGTTGATATTTTATGCTGAAATTCTCTGCATCATCTGATAATCCATAAAACTCTAAATGGTTGGTGTTTTCATTTACAAGTCCCAAGTAATCCTTGCCTTTGATTCTTTTTTTTGATATGTAACTAGAAAACACATTGGTTCTTTGTCCAATTGGAATAGATAACGTATCATCAAAAACCAATGTAATAATATTATCAAATTTTCTAGGTGAAGGATCAAGTGAATGACGCGTCGAAGCTTGTTCTTCACAACTTATTAAGCTAATAATGCTAAATAAAAAAAGAAGTAAATGTTTTTTTTCCATATTTCCTGATTTTAAAAAAACATCCCTCTTGCCCATGAAGCAAGAGGGATGAAAATTTTTAAATTGATTGATTTTAGCAATTACCTGCTTCTGTAACTAGACAACTGCCAGATCCTGTACAGCAGTTTTTTCCATCCCATTTCTTCCAACCTGTTTCCCCAACTCGTTGTGCTGACACTTCGAGGTAAACTCCTCCTGAAAACAATACCAACATGGCACCTGCTACTAATAATCTTACTTTCTTTTTCATCGTATTCCGATTTATAAATTTAAAAAACTCTTTACAGAGCAGCTTCAACCTAAAAGCTCTTCCAATATTGTTATTATTATTATTATGCGCAAGTAATTATTAATATTTTTCTGAAAATTGTTTCAAAAACAAGATAAAGGACATATTAATGATTATTTTGATATTGAGTATAACACTAAATTGATGTCGAGAATATCTAAAAAGCTGATTGATCTGATTAAAACTGATTATTTATCTGTGTCAATCTCCATAATCTGCTCTATTAGTATTCTTTCAATTCTTTCCATATTGCAATAATTGATTTATTTATAGCGATAAAAACCTTACAGATTTCATTAGACTTATTCTAATAACTGATTGATTATCAATAAAACCTGAAATGTTTGAGGGTTTAGCTCTCTTCTAAATGTTTAGAGATTTTAAGAAGCTGATTATCCACATTTTCAAACGTAATTCCACCTTTCTCATAACTTATCAACCGGTTTTAATCCTACAAAAATCAACTCATCTTCAGACGGATTATTATCTGGATGATTGATTGAAACATATAACTTTCCTTGATAGGTAAAGAACATCCTTGTATAGAATTGGTTTTGAGGGAGTACATATTCCCCTACCTTCTTCATCTCCTTATCTAAAATAATTATTGATGGCTTTTTATTATCCCATGTCCTTCTTCTGCCATCCAAATCCTTGTAATCCACTCCTTCATAGGCAAACCTATATAAGTAACCAGTTTTATCATCATAAGCAATCTCACGGTAAGTGTAACTTTCAATATAATCCTGCTCGTCTCTACTTGGAATCGGCTTATCTAAAGGAAGAAGATCTCCAAAACTGCTATGACCAGCTTCTGCATAAGAAATGTCCTCAGAATCTAAATCATACACCAACAAATCATTTAGAAAGGGTAAACTAATTACTATTTGATTTTCATCTTTTAATAAGTGTGAACTATGTGAAAAAAAACCTCCATATACCAATTGTGACAAATGTTCAGGCAAATTCAAAGTATGCTTCATTTCATGCCCTTCGAGGGTTAAGATTTCCACAAAATAAGTACCTGACCACAATCCCGGAGAAAAGTAATCTTGATCTGCTCCAGAGAAAGTAAAAACAGATTGAGTTTTTTCCCTAAAAATTAATGGTTTGTTTGTGTAGTAAATCTGAACATAAGGCTTCCTGTCAGCCCTATCCTTCTCTACTGAATTTATCTTATTTAGAAGATTACCACTAAAATCTGAAATATACAATTCACGACGCCAAGAACTCCCAATCAATAGCGTACTGTCAGACAAAACTTCAAATGCCTTGATTGTTCTGACTCCATTGGGTCCTTCTTGTTGATATTTGATGCTAAAATTCTCTGCATCATCCGACAATCCATAAAACTCTAATTGGTTGGTGTTTTCATTTACAAGTCCCAAATAATCCTTGCCTTTGATTCTTTTTTTTGATAGATAATTAGAAAACACATTGGTACTTTGTCCAATAGAAATAGATATTGTGTCAACAGAAACCAATGTAACTGCATCATCAAATTTTCTTGGTGTAGAATCAAGTGATCGACTTGTTGAACTCTTGTCTTCACAACTTAACAAGCTAAGAATGCTAAATAAAAAAAGAGTTAAACATATTTTCTTCATGTATTCTGATTATTTAAAAAACTCATTTTAACACAACTTCACCTAAAAGCTTCTTCAAGATCATGATTACTTTTGGTATGTCCAAGTGAATGTTTCTATTTTTAAAAAAATTTTGAATACTCTGATATTTTGTACAAATCCGAAATTAATTCCGGATTTATACAATATGGAAATCTAAATAAAATCCCTCTTAATTCAACTCAAAAGCTTGTACTTGCTGATAAACCTTACGCCTAATAAACAGACTACTCATTCAAAATAATGCCATTAACTTTACAAATGACGTTTTTCAGCACGCGCTAAATATAACTAGAATATAACATAATATAGAACAAAACATGTACAACCATTGAAATGAAATAAAATCTAAAATTACCTAATTTAGACCATTAAGTATTTTCATTATCAAATATTTTATGCATATTAGGAATTGAATTCCAAATTTTCATAAAATGATAAAAAGAGATTTACAAGAAAAAGCGATGGCTTTATTGGAAAAATTTCCATTTTTAGTTGTAAGTGGGCCAAGGCAATCGGGAAAAACCACTTTTGCAAAAATGATTCAGCCAGAATACTCCTACGTAAATTTGGAACTACCTGAAGAAAGAAATTATGCAAAAAATGACCCTATAGGCTTTTTAAATACTTATAAGGATGGGGCAATATTAGATGAAGTACAGTGGGTTCCTGAGCTTTTTTCCTATCTACAAGTCGTCACTGATCAAAGGGGGAAAGTTGGGGAGTATATTCTGACTGGTTCTCAAAATTTCCTCTTATCAAACCAAATCTCTCAATCTCTGGCTGGAAGGGTGGCTATTCTGCATCTAATGCCATTTTCTTTGGATGAAATTCGTCAAAACTATAGTCTAAAATCATGGGAGGAAATGGCTGTCAGTGGAGGATACCCAAGAAAATACAAATATGAAATAGCTCCCGAAGATTTCTATCCCAACTACATACAAACTTATATAGAAAGGGATGTTAGGCAATTATTAAACATTAAGGATTTGAATAGTTTTCAAAAATTCCTACAATTATTGGCTGGAAGAGCCGGTCAGATATTCAATCAAAGCAACTTCTCCAATGAACTTGGGATAGATCAAAAAACAATAAACTCTTGGCTCTCTGTACTCGAAGCATCATTTATTGCATTTCGACTACCTTCTTATTACAAAAATTTCAACAAAAGAATATTGAAAACACCAAAAGTATACTTCTATGATACTGGAGTATTAAGTAGCCTTTTAAGCATTCGCAAGGAAGAAGACCTTAAATTGCATTTTGCAAGAGGTGCTGTTTTTGAAAACCTTATTATCCTTGACTTAATCAAAAAAGAACTTAACAAAGGACATGTCCCAAATCTATATTACTGGAGAGACAGTAACCAAAATGAACTTGACCTCATACAAGAAAAAAATGGAAAACTGATCGCATATGAGATCAAATCTTCTGAAACTTATCACTCAGATTTTCTGAAAGGACTGAAATATTTCAAAAAATTAGCTCCAGAAACTGAATTAAAACTGGTCTATGCGGGCAATCTCCACCAAGAAAGAGAAGGTGTTCAAATCAGAAACTGGAAAAGCTTGGAATAAAAAACCCTTCCAAAGTTCGAAACTTTGGAAGGGTTAGACTTTTAATATAACTACGTGATTATCTATCAAATCAACTAAATGAAAGCTACGAACAATCTTCATAAGTTAGGAGAGTGCAATTAAACTCCATTGACCGTTGACCGTCGTCCGTTGACTACTTCAATATCTCTCTCGATATCACCAATTTCTGGATCTCAGAAGTTCCTTCACCGATTGTACAAAGCTTAGAATCTCTGTAATATTTCTCTACTGGATAATCCTTTGTAAATCCATAACCACCGAAGATTTGAACTGCTTCATTGGAAACAGAAACACAAACTTCAGAAGCATAAAGTTTTGCTTTTGCTCCAGCAAGGGTTACTTTTTGTCCTCTATTCTTAAGGTCTGCAGCTTTGAAAGTTAATAATTTGGCTGCCTCTACTTGCGTAGCCATATCTGCCAACTTAAACGAAACCCCTTGAAATCTACTGATAGGCTGATTGAATTGCTGCCTTTCTTTGGAGTATTGAATTGACTCTTCCAAAGCACCTTCTGCAATTCCCAATGATAATGCGGCGATAGAAATTCTACCCCCATCAAGGATTTTCATAGACTGAATAAACCCATCGCCTATTTCACCAAGAATCTGACTTTTGTGAACTCTGCAATCTTCAAATATCATTTCAGCAGTTTCAGATGCACGCATCCCAAGCTTATCTTCCTTGCGACCACCTTTGAATCCTGGCGTACCTCTTTCAACCACAAATGCAGTCATCCCATGTGAGTCACCCACTTCTCCTGTTCTTGCAATCACCACTGCAACATCACCAGAGACTCCATGCGTAATAAAGTTTTTCGCTCCATTGATGACATAATAGTCACCATCTTCAACTGCCACAGTGCGCATATTGCCTGCATCAGAACCTGTGTTTGGCTCTGTCAATCCCCAAGCACCTAAAAATTCACAAGTAGCAAGTTTTGGCAAGTATTTTCTTTTTTGCTCTTCATTTCCAAACATCATGATATGTCCAGTACAAAGAGAATTGTGCGCTGCCATAGACAATCCTATAGAAGGGTCAAGCTTAGACAATTCCAAAATAGCAGTCACATATTCAAAATATCCAAAACCAGAACCACCGTACTCAGTAGGGACCAATACGCCCATCAAACCAAGTTCTCCTAGCTTCTTAAATACTTCAACTGGAAAATGCTGCTTATCGTCCCATTCTTTTCTAAATGGGGTAATCTCTTTTGCTCCAAAATCTTTAATCATCTGGGCGATCATCGCCTGATTTTCATTGAGCTCAAAATTCATCATATGTTATTGTTATTTATTTGGGTTATATTTTTTACTAATATACTAACTTCCTATGAAACCAGAAGTTTGAAAAATACGGATCAAATCCGTCTATAGATTGCTTTCTTCTTAAATATCAATATAAAAAACTGATCTCCTATTCTTTAATATAAAATCTATTTCTCCATGATCAAAAAACTCCAAATTTTGATCTTGAAAAATTCATTGCATAAATTATGTAATCGGTTGATTTTAACCTGTAAAGACATCAACAAACTCGAATTTTTGTCCATCAAAAAGCCCTTTGTCACTTAATTTCAAATCTGGGATGACTAATAAAGCCATAAAACTCAATGTCATAAAAGGAGATTGGAGCTTGGAACCCATACTCTTTGCCATTTGGTCAATTTTCGTGTAGGCTTTGGCTACTTCATATCCATCCTCAGCAGACATAACCCCACCAACAGGAAGCGGAAGCACGATTTGTTCCTCTTTATCAACTGCCGCAACTCCCCCTTTTACTTCGATCAACAAATTAACGGCTTTGGCTATTGATTCATCATCCACACCCACTGATATGATATTGTGAGAATCGTGACCTACAGAAGAAGCAATCGCACCTGATTTCAATCCAAAATTTTTGATAAAAGCTACAGCAGGTTTTGCCTCTTTATAACGATTGACTACTGTGATTTTTAAAATATCTGATTCTACATTTGCAACTGCAAATCCATCTTGAATGCTGATTTGACCAAGTATTTCAGGTGTGATCAATTGTCCATCCAAAGCTTCAATCACTCGTACAATTGCACCATTGGCTTTCAACTGAAAATCAGTACTTGACTTGAGCGAAGTCTCGAAATTATTGATGATTTTATTTTCCACCTTTTTGATAAGTGTCGTGCCATTTTTAGCGACTAATTCCCCATTGATATAAGTGGCATTCACCTTGAAATCTTCAAGGTCTTCAATCAAAATAAAATCCGCAGGATCTCCAACTTTTAACATACCTACATCTAATCGATAATGAAGAATAGGCGTGATACAAGCAGCTTTTAACACGTCGAAAAGATTTTTACCTTTCTTCACCGCACGAGACACCAATTCGTTGATATGTGATTCTGCCAGATTATCAGGATGCTTATCGTCCGAGCAAAACATAATCATTGAAGGGTAATCATCAATCAAATCAATTAGTGCATCAAAATTCTTTGCTGCACTTCCCTCTCTAATTGCGATTTTCATTCCCAATTGAAGCTTATCAAGCGCTTCTTCGTTGGTAAAACATTCGAGGTCTGTAGTGATTCCTGCAGAGGCATATTTGGCTGCTAGATCTCCTTTCAGTCCTGGGGCATGACCATCGATAGGCTTTCCGTATTTCTTTGCCAAAGCAATCTTTTCCATGACCAAAGGATCTCTATTGACAGTTCCGGGCCAATTCATCATCTCTGCCAAATAAACGATTTCCTTTCTCTCCAAAAGTTTATTGATATCACTGGCAGTGATTTCCCCTCCAGCAGTTTCAAAAGGTGTTGCAGGCACGCAGGAAGGTGCTCCAAAGTAAAATTTGAAAGGGACCTTTTTTCCATTCTCAATCATGTAATTCACCCCTTCCATTCCACATACATTGGCAATCTCATGTGGATCTGAGATCGTAGCTACGGTTCCGTGAACCACAGCCAATCTTGCAAATTCTGAAGGTACCAGCATGGAAGATTCCACATGAACATGCGCATCAATAAAACCAGGAGAAATGTAGGGCAACTTACTATTGTGTTGGATCTTTCTAATGGAAATAATTTTTCCAGAACCTATTTTTATTTCAGCAGAAAAAATCACACGATTCTCAATATCAATAAGTTGACCTTCTACACAAAAACAATTCATTTCTTTGACATTTTGATTTGAATAAGAGCAAATTTAAGGAATAATTCTCCACCAAACTTGAGATACAAGAATACATTTGTATCCTAGAAGAAATAGATTTAAAACCCCTATATTTGCTGCTGAAAAGAAAAAAGCAAGACAACTTTTAGTAATGGGTAAAATCGTAATTGCAATAGATGGATTTTCAGGATGCGGGAAAAGTTCTACAGCCAAAGCAGTAGCCAAAAAACTCGGCTACACTTATATTGATTCTGGAGCCATGTATCGTGCTGCAACTTTACACTTTTTAAATAATCATACTGTTCTCACAAATATCAAAGAAGTCAATAATGCTTTAGATAGTCTCAAAATAACTTTTCATTTCGATCCTGAAAAGCAAACTCAAGAAACCTTCCTAAATGGTCTCAATGTAGAGCAAGAAATCCGAACCATGCGCGTATCAGATTACGTTAGTGAAGTGAGTAAATTAAAAGAAGTTCGACACTCACTTGTTGCACAACAACAAAAACTTGGAAAATCTAAGGGAGTTGTCATGGATGGCAGGGACATTGGAACTGTAGTCTTTCCGCATGCAGAATTAAAGATATTTATGACGGCAGATCTATCGATTAGAGCAGCGAGAAGACAAAAGGAAATCTTGGAAAAAGGTGAATTGATAGCGCTAGAAAAAATCAAAGAAAACCTTGGTGAAAGGGATAGAATGGATTCAACTAGGGTTGAAAGTCCTTTTATAAAAGCGAAAGATGCCATTGAAATAGATACAAGTTTATTAGAATTTGATGACCAAGTCGAACAAATCCTATCACTAGCTAAAGAAAAAATTAGCTAAAAACAGCTGTAATATGAATGTTACCATCGATAAAAATTCAGGCTATTGTTTTGGTGTAGAATTCGCCATCAAAATGGCCGAAGATGAAATGCAAGAATCCGATCAGCTTTTCTGTTTGGGTGATATCGTCCACAACGACATGGAGGTCAAAAGACTTAGTGAAAAGGGTCTGGTAGTGATCGATCGCGAAAAACTTCAAGAATTGACAAATTGTAAGGTTTTGATTCGTGCACATGGCGAGCCACCTGAAACTTATAAAACTGCTATAGAAAATAACATCGAATTGATTGACGCTTCATGTCCTGTAGTATTGAAACTTCAACATAGAGTAAAAACTGCCTTTGACAAAATGGAAAAGGAAAAAGGACAGATCGTCATCTATGGTAAAAAAGGACATGCGGAAGTAATTGGTCTTACAGGACAAACTTTAGAGAAAGCCATAGTCGTGATGGAAGAAAAAGATTTGGATAAAATCGATTTCAACAAACCGGTTACTTTATTCAGTCAGACTACAAAAAGTACCAAAGGATTTTATGAATTGAAAGAGCGAATTGAGAATCGCATCAAAGAGACCAAAGGGACTTTAACGGAAGTTGATTTCAATGCCAATGACTCCATTTGTAGACAAGTATCAAACAGAGAACCTCAATTATTGAATTTCTCAAAAGAGAATGACGTCATCATCTTCGTTTCTGGTAAAAAAAGCTCAAACGGGAAGGCGCTTTATCAAGTATGTAAAAGCCAAAACGAAAAAAGTTATTTTGTAGAAAACGAATCTGAGATAGACCCAAGTTGGTTTAGATCAGAAGATAAAATAGGTATATGTGGTGCCACATCAACTCCAATGTGGCTCATGGAGCAAATCAAATCACATATTACCTCGCTTGAACATAACCTTGCTTTAGAAAATAATTAACTGAAAAGGCCTCAAATAAGTATGTTAAGTTAGCAACTCGCTGACAAATAATAACAGAATTATCTTCTAATAACTGATGTATTTTATTAGATTTGAGGCGTTTTTCAAAAGACCATACAGTTCAAAATAATATGTCAAAACTAGTTAAGCTTAAGAAGGGATTCGACATTAAGCTCGTTGGAAAAGCTGATAAGAAGCTTGTAGAATTCCAGCCAGCAAAGACCTTTGCAATCAAACCTACGGACTTTATTGGTTTACAAAGACCAAAAGTTACTGTAAACGAAGGTGACACAGTAAAGGCTGGAACTCCGATTTTATTCGACAAAGCACTGGAGCAAGTTCAGTATGTCGCACCAGTTTCTGGTGAAATCGTTGAGATCAAAAGAGGTGAAAAGAGAAAGTTATTAGAAATCAAAATCTTGGCAGATTCAGAAATCAGCTATGAAAGTTTCGAGAAATTCTCAGAATCCTCCATAAAAAACCTGTCTAGGGAAGATGCTATCGCCAATCTTACCAAAGGTGGGGTTTGGCCTCAAATCATTCAAAGACCTTTTGGGATTGTGGCTAATCCTGCTGATAGCCCAAAAGCTATATTCATTTCAGGCTTTGATTCGCATCCTTTAGCTCCAGATTATGCAGTGACGCTAAAGGGAGAGGAGAAATATTTTCAAGCTGGAATAGATGTTTTGAAAAAACTAACGGATGGTCTTATTCACTTGAATTTGAACGCTGATGCGGAAGTACCTGCCGTATTTGCCAATGTTCAAAACACACAAATCAATAAATTTTCTGGCCCACACCCTGCTGGAAATGTTGGTGTTCAAATACATCATATTGATCCAGTCAACAAAGGGGAAATTGCTTGGACAATCACACCCTTCGGTGTGACTCAAATAGGCAAATTATTCCTTGAAGGAAAATATGATGCCTCAAAAGTAATTGCCATCACTGGCTCAAGAGCGAAAAATGCTGCATACACTAAAACCTTCATTGGGGCTTGTGTAGACACCATGGTAAATGGCAATATCCAAGAAGATGAAAAATCTGAAATAGCACCAGAAACAAGGGTAGTTTCAGGAAATGTTTTGACAGGTGAAAAAATTAATAAAGATGGATATTTAGGTTACTATAGTAACCAAATCACTTTACTTCCAGAAGGTGAATATCATGAATTCTTAGGCTGGATGAAGCCAACAGCAGATAAATTGAGCTTTCACAGAGCTTTAGGATTACTTTCATTCTTGAAGCCAAGCAAGGAGTTTGTTTTGGACACCAACGTAAGAGGTGAAGAAAGAGCATTCGTGCAGACAGGCGTTTTTGAAAGCGTAACTCCGATGGATATCCTTCCTGTATATTTATTGAAAGCTATCATGGCTGAAGATTTTGACGAGATGGAAGAACTTGGAATCTACGAAATAGTAGAAGAGGATCTTGCATTATGTGAATTTGTAGATGTTTCCAAACACCCAGTACAGGAAATAGTTAGAAAAGGTATAGACTTAATTCAATACAGTTAATCAATATGAAGTTTCTAAGAGATCTGTTGGACAAGCAGAAGCCCCTTTTTCAAAAGGGAGGAAAATTAGAGAATCTTTATTATGCATTTGAAGCAGGTGAGACATTTTTGTTTTCACCAAAGCATACAAATGGCATTAAAGGAGCTCAAGTAAAAGATGCAATAGATTTGAAAAGAATGATGATCACAGTAGTGATTGCCATGATTCCATGTTTATTGTTTGGTATTTATAATACAGGTCATCAGCATTTTTTGGCTACAGGTCAAACAGCTGGACTTTGGGATAATTTTGCAGATAAAGCGATTTTAGGTTTAACCCTAGTATTACCAATTGTCATCGTGGCTTATGCTGCAGGTGGATTGGTTGAAGCAGCTTTTGCAGTAATCAGAAAGCACCCAATCAACGAAGGCTTTTTGGTGACAGGGATGTTGATTCCTTTGGTTGTTCCTGCGACTATGCCATTATGGCAAGTTGCTTTAGCGACAATCTTCGCAGTAGTGATTGCAAAAGAAGTTTTTGGTGGAACAGGGATGAATATCTTGAACGTAGCCATGACTGCTAGAGCATTTTTATACTTCGCTTATCCTGCTCAGATTTCGGGTGACCAAGTATGGACATATTTAGGAGATAAAGCTGCGGTAGATGGATTTTCAGGAGCGACGGCCCTTGCAGTAGCATACAATGCTGGAGTAGAAGGTGAAGCAGTGAATACAGCGCTCTCCTCACACAACAGTGCTTTAGGTTCCGGAATTTATGAATTCGCAAACTTATTTATGGGTTGGATTCCAGGTTCGATTGGTGAAACATCTACGCTAATGGCACTTGTTGGTGCAGCAATCCTAATCGGTACAGGAGTAGCAAGTTGGAAAATCATAGTAAGTGGTTTTGCTGGCGCATATGTAATGGGCTTCATTATGAACCTAGTAGCAGTAAATGAATACATGGCGATGGGTCCTGAATATCATTGGGTGATGGGAGGATTGGCTTTCGGGATTGTATTCATGGCAACTGACCCTGTATCAGCCGCTCAAACAGAAACTGGAAAGTGGATTTATGGTCTTTTGATAGGAGCATTGACTGTCATCATTAGAGTAACAAACCCAGCTTATCCTGAAGGTATTATGCTTGCCGTTCTTTTCTTGAACGTCTTTGCACCTTTGATCGATTATTATGTAGTAAAAGCAAACAAGAAAAGGAGGTTACAACGTGCAACAGTCTAACGGTTATATCATCACTTTCTCAATAATCCTTACAGTAGTTTTAGGGTTATTACTTTCAGGTACTTCTCAAGTTTTAGGACCAATTCAGAAGAAAGCCGAAGATTTGGACAACAAAGAGCAAATCTTGGGTGCTGTTATGGCTCCAGAAGAATTGAAAGCTTTGAAACCTGAAGAAGTTCTCACTTATTATGAATCAAGAATCGCTTCTAAAGTAGTGGACATTGAAGGCAATGAAGTAGAGCAAGATTCAGAAGGCAATCCTGTAGTAGCAGAGACGGTTAATGTAGGTAAAAATTACAAAAAAGCGCCAGCTGACAGACTTTACCCAATTTTCATTTATCATGAAGAAGGCAACGAAGAATCTGTGGAGTCTTACATTCTTCCAGTTTATGGTGCAGGTCTTTGGGACGAAATCTGGGGCTATGTCGCTCTTCAGACTGACTTGAATACCATTGAAGGTGTTACTTTCTCACACAAAGGTGAGACTCCTGGTCTTGGAGCAAGAATCACTGAAAACGGCGTACAAGCGAGATATCAAGGCAAAAAAGTTTTTGATGAAAATGGCGAATTACAAGCTGTAATCATGCAAAAAGGTGAAGGAAAAGACTATGATGGAGAGGTGCATAAGGTGGATGGCTTATCAGGAGCAACCATTACTGCAAATGGGGTTAATGATATGTTGAAAAACTACATTGGTCACTACAAACCCTATCTAGAAAAAAGAAAGTCTGGAACTAACACCGAAGTAGCGATATTAAATTGATTTTGAACGTTTCAATCTTTATATAATGAGTACAGAAACAGCACAAGTAGAAGTAAAAAAGCCAGCAGAGGCACTTCTTTCTAAAAGAAGAAGAAAATTAGTATCTGACCCTCTCGTAGATGACAACCCTATCACCATTCAGGTATTGGGTATTTGTTCAGCTTTAGCGGTGACCACTCAGATGCAGCCAACTCTAGTAATGGCAATCTCAGTAATCTTTGTAATTGTAATGTCTAACTTGACTATTTCAATATTGAGAAAAACGATTCCATCTAGAGTTAGGATTATTGTTCAGTTAGCAGTAGTTGCTACTTTGGTTACATTGGTAAATGAAGTCTTGAAAGCATTTGCTTATGATATGTACAAAGAACTTTCCGTATTCGTGGGTCTGATTATCACCAACTGTATTGTAATGGGTCGTTTGGAAGCTTTTGCTTTGGGAAATAAGCCTTATGATGCAATCCTTGATGGATTTGGAAATGCTTTAGGATATTCTTGGATTATCTTGGCAGTAGCTTTCTTCAGAGAGTTATTGGGCTCAGGTTCAGTATTTGGTGTTCAAGTATATGATGGTATCAGCGGTCTATTCGGTGGTGAATTCAGCTTAGCAACCAATGGCTTGATGGTATCTCCTGTAGGTGCATTTATCATCTTAGGATTGATCATTTGGGTACAGCGTACCAAAACAGGATATGTTGAACATTAATAAATAAAGAGACATGGAATTATTTAATTTAGCTATACGATCAATATTTATTGACAACATGGTATTTGCCTACTTCTTGGGAATGTGTTCATTCTTGGCAGTTTCCAAAAAGGTAAGTACAGCTTTAGGTCTTGGTGCAGCTGTTATCTTCGTATTGACAGTAACAATTCCTGTGAACTGGCTTTTGAATGAATATGTATTGAAAGAAGGAGCTTTATCATGGGCAGGAGCAACTTTTGCCACAATTGATCTGTCTTTCTTGAGGTTTATCATGTTCATTGCCATCATTGCTGCCATGGTACAATTGGTAGAGATGGTAGTAGAGAAATTTGCACCTGCACTATATGGCGCTTTGGGTATCTTCCTTCCTTTGATCGCAGTAAACTGTGCGATTCTTGGTGGTTCACTATTCATGGCACAAAGAGATTATACCTTGGCAGAATCAGCAGTATATGGTTTCGGTTCAGGTACAGGGTTCTTCTTGGCAATCATTGCTTTGGCAGCCATCAGAGAAAAATTAAAATACTCAAATGTTCCTAATGGTCTAAAAGGTCTTGGCATCACGATGCTCATTACTGGATTGATGGGAATAGCATTTATGTCATTTATGGGTATTGATTTATAATCAACCTAATAAGGTTCTTTTAAAAAAGCCTCGGAGAAATCTGAGGCTTTTTTTTTGTAGTTTTGAGTTCTAATATTTTCAATATGTCATTTACATACAAAAGATTCATTACTTACTTCTTCAGAGGCATTCTATTTGTCATCCCACTAGCCCTTACGATCTATATTATCATATTGACGATCAATTTCCTTGATGGCATTATTCCAATTTCTGTACCTGGTTTGGGGATTTTGATCATGTTGGGCTTCATTACTTTTGTAGGATATCTGGCAGGCTTGTTTATAACAAAGCCCCTCTTTGAGATCTTTGAAAAATGGATTTTTAAAATCCCCCTGATCAATATCGTCTATACAAGTATCAAAGATTTGATGTCAGCTTTTGTAGGTGATAAGAAAAAATTCAACATCCCTGTAATCGTCAAGCTCTCAGAAGGCATGTCAAGATTGGGATTTATTACACAAGATGATTTGAGTATTTTGGAAGAAGAAAACCTTGTAGCCATCTACTTTCCCCATAGCTATAACTTCTCTGGTAACCTTTACCTTGTACCAAGACATAATGTACGAATTCTCAACAATGTCAAAAGTTCAGACATCATGAAGTTTATTGTATCTGGTGGGGTCTCGAATCTAAGTGAGTTGAATTAATTTATGGCAAATTAAACACGTCTATTCCATATGTCCGTACATTAAAAGCAAAAAGAGTATTTCTATCTCCTGTGATGCAATTATAGTAATCGCCTCCATCAGAAAGATCAAAATGTGCATTAAACTTCAATGTTTTTTTACTTTCAAGAATTTCTATTTCGATAATTTTATTTTGCCTCAAAAGTGGTTTTTTACTTTCCTGTACTTCATAATTTTCAAAGATTGATAAGAAGATTAAATTACCATCTTGATAAGCGTCTCCAATTAAATAGTAATAATCTTCAGAAGGGTCACCTTTATTAATTTTGGTTTCATAAAAGGAAAGGGTTTCCTTTATATGATCAACATACTCACTTAAATCCAATTGTGCTACTAAGTTGAATTCGCCATCTAAAAGATCTACAATCGGATCAGAATGTCTTATTAAAACAAAATGATTACCAGAATTAGAAACAAATACATCCCCAGTGCTCATTCCTCTTACTTTTGTCTTTGATCCTTTTATTTTAGACCAACTACCAAAAAAATCTAATTCTCCCGTATTAATATTAAATCGATTAATTGGGGCATCCCCTTCAACAGCAGTATAAACAATGGTAGAATCTCCCAACCATGCTGAATGAAATTCCATTGAAACCTGCTTTGTTAAGGTTTCTTTGAAAAAATTTCCCTGCGAATCAAAGATTTTATATTTCTCAAGGCTTGGGATTGAAAAGTACTTTTTATTATATAGAGTTGGCTTTTCTATAAACACCAAATCATCTGGCCCTTCCCCTGCTTGACTTATCTTTTCTACAACTTTAAAATTATCCTTGACAATTAGAAGTCTTGCTAAATCTCCTGATTCTGCAAACATAAGATTACCATCAAGATATGACATTCCAATTGGTGGACGCATCGGGAACTCTTCTTTTGCACCTTCACCAAAATAAGAAGCCTCTAATTTTAAAGACAAATCCAGTTCCTTCTGTTCTGACGTGCAACAGATAAATAAAAAAAGAGACATAATCAAATTGGTGTCCCTGAACTTTAAACTACTTAACTTCATTGAATTAATTATCAACAATATTTCCTAAGTGAGTTATCACATTTAACCCATCTTTCAATGGCATTAGCTGAACATACTACTTCACCTGTACACGAAACCTCACTAGATTCAGAGCATCTAACAATAGCAGCACAACCTGGTTCTTCTGATTCTTCTTCTTCCTCAGGTGGATTTGTTGTTTGTGCAGTTAAACTAAAACTAACGAATAATGTAAGAATTGTAAATTTAAGGCTCTAGGTGGAATATAGTGGGTAGTCGAATTTGAGTTTTCCAGAGATGAAGTAAATC
Organism: Belliella baltica DSM 15883; assembly: GCF_000265405.1. Lineage (NCBI taxonomy): Bacteria > Pseudomonadati > Bacteroidota > Cytophagia > Cytophagales > Cyclobacteriaceae > Belliella > Belliella baltica. The sequence goes on along the minus strand of NC_018010.1, from coordinate 1,772,703 downwards.
ATGTTGATAAAGTTGGAGATATTCCTATAACCTCTTGCTCTTTTTTTTGCCAATTGGATTTTTGAATTAATACCCTCGAGTATGCCGTTTGTCAAATTGGTTTCTGTATAGGTTATGATCCCGAACCAATGTGCTTGAATTGTCTTTACAGCATCAATAAAAGGAAAGATTCCGGATTCTTTTACAAGGTCACACCAATATGCTAGATAAGCTGTTGCCTGTTCTTTATCCTTAAAAGTCCAGAATTCATTGAATAGCTCCTTTAATCTGTAAGCATTTGCCAAGTTTGGCATCAGCATCAGAATATTGTATTTATCTTCTTTGGCACTTTCACTTAGGTTTCGGTTATTTTTCAGGAATGTATATTTATATCCCTTCAACATAGCAAACTCCTTTCGCTCAAGTTTTCGAACTTTATCCATAGCCTCATTGATGAATTTGACAATGTGGAATTTATCAAAAGTAATCGAAGCATCCTTGAAGTTATGTAGAATTCCTGATACGAATGCAGGTGACATGTCTATACAGGTTTGTCTTATCTGTTCTCTTTTACAGCCCTTATTTTCAAGATGTTTAGCAACTTTGTCAATTGTATCCGCACCTTTTCCAGGCACTGCATAGACTACTTTCCGTTCGTCCATATCAACAGCTACAGTAACGTAAGAATGGCCTTTCTTGGAGGATGTTTCGTCTATTCCTAATATCTCAATTCCTGAATGATCTGCAGACTTATGGGCCTTGTTGATCCAATATGAAAACACGTTCCATATGCGTTGGGGGTATACATCCATAATGTCAGCTGCTTTGGTTACAGGCATTTCAGACTCAATGAGCAGCATACTGTAAGCCTCAAACATTAGCGTAAAACCACTGCCAGGACGCGCCCATGGAACCTTAACGGTCTCAGTTTTGCCATCCGCTGTTTGTATTCTTGGAACCCTTGCATGCAAAAAACATTTATGCTGAAAAAAATTGAGATGTTGCCATGTTCTTTCAACAGTATCGTGGGTCTTACCTCCATGGAATTTGTGTCCCCTTTCAAAATCAATATGAATATCTATCTGACCTTGATTTACTCCATCAGGTTTAGTCATTACTATTTCTTTTATCTGCCAAGGCTTCTCCAAGCAAAGCGCCATCTCAAAAATCTGGTTGCTGTTCATCAAACAAATTTAAGACTTTCTTAACTTTTGTTTCAGTTACCCACTACAAATCATATAGAGCCTAAATAAATAAATAAATAAGCAAATTTTTAGTTTAAAAAATTTTGAACAATTTAAATTATGTTCATTAATAAAATACACTTTTTTGTATAAACCAATCTTATAAATTCAACATTTTTTAGATAATTTTATAATCGTATAAACCTCCAAAAAACTCAAGAAAGGAGGCCCATCTATTTACTTTAAGCCAATTAGTAAAACAAAAAACCGTAAAGATTTAACTTTACGGTTTTCAAAAATTTATTTTTTATGAGCTTAAAGCTGTGCGTCTAGCTTTTGAGCCAAAACTGACTTTGGAACTGCACCTACTTGCTTATCTACAATCTGACCTCCTTTGAAAAACAAAAGGGTTGGGATACTTCTGATTCCAAACTGTGCTGCTACAGCAGGATTGGAATCTACATCCACTTTGCCAATTACGGCTTTCCCATCATAATCACCCGCTAGTTCTTCAACTACAGGTCCGATCATTTTACAAGGTCCACACCACTCAGCCCAAAAATCCACTAGGATCGGCTGCTCAGATTTCATGATCTCTTCAAAGTTAGAGTCAGTAATTTCAATTGCTTTTGCCATTTCTATACAAATTTTAATGTTTCTTAATTTTCAAATATAATACTAAAGTTAATTCATTTGTAATAAGTTCATTTTTAAGGATAGAAATGAGATAAGAGACTTATGAAATTAGAATAAAGAGACAAGATTCAAGAAGCGAAAGAGTTTAAGATATTTGGCTAAAGCCTCTAAACTTGACTCTATATTTTTATGAATGAGCTATAGCACCAACCCAATTGAAAACCTTACAATAGCTTGAACTCTCCCAAATTTTAAAATCTTTTAATTTTACAATCTTTTCCCCTCCCCCACGGCGGCCAAGTTCTTCCAATCCATAATTAAATGATCTGATACACCACCTCCGGCAGCTGTCCCAATTCTTGGATCATCTCATTAGATGGGTCAACTTTGAATTTTGTGGACATCAAATCAAGGGTGATATTTTCTTTACTGTCAATTACATTGATATACAACTTGGCTTCACCTTTATACTTAGCAGTGATCTTTTCTAATTTTTCCATAAGATCCAAACTCAAGTCATCTAGATCAATATTTACCCGAAGACCTTTGATCATTTTACCTCGAATCTCATCCAACAAGGTGATGTTATTGATTTTGAACTCAAATTCATTTTCCTTCCATTTATTTGGATGAACTGAACCTGTGATGTACAAGAACCAACCCGTCATAAAGTATTCTTTGAACTTCACATAATCATCCCCAAAAATAAAGAACGTGTGTGCCCCATGATAATCTTCTAAAGTCAAGGTTCCAAAAGGCTTACCCGTTTTGGTTGTACGATGAGCAAAGCTAGATACAGATCCTGCTGTTTTGATGTCTCCTTTTTGTCGAAGAATATCCATATTTGAAAATTCCGGTAAAGGAGTATTGGTAAAAGATTCTATTTCTACTCTGAATTGATCCAAAGGATGACCAGAAATATAAAGTCCAACCACCTCTTTTTCAATATTCAATTGCTGCAATTGACTGAACGGCTCTATTGGAGTAAAACTTGGCAAAGGCACTTCCATACCTGTCCCTCCGCCAAACAAACTCACCTGTGAGCTGTCTGCTTCTTGCTGTACTTTTTGGGCGTACTTCACCGCTTTTTCCAACACTGTCCCGTCATTATCCACTGATTCTAGATACTGCCTTCTATGGTGTTCTGGAAAACAGTCAAATCCTCCCGCCATAGCAAGAGATTCTAAAGTCTTTTTATTTACGGCTTTGGAATTCACCCTTTTTGTAAAATCAAAAATATTTTGATAAGGTCCCGCTTTTTCTCTTTCTTCGATGATAGACTGCACAGCGGCAGTTCCAGATCCTTTGACAGCAGCCAGTCCAAAGCGAATTTTTCCTTCTTGATTTACAGTAAAGCCACTTTTGGATTCATTGACATCAGGACCCAAAACAGCTATACCCATTCGCTTACATTCTTCCATAAAGAAAGTCACCTGCGAAATGTCATTCATATTATTGCTGAGTACTGAAGCCATGTATTCTGCAGGATAATGCGCCTTGAGATAAGCTGTCTGATAAGCTATCCATGCATAGCAAGTCGAGTGGGATTTATTGAAAGCATAAGAAGCAAAAGCTTCCCAGTCCGTCCAAATTTTAGCAAGTTTCTTTGCATCATGACCTTTAGCAGCTGCTTGTTCGATGAATTTTGGCTTCATTTTATCCAAAACGTCCTTCTGCTTTTTACCCATCGCCTTTCTCAAAACATCCGCCTCACCTTTGGTGAAATCTGCTAATTTTTGAGAAAGTAGCATCACTTGCTCCTGATAAACTGTAATCCCATAAGTCTCCTCAAGGAATTCCTTCATGTCATCCAAGTCATAGGAAATCTGCTCTGTCCCATGCTTTCTCTTGATAAATGACGGGATATAAGCCAACGGTCCTGGTCTATAAAGCGCATTCATGGCAATCAAATCAGCAAAAACTGTTGGTTTCAATTCCCGCATGTACTTCTGCATTCCAGCAGATTCATATTGGAATATCCCGACTGTTTCACCTCTTTGGAAAAGCTCGTAAGTCTTCACATCATCGATCGGGAAATTATCTGGATCAAGAAGAATCCCATGTCTTTCTTTGACAATCTTCACAGCATCTTTGATCAAAGTCAGGGTCTTTAAACCTAAGAAGTCCATCTTGAGTAGACCTGCACTTTCTACCACGGAATTGTCAAATTGGGTACAAACCAAATCCGAATCTTTGGCCAAAGCCACTGGCACAAAATTGGTGATATCATCTGGCGTAATAATCACCCCACAAGCATGAATCCCAAGGTTTCTCACAGAACCTTCAAGCATGGTCGCTTGATTGATTGTCTTTGAGGTTTCGTCTTGACCTTTGGAGATTCGGATTAACTCATCCGCTTTTCCGATATCTTCATTGTTATTTTTCAGCTTGTCAGACAGCTTCGCTCTATCCTTTGCAAGCGCAAAAAGTGCTTTTAGCTTAATATCTGGAACGAGCTTCGCAAGTCTATCCGCTTCTGAAAGCGGTAGGTTCAAGACTCTCGCTGTATCACGGATGGCAGATTTGGCGGCCATCGTACCATAAGTAATGATTTGCGCTACCTGCTTTGAACCGTATTTCTTAATTACATAATCAATTACACTCTGACGACCTTCATCATCAAAGTCAATATCAATATCGGGAAGTGAAACCCGATCCGGATTTAAAAATCTCTCAAAAAGGAGGTTGTAAGCGATCGGGTCAACATTCGTAATCCCTGTACAATAGGCCACTGCTGAACCCGCTGCTGAACCTCTTCCTGGTCCAACGGAAACGCCCATATCTCTTGCAGCCCTGATGAAATCCTGAACAATCAAAAAATATCCGGGATAACCCGTGTTTTCAATTGTCGCCAATTCAAAATCCAGTCGTTCTCTGATTTCATCTGTAAGTTCAGGATATCTTTTTTTAGCTCCCTCGTAGGTCAAGTGTCTGAGGTAAGCATTCTCTCCCCTCTTTTTACCATCTTCCTCATCTTGGGCATCTTTGAATTCTTCTGGAATATCGAATTTTGGAAGCAGAACTTCTCTTGCGAGTTTATAAGTTTCAATTTTCTCTACAATCTCATTGGTACAAGCAATGGCTTCTGGAAGGTCAGCAAAAAGCTTCTTCATTTCCTCAGGACTCTTGATGTAGAATTCATCATTTGGAAACCCATAGCGAAATTCTCTCCCACGCTTTCCTATATATTTCTTTGGCTTCTCAACCAACTCCCCATCTTTTACACAAAGTAAAATATCATGTGCTTTGGCATCAGATTTTTGATTATAATAGGTGTTGTTTGCAGCAAAATATTTAACGCCATATTTTTTGGCTAATTTTAAGAGGACTTCATTGACTTTTTCTTCCTCAGGAATACCATGACGGCTTAGCTCTACATAAAAATCCTCTCCAAACTGTTCTTTCCACCAGATAAAAGCTTCTTCGGCTTGTGTTTCTCCCACATTAAGAATCAAGTATGGAATCTCTCCCCACAGCCCACCTGTCGTGGCAATCAAATCACTTTTATACTCCACCAAAACATCTCTATCGATTCTTGGCACGTAGTAAAACCCTTCAATATTTGCGTAAGAGGCTAGCTTTGCAAGATTGTGATAGCCTGATTTATTTTTTGCTAAAAGCACTGTTTGGTAACCATCATCTTTCTGGCTTTTGTTCTTTCGATCCTTAGTCAAATTGAACTCACATCCAATAATCGGCTTGATTTCTTTAGCTAACGCTTCCTTTACAAAGTTGAATGCAGCCATCATATTGCCATGATCGGTCATGGCAAGCGCAGGCATACCCATTTCTTTGGCAAGGGCAACCATAGCCGGAATTTCTGATGTTGATTGAAGAACAGAGTACTGCGTGTGAACATGAAGATGGGAAAAAGGAACTTCTACTAAATCAGAAATGTCAGCATTTCCAGCAGCTCTTAAGACATCTTTTGCAGCTGCCTTCTGATCATCTTTTGCATCTACAAAATTGGCTTCCTCCAATTGAGGTTCTTCATAGACTACCTCAGAAACCTCTACTCCTGACACAGGAGGATGAACTTTTTGTGTGATCAGACCAAAGAAACATTTGGCTGTTGCTGCCACATCATAAGCCGCATCATGGGCATCTTCAAATCCAACTCCAAAAAGTTTCTTATGCAATTCGGTAAGTGTAGGCCATTTAAATTTCCCACCTCGTCCCCCTGGTAGTGCACAAAATTCTGTTGAAATATCTTTGGTATCCAACTCCTTCATTTGCTGAAGCTGCATTGGAATATCTTTTCTCAAAAACTCCGAGCCTACTACATTGATATCAAAACCAATATTATGACCAACCAGATACTTCGCTTTGACTACGTCTTGATGAAAAATCTCCAAGACCTTCACCAAGTCATGCCCTTCCTTCAAAGCCCTATCAGTGGAAATCCCATGGACTTTCTCGGCATTATAAGGAATGGTAAAACCTTCTGGTTTGACAATAAAATTATTGTTGGAAATCAGCTTACCCTTGGCATCATGAAGCTGCCAAGCAAGTTGGACCAGTCGGGGCCAGTTGTCATCAGCAGACATTGGAGCATCATAACTCCTTGGTAATCCTGTGGTCTCGGTATCAAAAATAATGTACATAAATACTCCTTGAATTTGGGGAGTCTAAATTAACAAACATCTGAGGATGCAGACAAATTAGTGTCGGAAATTGTCGAGAAAAAAGACGCGAGATTTAAGAAACGAGATTTGCGAAAAAAAGAAGTCAGATATAAGAAACAAGATCCAAGATCAAAAAAATAGTTTGCTTCTTGGATCTTTCATCTTGAATCTCAAGTCTTACATCTCTCCCCTCACATCTTCCCAATCAATTCCTTAATGATTAGCGACATTTTTGGTTCGGCGATGGCGGCGGCGGCAAGTACTTCAGCAATACTGATTTTTTTAATATTTCCTGGGGAACAAAGATCCGTAATGGCAGAAATTGCAAAGACTTTCATATCCATGTGTCGAGCAACAATCACTTCCGGAATGGTACTCATTCCTACAGCATCTGCACCGATCGTTCTGAGATAGCCATATTCAGCTTTAGTTTCCAAGTTTGGACCTTGTACACCTACATATACACCTTGGTGAATTTCTATTCCACTTTCCTCAGCAATTTTCAATGCAGAAGAAATCATTTCTAAAGCATAAGGCTCGCTCATATCAGGAAAACGAACTCCTAATGATTCCAAATTTTTTCCTCTTAGGGGATTTTCAGGAAACAGATCAATATGATCATTTAAAATCATAAGACCACCCACTTTAAAATCGGGATTCAATCCTCCTGCTGCATTTGAAACATAAAGATTTTTCACTCCTAATGCTTTCAAAACGCGGACAGGGAAGGTAACCTCCTTCATATTGTAGCCTTCGTAATAATGAAATCTACCCTGCATGGCTACAACAGCTTTACCAGAAAGCGAACCTATGATTAACTTTCCGCTGTGACTCTCTACTGTAGAAACAGGAAAGAAAGGAATGCCTTCATAAGGAATTTCATGTCTAATTTCAATCTGATTGATCAATTGTCCAAGTCCGGTTCCAAGAATGATTCCTATTTGAATCTCTTCTGGAAAAATGTTTTGAATGTGTTCTTTTGCATGTTTGATCTGCTCTAGATAGTCAATTTCTGGTTCTTGGCGCATGATTTTTAATTTTGGTCTAAATTACGGAATTCATTCAAATATAGACTTATTGAAAGTACTATTGAATTTAGTTATAAAGGGGAATTTTCAACTTTTCTAAACTTAATAAGCTTCTCGCTTGTATTATTGCAGTTGAAATTGAAATTTTAGATATGATAAAAATAATAGTAGGCACGAATCGTAAAAACTCAATCTCTAAAAAGATTGCAACTATTTACCAGCAAGTTCTTCTAGAACTTGATACAAGATCTGAAATTTTAGAACTTGAAGACCTGCCAAATGATTTTTTATTCACAGCCATGTACAGTAATAATGGAAAAAATCCAGCTTACAATGTATTTCATGAAAGGGTAAAGTCAGGCGATAAGTTTGTCTTCGTTGTCCCAGAATATAATGGTTCTTTCCCAGGGGTATTAAAGTCATTTATTGATGGAATGACTTACCCAAATAGTTTTAGGGATAAAAAATGCGCACTTGTCGGCATTTCCTCAGGAATAGGCGGAGGTGGCATCGCATTGAGCCACCTTACCGACATCTTCCATTACCTAGGAATGCATGTACTCGCTCTCAAACTTAAGTATGCAAAGATCGAGGAGAATATGTCAGATAACCTGCTCACCAACAGGCTGTACATGGAATTGCTTCGCTCCCAGGCTGAAATGTTGATTAAGTTTTAGGCTTAATCAACATTGTCATGCAGAAATCTGTTATTTTTCAAGAATTCATTATCATCTGTCAAATTGAATCTCGAAATGCTTCTTTCAGAACTGTGTTGCACATCATTTAATTTGATTTGCTTTCTGACATAAGCTGGAGTTTCCAATTTATCCTTGAATTCCTCTGGATTCTGATTGTAGCTTTTGATGCTTTTCAGCTTTTCGAATCGCTCGTGTGCTCTTTGAATTGCTTTTTGCTTCAATTGCTCGTAGTAATCATTGTTATAAGCCGGATTTTCAACAGGCTTTTCCTCTTCTACCGCTGCCTTTGCTGCAGGCATTTCCTCTTCATCTTCTAAGGTAAATACCTTTTTATTCGAATCAGCACCATTTGCTATCTCAAATTCAAATTCAGCCTCTTGATCAACTTCAGTTTGCTTTGGAGTTTCTTCTCTATTGGGCTCTTGAGCTTTTGAAGATTCTACAGAGGTTTTGCTTTCTGTAGCAGTTGGAAAAAGTGGCTTTTGGAAAGTGAAAGTATATGTCTGACCAGATTCTGCCGCAGCTTCTTCTTCAACTTGTGATGTTTTTCCTGATTCCAAGTGAATTACTTTTTTCACAGGCTCAGCTTCTTCAGTGACTTCGATAGATTTCTTCTGTGGCTCAACTGCAGAGTTTGCAGGAGGAGCTAAAGTAGTCAATCTGTCCATTTCAAAACCAGTAGCGATAACAGTTACACGAATACCCTTACCCAAGTCAGGATCGATACCTTGACCAAAGATCACTTCAGCTTCGTCACCTGCTCTTTCTTGGATATATTCAGTAATTTCGCTCAATTCATCCATAGACAATTCATCATCTTCTCCAGACATGATCGAAAGCAAGATTTTTTGTGCTCCTTTGATATCCACATTGTTCAACAAAGGTGAAGCGATTGCTTTTTCAGCGGCTTTGATTGCTCTGCCTTCTCCTTCTTCTGTAGCTGAGCCCATTACAGCTGCTCCAGCATCTTTCATCACTGTCTTGACATCTTCAAAATCAACGTTGACATCCTGATGAACGGTGATGATTTCTGCGATAGATTTAGCAGCTGTAGAAAGGATATTATCTGCTTTCGCAAAAGCAGATCTAATGGCCAAATTGCCATATATTTCTCTAAGCTTGTCATTCAAAATAACCAATACAGTATCGCAATTATCTCTTAAAGCTTCTATTCCAAGTTGGGCGGAATTCATCTTCTTTTTTCCTTCGAAAATAAATGGTGCCGTGACAATTCCTACCGTAAGAATGTCAAGATCTTTGGCGATTTTGGCAATCACAGGAGCCGCACCAGTTCCTGTACCTCCACCCATTCCGGCTGTGATAAATACCATTTTGGTATTGTCTGATAAAAGCTCTCTTATTTCTTCTTTGCTTTCCAAGGCAGCATTTCTACCTTTTTCAGGATTTGCTCCTGCTCCAAGGCCTTCTGTTAAGTTTGCACCCAACTGAAGTCTTAAAGGGACTGGACTGCTTTTCAAAGCTTGTGAGTCTGTATTGACTACGACAAACTCTACATCCTTGATTCCTTGGTTGTACATGTGGTTCACCGCGTTGGAACCACCTCCTCCAACACCTATCACCTTGATGATAGATTTGTGATTTTTTGGAAGATCAAATTTGTAATCTTTCATGTTATCTGACATTTTAAATTTATTTTGGTGAACTAGTTTTTCATATATTTTTGAGGACTTTAAAGAAGGGGAAATGAAAGACAAAATCTTTCAACTCCCCATAATCGATAAGCCCTAGTAATTACCTCCTTCGTCTCCTACATCTCCACCGATGATATCTTTGATTCGGCTTCCGATTTTAGAGAATAAGTTATCTCCTGATGTTGGGAATCTCTCTGATTTACCAACAGGTGCAGAAGTCTTAGCCCCTACGGCTAAAGATCTTTCGTTATAGACTGTTTCCCTATCATCAAGTGACTTGAAGCCAGCCAAAACAAGCCCTACTGTAGTTGCATACATCGGGCTTTTCACTTCTTCAATTTTGCATTTACCTAAGTGTTCGTTAGGGTATCCAATTCTTGTATCCAAACCTGTCATGTATTCAAATAGCTGCGCAACACCTTGTAATTGTGCCCCTCCACCAGTAAGCACAATCCCACCAGCGAGCTTTTTATAATGACCACTTGCGACCAATTCATTTTGAACGTACTCAATGATTTCCTCCATTCTTGCCTGAATAATGGCAGCAAGATTTCTGATTGAAATCTCTTTTGGAGGTCTATTTCTCAGTCCTGGAATTGATACGATTTCATTTGGATTGGCTTCTTCGGCTATGGCTTTTCCAAATTTGGTCTTTAATAATTCCGCTTGATGATGTAGGACCATGCATCCTTCCTTTATATCTGTTGTGATGATATTTCCACCCAATGGAATGACAGCAGTATGGCGAATAATATTATCATAGAAAATGGCAATGTCTGTTGTACCCCCACCGATATCTACCAAGCAAACACCCGCTTCCTTGTCAATATCTCCTAATACAGAAAGTGAACTTGCCAATGGTTCAAGGATCAAATCCTGAGAAATCAGATTGGCTCTTTTCACACATCTGTTGATATTGTTTATAGCAGTGGTCTGTGCAGTAATGATGTGAAAATCAGCCTCCAACCTAGAGCCAGACATTCCAACTGGATCTTTGATCCCATCTTCATAATCTACTGTATAATCCTGTGGCATTACGTGAATGATAGAATTCCCTGGAGGAACTACAATATTCTCCATGTCGTTGGAAAGTCCTCTGACATCTTCGATCGTAATTTCATCCTGATTCTGACGCCTAATCGTCACTCCATGGTGAACTGTACTTTTGATATGCTGTCCAGCTATCCCAACAATGACCTCGGCAATATCCACATCAGCCATATCAGATGCATCTGAAACAGCTTTCTGAATTGCATTTACGGTCTTGTCGATGTTGGTCACTATTCCTCGGATGACACCATCCGACACAGCTTTACCCATACCAAGTACTTCCAGTTTACCAAATTCATTTTTGCGCCCGATGATTGCGCAGATTTTGGTCGTCCCGATGTCGAGTCCTACGATTAATTTGTCATTTTCCATAGCCATTCAATTATTCACAAATAATTTGATCCTTATATTTTACACTTACTCTACTATATGTATTCCATCCTTTTGCTGGTAGAATTTCATCATAGAAAAGCATGATTTTTTTAAATTTCTCTTCGATATCCTGAGCGTTACCAAATTCTATGACTTGCTTGCCCACTTGTTGGAATAATTTGATATCTCCTTTTTTTGTAATCTCCAATCCTGTGATTTGAGCCTTCCAAAACTCGTCTTTTTCAATAAATCTGATCAATTCCAAAATATCAGAATGTTTCTCAGTCAAATCCTCTTCCTGTAGCAATCGCTCTGCATATGCTCCTTCCAAAGTCAATACTCTTGTAGTATATCTTGGAGATGTCGGAAGAATGATTCCTTCTGATGAAATATAGCCGTCAGCTGCCATTGGCCTCACGATTCTAGCCATTGGCTTATACTGATCTATTTCAATCCAAACATTTCCCTTCAAATCAGCAAACACTTCCGAATTCTTCACGAATGGATGATTTTCAACTTTTTTCTCAATTTTGTTGAAATTCAATTCAGTCATTGAAATTCCTGTATTTAGAAGTGGAAATTCTGTTTTTAACTTCTCCAATATTTCCTTTTCATCTACAAAATACACATCGGCTATTGCGTTAACTTTCACTTGGATATTTGCCAATCTTTTCTCAGAATGCTTTTTCTCCACAAAGCCAATGAAGACTACCAAAACCATCAAGATGATAGTAAAGACGATATATTTCTTTGTATTAGTTTTCATTTCGCATCCATTTAGCAATCGGTTCTACCAATCTGTCTATATCCCCAGCTCCTAGCGTCACCAAAACCTCTGGCTTATTCACATTCAAATAGGTTAGGATATTTTCCTTACTTTGAATCGACTTCATTCCTGATGTGATATTTGGCATCAACATCCCTGAAGTCACACCCTCAATCGGCTGCTCTCTTGCAGGGTAGATATCCAACAAGACCACCTCATCTGCAATCGACAAACTTTCAGAAAATCCTTCTGCAAAATCTCTTGTTCTACTGAATAAATGTGGCTGAAAGATCGCCGTCAATCTCTTTTCAGGATACATGGCTTTCACTGAATTCAGAAAAGCTCTGATCTCCTCAGGATGATGGGCATAATCATCGATATATACTTTATCATCAGCTTGGACGTGAATTTCAAATCTTCTTTTGACACCTTTGAAACTCTTCAGTCCTTCTCTGATTTTATCTTCTTCAATTCCAAAATCCATCGCAATAGCAATAGCTGGAATCGCATTTTCTACATTGTGAAAACCTGGCATTCTCAATTCCAGATTTTCTATCCTTGTATTCTCGCGGATAAAATCAAAGGTAAAATGACCTGGCAAAGCTTTTACATTAGTAGCTTGGATCGCTCCAGCGTTGATTCCGTATGCAGTTACTGAATGTACTTTGTAATCTACCTTGGCTAGCTTCGCAAAAGCTTTGGAATGAATAAACAACTTTCCACTTGGCGCAACCAAATCAATGAATGCACTGAAGCCTTCCAACATCACTTTATCATCGCCATAGATATCCAAATGATCTGGATCTACGCTGGTCAAAACAGCTACATTAGGATGCAAATGCAAGAAGGAGCGATCAAATTCATCCGCCTCCACAACCACAGTTGCATCTTCCTCGGACTCATCATGAAGGATCAAATTACTCTCGTAGTTTTGAGTAATTCCACCCAAAAATGCCGCTATATTTTTCCCGCCAAACTTGAGCAAATGCGCAATCATGGAAGAAGTAGTTGTCTTTCCATGTGTGCCCGCCACAGCGATGGTCGGCATATCGGAAGTAATCAATCCCAATACAGCAGCTCGCTTTTTCAAGTTGTATCCTTCAGACAGGAAGAAATTTAGCTCTGCAGAATCCTTTGGCATCGCAGGAGTCCATACAATCAGCGAATCAGCTTTGAAATCCTTGACCTGAGTTGGGATTTCTTCTATCGCATCCACATAAGAAATAGCCATTCCTTCCTCTTCCAACTTTTTGGTCAAAGGAGAAGGTGTCTTATCGTATCCAGAAACTTTGATCCCAAGATGGTTGAACCATCGGGCCAAAGCACTCATGCCGATACCACCGATACCTAGAAAATGGACGCTATGAAGCTTTCTTACATTCATACTATGATTTGTTCCAATGCTTCAATGATTTCATTTGCCGCATTGGGTTTTGCTAGTTTTTTTATGTTTGAAGCCAAGTGCTCGGCTTTATTTTCATCTTTCATGATGGAATCTACCGTCAGTTTTAGCTTACCGATTGCCTGTGAATCTTTTAGCAAAATTGCTGCATCTTGACTGACATAGGCCATCGCATTTTTAGTCTGATGATCTTCTGCCACATTCGGAGAAGGAATGAAAACCACCGGCTTTCCTACCAAACTTAATTCAGATACAGACAAAGCTCCAGCTCTAGAAACGACTACATCGGCAGCTGCATAAGCCAAATCCATTTCTCGAATAAATTCCAAAACATGGATATGCTTCAATTCAGCAGATTTGACTTGCGTTTCCATTTCAGAGAAATAGAAACGACCACACTGCCAAAGCACTTGGTAACCTCCTTCTTCAAGGGCTTTCATATCAGCAAGCATAGCTTGGTTGATTGTTCTTGCCCCCAAGCTTCCACCCAATACCAAAAGCGTCTTTTTGCCTGACTCTAGTCCGAAATGCTCCATGGCAGTTTCTTTCTTTCCAGCCAATTCCATGATGTCTTTCCTCACAGGATTCCCTGTGTATATCAATCGATCCGCAGGGAAAAATTTCCCCATATTTGGATAGGCTACGCAAATTCTTTTTGCTCGCTTTGAAAGCAACTTGTTTGTCAAACCTGCATAAGAATTCTGCTCTTGTAGGAGCGTCGGAATTCCTTGGTTTTGGGCTGCATATAACAATGGACCACTTGCATATCCGCCAACACCCACCACTGCATCCGGCTTAAAGTTTTTGACTAGCTCTTTTGCTTTTTGTAAGCTTCTCAACAACTTAAATGGAAAACTCAAATTGGCTAAAGTCAAACTTCTCTGCAGTCCAGCTACTTTCAATCCTTCGATTTTATAGCCTGCTTCAGGGACTTTTTGCATTTCCATTTTCCCTTCCGCACCAACAAATAGAAAATCTGTGTCAGGATATTTTTCCTTCCAGGCATTAGCAATTGCGATCGCAGGATAAATATGTCCTCCGGTTCCCCCGCCGCTAATCATGATTCTATATGTTGCTTTATGTGCGATAATCTTTTTATTTAAGCTGGTTGAAATGCTTTTCTTGGCCTGTTATTTCCTTCAACAATTGGTTCCACCGCATCTTCATGATCTCCGCGACTGACACTCAGAATAATTCCAAGTGAAAATCCTGTGAAAATCAAAGATGTTCCTCCCATGCTGAGCAATGGAAGTGGCAAACCTGTGATTGGCCCTAGTCCAACTGCAACGGCCATATTGACCATAGCTTGCAAGACGAGGGCAAAACTCAAACCTGCAGAAAGTAATCCTCCAAAAGGTTTGGTTGAAGAAGCGACGATGCGCATTCCTCTATATAATAAGGCGAGGTAGAGGAACAATACTGTTGCTCCGCCTACTAATCCATATTCTTCAATGATGATAGCATAGATGAAATCCGAATACGGGTGAGGAAGTGAATTTCTTTGCTCAGAATTTCCCGGCCCTTTACCAGTGATTCCACCTGTTGAAATGGCGATGTAGGATTGCTCTGCTTGATATGGGATTTCATCTCCAGAGACAAAATTTTCTATTCTGGAGAAAAATGTTCCTCCACGCTGACCCAGCAAAAGCGAAGTCGTCAATGCCAGACCACCTATCAAAAGCACCATGACAATAAATCTCATCGGAACTCGACCGATAAACATCAGCAATAAGCAAGTAGCCAAAAGCAATACTGCTGTAGACATATTCGCCATCCCGATTAGTCCGCAGACTATGCCGATCGCAATCATCATTGGCAAGAATGTTCTTTGGAAATCTCTGATATTTTGCTGCTTCCTTGCCAACAAACTTGCCAGCGTAGCGATCAAAGCCAGTTTTGCTAAATCTGAAGGCTGAAATGCCTGATCGATCACAGGAATCGTCAACCATCTATTGGCTTCATTGATGTTTGAGCCAAAGAAGTAGGTGAAAATCAACAAGGGAATAGAGGCCAACAAAAGCATTCTTCCAATAAGACCGAAAGTCTTATAAGGAATCTTATGCACTGCCCACATCACTGCGAAACTGATGAAAATCAAAAAGCCATGTTTGATGATGTAGCTTTCGGTATTTCCACCGCGGTATTTGTACGCAAGAGAACCTGTCGCTGAATACACGACCAGCATACTGATAATAGACAAAATGATAACGATACCCCAAATTATTGGGTCGCCTTTCAAATTTTCATCTACAAATTTCTTCGCTGCGTTCATCATGATTGCTTACTTTTTAATGCTTTCACAGCAGATTTGAACTGATCTCCTCTGTCTTCGTAATTTTTAAAAAGGTCAAAACTCGCACATGCCGGTGACAGCAATACGACATCTCCCCTTTCACCATATTCCAAACCCCAAGCTACTGCCTGAGCGATATCTTCTGTTTCTTTTATCTTTTGTACTTTTCCTGCAAAAGCTGATTTCAATTTCTCATTGTCAACTCCCAAGCATATCAAGGCTTTCACTTGATCTTCTACTACTGGAAAAAGTACTGAATAATCATTGCCTTTGTCCACTCCTCCTGCAATCCAAACCAAAGACTCCTCAAAACTCTCCAATGCATATGCTGTCGCATCGACATTGGTCCCTTTGCTGTCATTGATAAAGGTGATTCCTTTGATTTCTTCCACAAACTCCATTCTGTGAGGTGCATTTTTGAAATCTTTCAATCCAGCAAGAATTTGCTTTTCCTCAGCGCCTACTGCCAATGCTGCCAATACTGCACACATCACATTTTGCATGTTATGCGCTCCCTTGAGCACTACTTCTGAACTTTCAATTTTCATCGACCTTCCAGCATGCTTTAGCAAAATTGTATTTCCATTGAAATAACCACCTTTTTCGACAGGTTTTGAAGTTGAGATGGTGGCTAAACTTGCTGAAATTGGCGCTTTTACCAAGCCATTGTGAATATTCAAATCATCAGCGTAATAGATCGCTAGATCATCGGATTCCATATTTTTGAATAAAGACACTTTTGAAGCGATGTAATTTTCCAGTTTGTAATCATATCGATCCAAATGATCAGGAGTGATGTTAGTCAAGATCGCGATAGCAGGCTTGAAATCTACAAAACCATCAATCTGAAAACTGCTCACCTCAATCACCCACCATGCTCTGTCTTGCTCCACCAACTGACCTGCCCAGCTTTTACCGACATTTCCTGCCAAACCCACGTCCAAACCTGCTTTTTGAAGCAAATGGTAAGTCAATAGAGTTGTGGTGGTTTTTCCGTTAGTTCCGGTGATTGCAATTACTTTTCCTTTAGAAAATCTGAAGGCAAATTCCAATTCATCTATCACAGGAATACCTTTTTCCACAATTGCTTTCACAATCGGTGCTTTGGAAGGAATGCCAGGACTTTTAATTACTTCATCTGCAGAGAGAATTTTTTCCTCCGTATGTTTTCCCTCTTCAAAAGGAATCTCAGCTTCGACCAAAATGGATTTTCTGGCATCACTTATCATTGCCATATCCGATACCCATACCGCATAACCCTGCTGCTTTGCGAGCAATGCTGCTCCCAAACCACTTTCTCCGGCTCCTAGTATGACTATCTTCTTATTCATATTATCTTAATTTCAATGTTGCAAGGGTGATAATGGCAAGTAGAATTCCTAGAATCCAAAACCTCGTCACAATCTTCGCTTCGTGAATATTTTTCTTTTGATAATGGTGATGCAATGGAGACATTAAGAATACTCTCCTACCTTCCCCGTATTTTTTCTTGGTATATTTAAAATAGGATACCTGAATGATTACAGATGCATTTTCTATCACGAAAATTCCACAAAGCACAGGGATCAATAATTCTTTTCTTAAAGCAAAAGACAAAACAGCAATCACTCCACCCAACATCAAACTTCCAGTATCTCCCATAAAAACCTGTGCTGGGTAGGAATTGTACCACAAGAAACCGACACAAGCGCCGACAAAAGCAGCACAGAAAATTACCAATTCGCCAGAATTCGGAATGAAGAAAACATTCAAGTATTGAGAAAATATAGCGTTGCCAGAAATGTAGGCGAAAATCGCAATCGTCAACCCAATAATAGCTGAAGTTCCCGCTGCAAGTCCGTCAATTCCATCTGTGATATTCGCACCATTGGATACTGCTGTCACGATGAAAATCACGATTAGAATGTAGAAAATCGGTGTAGCTGAATCTCCCAAGAATCCGAAAATCTTCTCGTAATTCAACTCATTATCCTTCATAAAAGGAATGGTCGTCTTCATCGTCTTTACATCCTTGAATGCAGGAGTTTCTACCATTCCCTGTTCGATAGATACAGGATTGGTGAATTCACGAACGACAACTCCTTCATGAAAATAAAGCGTAGCACCAACAACAATTCCAATGACTATCTGTCCAATGATTTTGAACCTTCCAGCTAAACCTTCCTTATTTTTTCTGAAAACCTTAATATAATCATCCAAGAAGCCAATTCCTCCTAACCAAACGGTAGTTATCAGCAAAAGAATGATGTAAATATTGTTGATATTGGCGAAGAGTAAAGTCGGGATAATAATCCCTGCCATGATCATCAAACCACCCATTGTTGGTGTGCCTTTTTTCTCATTTTGACCTTCCAGACCCAAGTCCCTTACCGTCTCACCAATCTGCTTATTTCTGATCCAATTGATAATATTCTTCCCAAAAGTGATTGTGATGATCAAAGAAACAAGCGCTGCCATCCCTGCTCTGAAAGAGATATAGCGAAACACACCCGTTCCTGGGATATCCAATACTTGGTCGAAATATTCGAAAATTGGGTATAACATCTTTTTATTGGTTCAATAGGTTTAACAATTCCTTCACCACTGCCCTGTCATCAAAAAGGTGTTTCACACCTTTAATTTCTTGATAGGTTTCATGCCCTTTACCGGCAATCAGAATAATATCTCCCTTATTTGCCATGATTCCTGCTGTCTTGATGGCTTCTCTCCTATCCTCGATAATCATGGTTTTTTTGAAATCAACAGGATTAATTCCTGCTTCCATTTCTTTCAATATTGTCATTGGATCTTCATCACGTGGATTGTCAGAAGTCAGAATAACCTTATCGCTCAATTGCGTGGCGATTTTCGCCATAATAGGACGTTTGGTTTTATCTCGGTTTCCGCCACATCCAACTATTGTAATTACTTGCTCACCTCCAGAACGAACACCCTGAATGGTTTTGAGTACATTTTCCAAAGCATCCGGCGTATGCGCATAATCGACGATTGCAGTAATCCCTGCTATAGCTATTTTATCAAATCTTCCTTGAGCACCTTCTACCTTAGAAAGTTGCATCAGGATTTCTTCCTCATCCTCTCCAAGTAAAACGGCGGTTGCCAAAACACCAAGAAGATTGTAAGCATTGAATTCGCCAATCATGCGAAACCAAACTTGCCTTCCATTGATATCCAACTCTAAACCTTCAAGTGCATTGGTGAGGATTTTCGCTTTGAAATCTGCGGGATATTTCAACCCAAAAGACTGGCGTGTTGCTTTGGTATTTTGGAGCATCACCATGGCTCTTTTGTCATCCGCATTGATGAGAGCAAAGGCATCTTTCGGCAATTCATCAAACAGTTTTTTCTTCGCTTTGATGTACTCGTCAAAAGTCCCGTGATAGTCCAAATGATCATGTGTGATATTGGTAAAAACAGCTCCGGTCAATTTGATTCCTGCTGTTCTTTCCTGAACGATTGCATGCGAACTTGCTTCCATAAAACAATGCGTACAACCTTCATCAACCATTTCTTTGAGCAAACTTTGCATGCTCAAAGCATCTGGGGTGGTGTGTGTGGATGGAATAACTTTACCGCTGATCTTATTTTCCACAGTGGACAAAAGGCCAACGACATAGCCCATTTCTATAAACAACTGATAGAGAAGTGTGGCGGTTGTGGTTTTACCATTGGTACCCGTCACCGCCACGATCTTCAACTTTTCAGATGGATTTTCATAATAATTAGCAGCCATGATGCCCAATGCTCGGGCTGAATTCACCACTTGAACGTAGGTGATTTCTTCATGTAGAACTTCCGGTAAAGTCTCGCAAACGATCACTTTTGCTCCCTTGTCCAAGGCTGCATCGATAAAGACATGACCATCAACCTGTGTTCCGCTGATGGCAACAAAGACACTGTCCTCAACCACCTTTCGGCTATCAAAAACAAGCTCACTGATTCTCCTATCCATATTTCCTATGGTAGAATTGAGTGAAACTTTATAGAGTATGTCTTTTAATATCTTCATTTAACCTAATACTAATTTGATTACTGTATTTTCATAAATGGTCATTCCGGGAGTCATAGACTGATTTCTTACTCTTCCTTTCCCTTCGTAAACCACTCTCAGACCTTTGTTTTCCAAAACATAAAGTGCGTCTCTCAAAGAAAGTCCACTCACATCTGGGACTGTTGGGGCTTCTACTTTATTCGCTTTCCATTGAATAGATTTGTTACTCACTGAAGATTTTACCCAACTTTCGTCTCCTTCATTGTTGTAGTGATTGGAAATGCCAAACTTGTTGCAGAGCAACTGTAATTCATCAACTTTGCCTGCTTGGATAAATGGAAATTCGTCTGTTTTCATATCAGCAAACTGGAATTTTGGCTGACTCTTCACATTGATCTCTAAATCTTGAGCATAGATCTTATCTGCTATTTCCTTGAAAACTGGTGCAGAAATATCCCCTCCATATGCCGCAAAGCCCTTAGGACTGTCAATCACTACGATGGCAGAGTACTTAGGATTGTCAGCAGGAAAATAGCCTGCAAAGGAAGTGTAATACAATTGGGTATATCTTCCGTCAATCAATTTCTGAGCTGTCCCTGTTTTACCAGCAATTTTATAATCTGCATTGTATATATTTTTGGCAGTACCATTATCAACTACCCCTTGCAATAGCATTTGAAGTTGCTTGATGGTCTTATCCGAAGCGATACTTTTTCTGATCACTTCTGTCTCAAAATTTTTCTCCAATTTATTCCCTCTTGCAATCCCCTGAACGATCATTGGCTTGACCATTTTCCCACCATTGGCAACAGCATTGTAAAACATCAAGGTATGAAGCGGCGTGAGTTTGGTTTCATAGCCGATAGACATCCATGGCAAGGTGGTTCCGTACCAATATTTATCCTCAGGATTTTTGAAATATGGTGCTCCTTCTCCTTTTAGTTGAAATCCTATTGGCTTGTCCAAGCCAGCTTTCTCGATGTAGCTAATAAATTTCTTTGGCTGATGACCGAAGTTTACCTCTACCAGTTTGGAGATTGCAACGTTGGAAGATTTCTCAAAAGCATCTTTGATCGTAATGGTACCATAACCGCCGTTTTTGGCGTCGCGCATGATGCGGTCATAAAATCTGAAAGTACCATTTCCAGTTTCAATGGAATCATTCAAGTTGATTTTTCCCTCTTCCAAAAGTGCCAGCATAGACAAAAGCTTGAAAGTAGATCCTGGTTCAGTCAATCCTTGATCTCCAATTGCGTAGTTGTAATTTTCACCATAACCTCTTCCTCCAGCATTCTTTTCAAGATTGGCAATTGCTTGGATTTTTCCAGTTGCCACTTCCATAACAATCACAGAACCAAAAGCTGCATCTTTAGCAATCAATTGCTTAAGCAGAGCAGATTCTGCCACATCCTGAATATTTACATCCAGCGTAGTCAGTACATCAAATCCATCGTCAGGCTTTACATCTTCCGCATCAAAAACTGGCTTCCAACTCCCTCCAGCAATTCTTTGGAATAAAGCTTTCCCATTTTGACCCTCCAAGTACTCATTGAAGCTGTATTCGATACCTGCTCCATATTTATCTTCATTGATATAACCTACGGTACGGTTTGCCAAGTTATTGAATGGTCGGTAGCGCTTTTCAACTTTTTCAAAAATCACTCCTCCTGACAATCTTCCATTACGGAAAATAGGCCATTTGCTCATGGCTTGCATATCCTGATAACCTACTTGACGTCTGTTCAAGATCAAATAACGTTTGCCATTGGCTCGCGCATCCTTGATCGCTCTTTTGTAAGAGTCTGTTGATTTGTCTTTATAAAAAGACGATAACATGTAAGCAAGTGAGTCTATTCCTTTGTTGAAAATCTCTTCTTTGGCCACTACGGGGTCAATGACAACTCTATAAAAAGGCAAACTGGTAGAAAGCAAGCTTCCATCGGCCGCGTAAATATTTCCACGGGTAGCGCTTACCTGTCTAAATTGAAAATTGAGGCTCTCGGATTTCGCCTGCCATTTGTCACCCTCCACAAACTGCAAATGGGCGATCCTGTAAAAGATCAACCCAGCAAATAAGAACACCAGGATAAAGGCGATTCTTACTCTCAGTACTATGGAACGTTTTATATTCACTTCTTATATTTAATTTTTATCGGTGGTTCGTCAATTTCATAAATGCCCAAAGGCTGTATTTTCTTGGCTACTTCTGACTGCTTGCTGCTCAACATATATTCAGCTTCGAGCGTCGTCACGTCAGCGCGAAGGTCTTCGACTTCCTGCTGCATCTTTTCGATTTTGCGGATCATATTGTCTGCGCGGTGATTGCTCCAGATGTAGATCATGGCCAAGAATGCAGCAAAGAAAAACGGAGGTCCGAATTTGACTGGAATCCCTTCTCCAAGAAGTCCAGTCACATTGAGCTTCTCTTCGATCAGTGTAAAAAGAGTTTTCTTCTTACCCCCCGGAGTAGATCCTTGCTTGATTTTCTTTTTGAAAGTGTTCTGACTCATTTTTCTATACTTTTTTGGCAATCCTCAATTTGGCACTTCTCGATCTGTTGTTCAAAACCAACTCTTCAGCAGAAGCTGTGACCGCCTTCCTCGTGATCGGTTCTAGTGGTCTGATCAGATTTCCGTAGAAATCCTTTTCTACTTCTCCCTGAAATTTCCCTTTGGTAATGAAATTCTTCACCAAACGGTCTTCAAGCGAATGATAACTCATGACCACCAATCTGCCTTCCGGCTTCAACACTTCGATGGTTTGCAAAAGCATCTCCTCAAGTGCTCCCAGTTCATCGTTGACTTCTATGCGTAGTGCTTGAAAAACCTGCGCGAAATATTTGAATTCCCTTCCTCTCGGGGCGAATTTCTGTAATACCGCCTTGAATCCTTCTATCGTCACAAATGGTTCTGCAGCTCTGTGAGAGACGACCGCTTGTGCTAGTGTTTTGGCGTTTTTGATCTCTCCATAAATCCCAAAGATCTTATGAAGTTTTCCTTCTTCGTAAGTGTTGAGGACGTCTTTGGCAGACAGTTCCATGGAATTACTCATCCGCATGTCCAAATCGCCTTCAAACCTTGTCGAAAAACCTCGACTCGGCTCGTCTATTTGGTGGGAAGAAATTCCTAAATCCGCCAAAATCCCATCTACTTGCGTCACACCGTATAAGCGCAGGTATTTTTTCAAATCCCTGAAATTCGCAGATACGAAAGTGAAATTCTTACTATCAGGAATATTTGCTTCCGCATCCACATCTTGATCAAAACCATAGAGATGACCTTTGTCCAGTTGCTTCAGTATTTCCCGAGAATGACCTCCACCCCCAAATGTGAGATCTACATAGATCCCATTGGGATTGATAGCCAATCCTTCAATGCATTCAAAAAGCATCACAGGGATATGGTACACTTGATCAGCCATAACTTAAGAGAGATATTTATCCATCAACTCGGAAAGCTCTGCTTGATCCGACACTACATTATTTTCATATTTTTCAGGACTCCATATTTCTACATAGGAGCCTAGCCCGATCACGTAGGCATCTTTTTCGATGCTAGCGAAGGCCATAAAATTTTTGGGAATCAAAAATCTTCCCGCATTGTCCAACTCCACAGTTACTAACCCATCAAAAAAACTCCTTTTGATTTTTCTCAAAACAGGATCACGATCAGAAAGTGAGTTGATTTGATTGTAAAGTTTTTTGAATTCCACTTCCGTGTAAAGCGCAAGACAGCCATCGTCCCCATATCGGAGATACAGTTCACTCCCATTGGACTCCGGAATTGCCGCCTTGATCTTGGCGGGCAATGCCAGACGACCTTTGGCGTCAACCTTGCATTCGTACCGACTGTTAAACATTCCCATGGACTTATCTTGAGTTTACTTCAAACACAAAAGTAATAAATGCTTTTACACATCCCACCACTTCTTCCCACTTTTCACCACTTTTTCTTAAAAGTATCTAAAAGTTTTAATTATCACAATATTTATCGAAAAAATTAAAGGTTTTTTTGCTTGATCATCAAGGCTTTGAGGCAGGAGGGCATCTCACAAAAAATATAGGAAAACAGTCATAAAATTAGGTTTTTCTAGTGAATATGACCTAATGAAATTTATTCTCACTGATGTAGAAAGTAAATAAGGGTAAAGAGTGGGGGGAAATCCCAGGAGTCAACGGTCGACGGTCGATGGACAACAGATGATTAAAATATAATGAGTTTATTATTTGGAATCGCTACATGTAAGAAAGGGGATAGACAGCATTGGTTTAATCACTTTCATCCAATTAACCACAAAAAAAAGCTAATCAGGCTAATTCCGTCCACAGTTGACTACGCCACGGCGCACAACTGCTGACCGTCGTATGTGGACAGCTCAAAAAATAAACCCTATAATATTTGTAGGTTAATAAGAATTATGATATAAATTTGCTGCTTAGAAAATCACCTCCCTTTTATGAAAAAAATATATTGGTCTCTTATTATCTTGGTTTTTGGGTTAATAAGCTGTGAAAGAGAAGATAATTCAAATGTTTCTTTGGAAGGAGTCTGGCATGCAGAATTGGAGATGTCTCCTGATGTGTTGCCCTTCGGACTGGAGTTGATCCAAAGTGGGGAAAAGTGGAGTGCTGTCTTGATCAACGCAGAAGAAAGATTGGAAATAGAGGGGATTCACGTGAGTGCGGATTCAGTTTGGATTCCTTTGGGGATTTTTGATTCAGACATCAAAGCGAAGATTACTGAAAGTGGAGACTTGGAAGGTAGCTATATGAGAAACTATGCTTCGGATTACAAAATGTCTTTTTACGCTACCAAGGGTGCAACTCAGCGTTTTACAACTTCAGCGAAACCAAATCTTGATTTTTCGGGTAGATGGAAGACTGTTTTTCAGGATGATAATGGAAAAACTTATGATGCTATTGCCATTTTGGAGCAAAAAGGAGATCAGTTGACAGGGACATTTTTGACAGCTTTGGGAGATTATAGATATCTGGAAGGCAATGTCAGCGGGAGTACATTTTACCTGAGTGCTTTTGATGGAAGTCATGCCTTCTTTTTCCAAGGAGATGTGCTAGATGATGGCTCTCTCCAAGGTAGATTTAGAAGTGGTCCAAGGTATAAAGAGACATTTATTGCAGTACGAGACGAGGAGTTTGAGCTCCCTGATGCTGGAAGCTTAACCTATTTGAAAGAAGGTTATGAAACCTTGGACTTTACTTTTCCAGATACCGATGGGAAAATGGTGAGTATCCAAGACGAGCAATTCAAAGACAAAGTAATCTTGGTACAGCTATTTGGTACTTGGTGCCCAAACTGCATGGATGAAACCAAATACCTAGCTCCTTGGTATGAACAAAACAAAGACCGAGGAATAGAAATCATCGGCTTGGCATTCGAGAGCAAGCCTGACTTTGACTATGCAAGTAAGCGGGTAATAAATGCTGCTGAGCGCCTGGGAGCAAATCATACTTTCCTGATCGCAGGAGTAAGCAACAAAGAAAAAGCATCCGAAGCACTCCCTGCCCTCAACAGCGTAGTAGCCTTCCCTACTCTTATCTATATCGATCACCAAGGCAAAGTCCGTCATATCCACACCGGCTTCAACGGGCCAGGCACTGGAGGACTATATGATAGATGGATTGAAGAACATGAAAGTTTGGTGAATGGACTTTTGGGGGAGGGGTGATAAAACACACAACAAACCGACTAGGTGTAGTTTGAAACTACACCCTAAATATCTTGACTTCGTGAGTCATTTTATTTGAAAGTGGAATTACAAATTCCATAGATATGAAAGCGTAGATGCAATCTACGCCTAGGCGACACAGTCAAAATAATGGTCAAACCGCAGAGGGCGCAGCACTTTGTGTTTCTCTATAGCTAAAAGGAAAACTAAAGTGGACCCTTTAAGACGCTAAAGAGAAAACCAATCTATTCTGATTGTTTATATCAAAACCCAATTTTCTCCCAAAATTTTCTTCGCTTTAAGTACTTTCCTTTTGGGCAAGTACAATCAGCAACTGTAAATTTACTTCCTTTTTTAGCACCGCTCCACAATGTCCTAAAAGATGACCCAAAGTTGAAAAATTCAATATCATCCTCGTTGTTTTTGCTATATTCCTTGTCACTGTTATTAAAAGCTACTTTATAAACCACTTCTTCGGTAGCCGTCTCTATCAACTCAAATTCTAGCAGTGATCTGTTTAGTTGAGGCGATCTAGGAATAGGGTAAATTGACTCACTTGGATAAATCACATCATATCCTTCTGCCTCTCTCAAATTCAAAACAGTGGGCTTAAGAATATATTTGATATTCAGTTTTCTATTGAGTTGCTCTCTATCTTCTGTACTTTCGATTCCTATGATGTTATTGGTTAAAAATTCATAATCCAGCTCGTATTTATCATAAACATTGATCATACCTTCAGATTGAAGCATAGCGATGATAAGAACTCTAAGATCATTATTCCTCCTTTCAGAAAGCAAAGGACTATTCAAATCATCCACTATAATCCCGTCTTCTACATCCAAACAAATTTTACAATACTGAATCACTGAAGTTTTGGTAGCTTGACAGGAGCAAATAAAAATTGTTAAAACGATTAATACTCTAGTAATATTCTTCATAGATTTTCAAATAAAATAGGGAGGTTTTTTGCCTCCCTATTTAAGAATTTATCGTCCAAGATTATACCCAAAATTTATTTCCAATATCAGAGGAAACCAATTGTGACTTCCACTAGTGTTAAAATAATATATTGGACCCATACTATAAGCTAAATTAAACTTCCCATAAGCTCTTTGAATCCCCCAAGTAGGTCCTACAGCAAATGAATTATTATCAAATCGAATAAAATTACTTGCAACATCTGGGCCTGTATAAAGCATTCTCAAGGCAAAGAAATTTCCGGAATTTGACCCTATTTTTTTGCCCTTATTTTGTCGTTTTTCCAGGTTATAATAATATCTGCTCTGAAGATCCACAAACCCTGCAAATATATATTGAATCCCACTTTCTGAGGCAAATGCCAAATCAGGATACGAACCATTATACCCAAAACCAACACCAGCCTCAAAAGTTGTTTTTGGACTTAGAACCCTTTCTATTGTAAGACTTGGATTTAAGAAGTTTATTCTAACAACATTTTCTGTTTGTCCAAAGGTGTTACCAATGAAACAAAATAAAAAACAAATAAAAACAATAGATCTAATCATTTATTTCCTTGGTTATTCTAATACCTTTTATTTGATTTCTAAATTGAGCTGCTGCATAAACTGATGCTCCTTCAATATCGTACATCTTTTTTTGTCCTAGAGTAGGAATAATTAAATTTTCATAGAAGCCATCTCCTGATTGGTTGTTATAACTTACTCTAAACTGTCTATCAATGTTCAGATTTATTTCATTAGAGTTATTCAATACTGCTTCAAATCTACTTAACATCATTTTTGTCTTGTTAGGAAAGATTTTTCTGTAGGTTTTTATTCTTTCTTGAGTTATTTCATAAGAAGCAGTTGCAAAAGACTTTTCAGCCTCTTTCCAAACCTTTTCTGTAAGTTTTGCTAGGGACAATTTAACCGTACCATTCAAAGCTTTTTCTAAATCATTATAATCTATCAGCTGAACATTGCCTAAGACTAACCTAGCATCCGATAAAGACGCTACTGCCATATCAAAATTAGAAAATTTAAGAATCTCCTTAGCTATTTTTTTTGAGGGTAACTGAGTATATCTAAGATCTAGCGATATTGGATGATTAATATTAAATAACATAACATCCCAACCAACTACAAGTTTATCCGCTCGAGAATCTTTATGTTTCGCCCAAAACCCTGTCCAGCCTCTTTTTTGCATTTTCCCTTTTACACCAACACTTTGATATAGCCAATAATTAAAAGCATATAATTTAGCTTTTAACCTATAGTTATCTGAAAAATTCAAAGTAAATCCTTTGTTATTTCCAACAATCCCTTCCATTAATTTCCCAACATCAGTTTTTCTCCCAAAACTATATTCTTGAAACTTGTTATATTCTGAATCTGGAAGGGCCCAACTTACAACTGGTGCACAAACCCCACAAAAGTTGTTTAATTGATAAAACTCACTACTTATTGACACATTAGGCACATTAAATATAATTTCGTCATCAAAATCATAATCATAATACGTATCAAAAAGATAAACATCATCTTCTAAAAGATAAGCATCTTCATAAAGTGAAGGTTCTTGAAAATACATTCTTGCATTGGTATTTTTTGTATTTCGGAGATCTTCAAGCTTTGAAATTTTAAAGTCATCAACAATTTTAATAAGATTCCCGTAATTCTCTGTACGAGAAAAAAAAGTCCCAAATGGGGTTATTTTAAAAATAACATTTTCAACTTCAATTTCTAAATTTTCATTTAATAACTCAGCAAATACTAAATCAGGAACCATCTCAGAGTAAAGTTCAGGATTAAGATTTTTATTATTTTCTGAATTCGTTCTGAATTTGATACGTTCAAAACTTTCTGAATCAATTAAACTTTTTAATGAATTAAAATATTCGGGTTTTTCAGCATACTTTTCAATAATACTTTTTGAATTAGCATTAGAGTTTTGCCCAATTTCAGAAATTGCATTTGTAAATGAATCATAAGAATTGAATTTTAGTCTATTTTTTTGTTCAATTGAATGATTATTAAGATCATTTTCTTTGAACAATTCTTCTTCAAATGCAGAACAGCCAAAAAACATTCCAGCAATAAAAATTGCGATTGGTAATAATTTTCTCATCTTTTTTTGAATTATGTTAAAATATGATTTTAATGACTCTAAAAGTTTGACCACTAATAAAGCTGGTAACAAGAAAGAAAGAAAGAAAGAAAGAAGCAAATTTTTAGTTTAAAATATTTTAAAAAATTTAAGTTTATAAAAACAACAGTAACTACTCAGGTACATTATTTACTGACCAATATTCAAGTATTTGGAGTCTTGTTGCCCTCTGTGGTGTATTGATGCGTATTTGTATGTGAATGTACGAAAATCAGCTTTAAAGTTGGTTTATCCACATTTTTTTGTGGGGAAAAACAGCGTGGATTATTGGTATTCATGGGATTATGTGCTGATATTCAGGAAACATTTCTATAGTATATTGGACCACAGGGATACGCTTATTCAGGAACTGATCAAGATGAACCTCCAGCTTATGGAGCAGGTCAAGTCTTTAAAATCTAGGGTATCCGATTTGGAAAATGAGCTTGCCCGTTACCGTAATCCCAAAAACAGCCGCAACAGCTCGGTTCCCCCTTCAAAAGACGAGAACCGCCCCAAAAAAAATCAGAGTCTCCGTCAGGATACAGGGCGCAAAACCGGCGGTCAGCCTGGACACAAAGGCCATACCCTTGAAATGACATCCTCCCCGGACATAATAGAAAACCACATCCCTTTATTCTGTACCTGCTGTGGTGGTGATCTGTCGGCGGTTCCAGCAGAACTGTCCTCCAAAAGACAGGTCCTGGATCTTCCTGTGATTAAAGTGGTATGTACCGAGCATAGAATCTTTTCCAAAAACTGTTCCTGTGGAGAAAAGATCAGTGGGTCATTCCCTGACAATATCAATGCTCCCATACAGTACGGGAGCGGTGTTGAAACCATTGTCGGTTATCTGCATGCCAGACAGTATGTTCCCTATAGAAGGATGAAAGAACTTCTCAGGGACTGCTTCGGTATTAATCTCAGCGAGGGGAGTATCGATAACATTATCGGTAGGTTTGCCCGCAAGTCTGCACCAATATATGCAAAGATAAAGACGGCAGTCTCTAAAAGTCCTGTGATAGGAGCTGACGAGACTGGGGCTAAAGTGGATGGAAACAAACAGTGGGTCTGGACTTATCAGACCGAGGAACTCACCCTGTTAGCTATATCTGAATCACGTGGACTTAAGGCGATGAATACACATTTTCCCGATGGGTTCGGAAAGGCAGTATTGTGCCACGATGCATGGAGGGCATACTTCAACTATTCGGAAAACCTGCACCAGCTCTGTTGTGCACATCTGCTTAGGGAGCTCAACTACATTGTTGAACGCTATAAATCTAAATGGGCTGACAGCCTTAGGGCCCTGTTCAGGGAAGCTATCTCACTGAAGAGAAAACTCAAAAAACTACCAGATCCAGAGAATAGCAGGAGTATTGCTTCCATTGAAGAGAAGATGGATAACCTACTCGCCCAACCTGTAGAGTCAAAACATAAAGAAGCAGTATCCCTACAAAAAAGACTCCTGAAATACAGAAAGTCACTTTTTACTTTTCTCTATCACCAAAAAGTACCACCGGATAACAATGCCTCTGAAAGAGCCATACGCAACATCAAGGTGAAACAAAAAATATCAGGACAGTTCAAATCCAACAATGGAGCTGAAAACTTCTGTGTTATAAGATCCGTCGTGGATACCCTGATCAAACGTTCGGGAAATATCTTAGAAAATCTAAATCATATAGCTAATTTACAACCTGAGTAGTTACGATTTTTTTAGTTTGAGAAAAATTGAAAGTCTTTGAGGTTTTTCAATTTGATTGGGGGTTACAATGGGTTCTCTACGGCATTCATATCGCCCGTCCCGATGGGGCTTTTGGGTCTTCCTAGTCATCTGGGACGGTAGGTTGAAACCTACCGTTAATATGTAGGCCGTCCCGATGGGACTAAGAGAGGTTTGGATAGGTGATGTTTTCTTTGCGGCACTTTGTGTTTCTCTGCGGTGAAAATAATATCAAACCGCAGCGAACCGCAAAGCAGCGCAGAGATATACAAATCATTATACCCAATATTCCCAACTAATTCTATCAAAAATTGAAGTGGAAATAAACGCTTAAACATTCCCCTTGAACCTATCTCACAATAAGATAAAAATATTAGCCTTGAATTTTGTATTAGGGATTATTCAATAAATGCTTTGGGAAGTCAAATACTGCAATACCTGGATTTTCGTCTCTGGTCACGCCATATATTTTCCCTAATCTTTCGTCAACAGCTAAACTTCTGATTCCTATATCTAGTGTAAATTTTGCGACTAATTTACCTGAAGTAGTCATCATGTAAACGGTGAGTGCTTCTATTCCTGTTTGACTTATCTCAAGTTGGCTATAACCACTGTATAGCAAGAATAAAAAATTCTCTGTGATAGAAACGTCCCGATAACCGTATATTTGATCAAACCTAAAACCCATTGAGGCATTTGATCCAGTTCCAGAAATATTTACCTCAGGCAATTCCATTCTAGGACCGTCAATAATATTGAAAGACTTTGAGTTATAATCAAAAATTTCAATTCTATCCCTGTATAAGCTAACTTTAACAAAGTAATCTTTTTTTGAATTAGTCTTTAATTCTCCCTTATTATAAGTTCCCAATAAATAATCGTCAAGTTCTTTATATTTAGCTATAGGCTCCCACTTTCCATGACCTTTCAAGAAATTTCCCTGACTATCAAATTCAACTAATTTGTAGGGACTATCTGCCATCAAGCATAGAAAAGTGTTATCTCTTGTCAGGTAAACTTTGTAAGCCAAAATCATCGGTTCTGTTTGCCTGAATTCATTGACAGCCAATCTAGAGGTGTCTAAGAGTGAAAATTCAGATAGTTTTTTACCCGTCACCGAATTGACCCAAAAAGTATCTTCGGAATTCCCTGGGTCAAATATATGGGCATCTGTAATCTCTAGAGGACCAAATCCTATGACTCCTTTCGAATTAACAATTTCATTTGTTTTCTTATCTATAATATGTATCAGTGGTTGATCCTCTGGAATGATATCTTTTTCTTGTATAATTATGTAAGAGTTCTTTTGGTCTATCTTCCACGGGTCTATAATCTCTTTATACTCAAGCTTAACACCTTTCAATTCAAATTCTGGATGTTTTTGATCAAAAATGGATTTTTGGTCTTTTTCAACACAACTGAGAAGACAAAACAATAAAATTATCAAAGAAATATTTTTCATAGTAAGTTAAATATAATAAAGGAGACAAGAGTTGTCTCCTTTATTGGTTCTTAATGAATTTCAGGCTCAGCTACAGTACAAGTAGAAGCTACCCTACTTTCATCATACTTAAACTCATATCCTTGCCTATCAACACATCCATTACCCGTTGGACAACAAATATGGTTACCAGGAAGAGGATCAACAGATTGAGCTGTCAAAAATGGATTGCTAAACATAAATGCTGATCCTACAAGAAATGCGAGCATTAAAGAGCTTTTTAATTTTTTCATCATAACAATTTTTGTTTTGGTTAAAATATGATTTTATTGACTCTAAAAGTTTGACTACTAATAAAGCTGGTAACAAGAAAGAAAGAAAGAAAGAAGCAAATTTTTAGTTTATAATAATTTGAATAATTTAAGTTTATAAAAATAACAAAACAACAGTTATTTACACATTTTATCCGTTTAAATCACAATTGTATTTGTTTACACTAGATGTCTTTAGTTTAGGAAAAGTTAAAAGTTTTTGTGATTTTTCAATTGAATAGAAGGTTAGTATCGGAGTATTTAGGCATTTATATCGTCCTTCCCGATGGGACTTTAGGGATTATTTACCATTGCCTGCCATCATGTTACTATACAGATAGATACCCCAAATAAATGTTGTTAAAAATTCAATTCCCCTTCTTCATCACAACAGCGTCTATAAAATCAATACCAACCTTCTTCTTCTTGTCAGGTTTTTCATTGGTGTCTTCATGAAAAACAAGCTTCCCGTTTATCCTATTACATGTAAAAGAGATACATAAGCAATAAAAAAATAGGCTAATAATGCTTATTTCACAACAAACTCAAAGTTCACTTTACCCATTTTTCCATCTGCACTAAGGACTTCAAAATTGCCTGCAAATATGGATCGATTGTCTGAAGTATAAAGCTCAATCTCCGCTTTTCCATTGGAATCTGTAAAAAGATAAGGATACCATCCCAACGTATTTCTATAATCAGCCTCAGGATCATTTTTTGATTCATGATCAGGATATTCTTTGAATTGAAACCCTGACCCCACAAAAAAACCCTTGGTCCTTGTCATATTATACAACTTCATCAATTCTTCATCGGTGTATTTTGGGTATTCGTAAATTTTGTGACTATGTGTATAACTAGGATCTTTTTTGATAATGTAATGACTTCCTCCAGCGATTTTTAGGACATCACCTGTAATTACAAGATATTCTTTTCCTTCTATCGGTTTTTTGTCAGTATAACTACAAATAGGACAATTTAATAGGTCACCATATTGACAAACAAAATCATCATTAAAATCAAATTTTGCTCTTTCAGCTAATTCACCAATGAATTTTTCTCTGTCCTGCTCCATTCGCTTTCCTCTTACTACAAATTCACTTAGAAGGATCATATTCCTATCAAAAGTAGGAAGATCCAGTTTTTGATTTGAACCACCATAATCTATACTTGGGAAGTTAAATCTCGCTGTTTTTAGAATCGATGATAATTCTTCAAAGGGGTCTTTTATTTTAAGAATTATTTCATTTGACCCTTTTGGTAGGGCTTTTATGTAGAGGTATTCATCTTTACCAAAGTCTAACTCTTCAGGGTAGATTTCAAAATTCCCCTCTTGATCCAATGGAATAAATGCTGTATTACCTTCATTATCTCCCCTAAATAAAAGCCCATATTTGGAATCATTCTCTTTGCTAGAATTCCTATATTTTATCTGGCCAGTAAGCTTATTTCCTAGAGGGTATTCTACTGTTCTATAGTTTT
This sequence comes from Belliella baltica DSM 15883, assembly GCF_000265405.1. Classification (NCBI taxonomy): domain Bacteria; kingdom Pseudomonadati; phylum Bacteroidota; class Cytophagia; order Cytophagales; family Cyclobacteriaceae; genus Belliella; species Belliella baltica. Next base: position 1,739,274 of record NC_018010.1, on the reverse strand, counting down.
CAAATTTTTGTTCCAACCAAATGTATTTTTCAATATTGCTCGATTCTAGAATATTATTGATTTTTCTAAAATCATTTTCCTCTGATAAACTTAGTATTGATTCAAGATTTGGATTCGTCCCCATTTGCGTAATTATATGGGCAAAGGTATATAAGCTTCTATTGTATCTAGAATTCTGGTAAAGCTTGTCCGATACAGTTCCTCCTAATTGTACACCTTCAAGCGGGGTGCCTTTTGAATCTTTCACTGTAAAGGTGACTTTAACTTTTTCTCTGCTTCCGTACTCCTGTTGATTGAGCTTGGCTTCAACAATCAGTTTTCCATTATTCTCTATCCATGTTAATCTTTCCCCAAGTGGTTCAGCTTGATCATTGAATATCGCGATCTCTGCTATTCCTGAGGGAATATTTGTCAATGGAATCTTAATTTGGGAATTGTCTTCAAGTATCAATTCATGGAAAACATGCACGATACCCCTCACTTGTAGCCTCAAAAAGTGTTTTTGACCAGGCCAAGAGGTTTGTATTGTCATCAGGAGGGTGTCAGCCAAAGTATTTAGGTTAATGGTGACTCCGCGATCCTCGATCTGATCAAATACGGTCATTGTATCTGAGGGTGTATCATTCCATAAAATTCTGTAAGATGACCCTTTCTCTGGCTTTACTTTAAATTTACCCAATCCATCACTTCCCATATTGATGAATTGAAGTATTTCTCCATCTTTCAACAATACTCCCTGCCTTGTTTGATTTTCATTATTATCCCCAGCAGCTGACAGCATTACAAAGCTTTCTTGATTATGAATTAATTTTCCACTTTCTGGGTGAAAGGTTATCTCTTTGGGATTTGTGATGTCTTTCAGCTCTATTCTTTGGAAAACATGCTTATTTCCTAAAGTAACATCCAGGTCAATCCATTGACTTCCTGTTCTATTGAGAGGAATTTCTAATCTTCCTTCAAGATTTGACTGAAAGGTGGTTTCATGTATTGATTTCCTTTTTGAGTTGAGCCAAGTAATTTGAATTTTAGCATCTGACAATCTATTACCCTGCTTATCAGATACGATCAGGTTTAAAGTGTCAGAATAATCATCTTGATCAGATAAATTGTGTCTGATGATGATCTCTGGATTGATAAACTGTCTGATCTCTATCTCCTTAAAAGCATGGTAGTCTTTCATTTCATGATAGACGGATGAAGGCGAATAGGCTTCCAAATTGTAAATACCGGGATTTAGGTTTTCATTTAAGAGAACCATACCATCTGTGAATCCTGAGTAAATGCCATACTTCTCTTCCCAAAAAACTTCCCTACTTATTTGATTCACTAATCTTAGATACAAGATGCTATCTCCTTGGTATGGACTTAAAAATTGTCCATCAAGTTGCAAAAATTTGAACCAAAGCTGCTCTCCAGTCTCGTAGATATCTTTGTCTGTCTGCAAATACTCAATAGGTCTGGCATTTTTCCTTGCTTTTTCTTCAAATTCTGCAACCAATACTTTCTCGTACAAAGTTTGGCTTTGAACAAAATTGCTCAAGCTTAAAAAAATTAAATATAAAATAAAGCGGTATTTAATCATCCCAAGTTACTATATCTACTAATGTTTTGTCTGTTTCTGGTGATATATAATCCAATGCTTTGATATGTGACCCTTCCAACCTCAATACAATGGGGTAAATACTTTTATTTGAAGTTAATAAAAACTCATTATCTAAATCAATCAATACATTATCTCTATTTCTTAAATCAACACCTATTTTATTTTGTAACATTTTCAATGATTCAATAGCTGTGAGTATAAAAAAAATATCATTTCTCTCAATGTTATTTTTAATGTATTCTTCTACACCTGAGATACACCCTTGACAACCTAGTCCCGGGAGTATTATCACATATTTATAGGACGAAATTCCATCCAGCTTTGTTAATTGTTGTTCGTAATACACTTTGCCTTCGTCTTTACTTTCACAAGAAAATAAAAAACAAATTGAGGCACAGATAATGAATACTGAACTTAATAACCTAATTTTCATTCTCTATTAGCTTAAATAGTTTAAAAATCATATAATCTTCATTGCTTGATTGAAAATCAATGTACTCTATAAGAAGTCCATCTTGAGACACCATCATATTATCAACATTCCAGTTTTTTAATGTCCCAATATTCGTTTTTCCCAATAAATTGAACTTGTGATCATAAATGATGATGCTGATCGACTTTCCAGATAAATCTTTAAAACCTCCAGTATCTGACAATCCATTCATCAAAACCCGATAATATACATTTTTATATTTATCAAATTTGATCCCTGCATAGATATCTGATTCGATCAAGTGATTGAGCATCATTTCTCTAGTAGGTCTCTTATTTGAGATGGGCTTTACCGTTTTTGAACCACTTTCAAGCGCCTTGATTTCATTCAAATCTTCACTTTCAAGGGAAGCAGTGAATAGGCTATTGGATATCGGAAAACTATAGACCATTAATTTTTCAATTGGGTTCCAATCATAATGTACGGTGGTATAGTAAGGATCATCCCAATTGAACTTGCTACCATATATAGTTTTTGGATAAGAGTGGTTATAAACTATTTCATTGTTGTCTAAACTCAAAGAAGCCGTGAATTTGAAAGAATTCAAGATATTATCAGGAATAGCCCACATGAAACTACCCGAAAAAACCAATTTGTTATCGACCTTAATGAATGGGGTAACGGTTTTAGGGAAAAACTGCGGATAAGATAATATCCAATTATTATCATTCATTGGTGCATTGTTTATCAGCGAAGTTACACTTAACTTTTTTCCTTTATCATTTAACAAAACCAAGTCATTCTTGAGCATATCGAAGACAAATATTGAATCTCTATTCAAGATATGGTATCCCACTGGTCTTAGTACTTGATTCTCTCCCTCAGATGTAAGAACCGTTCTTTCCAGGTATTCATTTTGACTTAAATCGTACCAATAAATTGAGGTGTTGTAGGCATTGAAAAAAGTTAGGATATTATCTTCTTCTAATAATTGAATAAAAGGAGCTTTGGGTGGGCTGACACTATCTAATGGGATGACTAGTCCGTCTTCTTCAGTTAGGGCAAACCTGTCTTGGAAATCACTACTATCAATAGATTTTTGATTACAATAAACCAAAATCAAACATGAAAGCATTAGAATAATTAGTTTAGTAAATTTAAACATGTAGATAGAATAAAGAATTTAAAAAAGAGGCTGTCGTCAAAATTAGATCAGCCTCTTTATATTTAGAAAGTTTTACAAGTCAGATTTCATTAAACTAAGTTTTTTTGAACTATCATTGACTTATAAAAAATATTATCCTCTTACGGCTCTAAGGTAGGAGGTGGCGGAAGTTCAGAACCTCCTCCAGTACCGGGCTGACCATTTTGTGGAGTTGTTGGATCACAGTCAGTATAACCAATAGCAGCAAAGCACATTTTCGACAACGAGCACTTCCCATTCATTATGGCCCCGCTAGGACATTCTGCGAATGTTAAATTAATTCCACTGAATGCAATCAGTAAGGAAAAAGCCGCGATAAAATTTAAACATTTTTTCATCATAACAATTTTTGTTTTGGTTAAAATATGATTTTCATTGACTCTAAAAGTTTGACTACTAATAAAGCTGGTAACAAGAAAGAAAGAAAGAAAGAAAGAAAGAAAGAAGCAAATTTTTAGTTTAAAATATTTTGAATAATTTAAGTTTATAAAAACAACAAAATGACAGTTATTTACATATTTAAACTATTTAAAGTGATATTTCATTTGTTCGTACTTGATTTTTTTAGTTTGAGAAAAATTGAAAGTCTTTGAGGTTTTTCAATTTGATTAACAGCAGCGTGGGTGTTATTTGAATGCGGAATTTCAAATTCCAAGGATAGGTAAGCGTAGATGCAATCTACGCTTAGGGGCACACACCCATTTTTTGAGAAAACCTTAAAACCAACTACTAACCATCTAGGTGTAGTTTGCAACTACACCCTAAATATCTTGACTTCGTGAGTCATTTTATTTGAAAGTGGAATTTCAAATTCCATGGATATGGAAGCGGAGATGCAATCTACGCTTAGAAAAAATCTCCCTACTTCTTCCGCTCTATCGTGTACCTCACCAATCCTTCAAGGGAAGTTTTGTATTCTGAATCGGGGAATTCATTGAGTAGAGTCAGCGCCTCTTCGAAATAGGTATTCATGACTTTATTGGCATATTCCAATCCCCCTGATTTTTTTACAAAATCGATCACTTCATTCACTGCCTTTTTGTCTTCATTCCTATTACGAATCATATAAATGATTCTTTTTTTGTCCAACCAACTAGCATTATTGAGCGCAAAGATTAGCGGAAGAGTCATTTTCTTTTCTTTGATGTCAATTCCTACAGGTTTCCCAATCTCGTCTTCACCATAATCAAAAAGGTCATCTTTGATCTGAAAAGCCATTCCAACTTTCTCTCCGAAATCTCGCATTTTCTCAACCATCACGGCATCTGCACCCGAAGTAGCAGCACCAACAGCACAACAGGAGGCGATCAAACTTGCTGTTTTCTGACGAATGATGGTGTAATAAACTTCTTCGGTAATATCGAGTTTTCTTGCTTTTGCAATCTGCAACAATTCTCCTTCTGACATTTCTCTAACTGCGTGTGAAACAATTCGCAGCAAGTCAAAATCTCCGTTATCAACGCTTAGCAATAATCCTCGGGATAAGAGATAGTCACCAACTAAAACAGCGATTTTATTTTTCCACAGTGCGTTGACAGAAAAAAATCCACGACGATAATTGGCATCATCTACTACATCATCATGCACCAATGTCGCTGTATGAAGCAATTCTATCAGTGCTGCACCCCTGTATGAAGACTCTGAAATCTGACCACTTACACCTGCTGTCAAAAAAACAAACATAGGACGCATTTGCTTTCCTTTCCTCTTTACAATATAATTGGTGATATGATCGAGTAGCTTGACTTTACTTTTCATAAAGTCTCTAAACTTCTTCTCGAACTCCGCCATCTCGGTGGCAATAGGTTGCTGTATTTGTTTGAGGTCAGGCTTCATAGCGCTTTGGTGCTGCAATAATACGACGGATTCCATGTTAGACAAAGCCGTTGGTTTAATAATTCCTATATGAAACTCCTCAAAAGGGAAAACGTTTGCTAAAAACAAGTTTACTTTGACTAAATTGTCACCTAAGGCAAATCTAATTTTTGCTATCTTTGCACATCCTTAAAACCTGAAAGCCTTGACAGACGACTATATTAAACGTAGATACGAACCTATACTTCCTCAAAAGGATGAATGGCCTGTAGTCCGACTCAGCAAAAGCAGGAAGGAGTTCGTAAAAAATGTAGCTGAAGCTAGTAAGAAAAGAATTTTAGAACTCACTGGAGGAAATGTAGCTGTACTCAAAGAAGAACTTGAAACGACACTTTATAGAGAAAAGCTAAGAATCAAGCAGAATCCGTGGGCTGTAGATCCAGATGATGAATATGAGTTTTGGAATACAGTCAAATCCTCACTTCTTCAACTCAGTGCTGATACTTCGACCAATAAATCTGAAAAGAAAAAAAGATATGTTGCCATATTAGACGACATTACAAAGCGCTATGCGGAAGAAATCGCCAGTAATTTCAAACATACTCATTATAAATTCACCAGAACCATCATTACCACAGGTTTTGCAAGGCTACTCAATGCTGCAAGAGTAAAAGGGATTAAAAGGCTTTTTAGCAATCAGTATTCTTTACAGGATAAGATTCAAATAATAGGAGAAACAGAACAACTTCGGGACTTGGCATCAAAGGGAACCATTATTATGGTACCTACACATTTTTCTAACTTAGACAGTATCCTGATCGGGTGGATTATTTCAGTATTGGGGCTCCCGCCTTTCATTTATGGAGCGGGACTGAATCTCTTTAATATTGACATTTTCGCATACTTTATGAATTCACTAGGAGCTTATAAAGTAGATCGCCGAAAAAAAAACCTCCCCTATCTGGAGACATTGAAAACCTATTCTTCCGAGGCAATACAATTTGGAGTTCACAGTTTATTTTTCCCAGGAGGCACACGATCTCGAAGTGGTAAAATCGAGTCTAAACTCAAACTTGGGTTGCTCAGTACCGCTGTAGAGGCACAAAGAGCAAACTACCAAAAAGGAATCAATGATATCAGTGGAAAAGTTTTCATTGTCCCAGTTACGATCAATTACCATTTTGTCCTAGAAGCCCCAAGCCTCATCAAAGAATATTTAAGTATGACAGGCCAGGAAAGGTATTATGCTGAATCAGATGAGTTTTCTACTTCCTACAAAATTTCGAAGTTTCTCCTCAAATTTTTCACTAAAGGATCTGATATTTCTGTGTCAGTAGGAAAAGCCATGGACGTGCTCGGCCATTATGTGGATAAAGACGGGAAAAGTTTGGATAAAAATGGAAGAATCATCAAAACAAGAGATTACTTCATTGCAGACGGAAAAGTCAATGTAGATACCCAAAGAGAAGAGGAATATACAAACAGGCTTGGGAATAGAATTGTACAGGAATTTCACTTAATTAATAGAGTCTTTAGCTCACATTTGGTGGCGTTTACTGCTTTTCAGATGATCAAGAGAGCCAATAAAAAATTAGATTTATTTAATCTACTCAGACTTCCTGAAGAGGATATCATTATTCCTTACGGTGAATTTAAAAGTGAGTGCCAGCGTGTTTTGGATCAGATTTTTGAATTAAAAGCCAACAATAAAATCCATGTTGCCCCTCATTTGAGAAAAGGAATCGATGAAATCATAGCACATGGCTTGGATAATGTCGGCATGTATCATGCAAAACGCCCTTTAGTAAAAGACAGCCAAGAAAATATCATTACAGAGGATATGAGTCTTCTGTATTTTTACCACAACCGACTTGATGGATATGACCTCGAAAAACTCTTCTAAAAAAAAATCAATCGGCGTAGTAGGGATGGGTAGTTTCGGAACTGCCATTGCAAACATGCTTGCCGAGAAAAACCCTGTTGTAGCTTATGCGAGAAGAGCCGAACTTGTTGACGAGATCAACCAAGAGCATAGCGTAGACGGATCTCCGGTGAGTGAAAATATCCTTGCTACACAAGATCCAGAAATGCTTTGCAAATCTTGTGAAATCTTGTTTTTTATGGTTCCTTCCAGTGCTTTTCAGGAAGTAGTGAAGGCATTTTCCCCTTATTTGTACCCATATCATATTATCATTCATGGCACAAAAGGTCTTTGTCTGAATTTACCGAAGGGTAAAACACTCGCAGAAATGGAAGTCATCAAGCGAGAACATATTCTTACAATGAGTGAAGTCATTCTGAAAGAAACTGTCGTAGTAAGAGTTGGCTGCCTTGCGGGTCCCAACTTAGCAAAAGAGCTTGCAAAAGGTCAACCAGCTGCAACTGTTGTAGCAAGCAAATTCAATGAAGTCATTCATCATGGTCAAAACCTATTGCGTTCTGACAAATTCCAAGTTTATGGCAACTCTGACATCATCGGCGTGGAGCTAAGTGGGGTATTGAAAAATATCATCGCTATAGCTGCAGGCGCATTGGCGGGTTTGGGTCTTGGTGAAAATGCGAAGGGCTTGTTGATTTCTCGAGGAATGGTGGAATTGATTTATCTGGGAAATGCATTAGGTGGAAGTTTAAAGTCATTTGTAGGCTTGGCAGGAATTGGAGATTTGGTGACAACATGTAACTCCACATTATCCAGAAACTACACAGTGGGATTCAGGCTTGCACAGGGAGAAAGTCTAGAGATCATCCAAAACACCATGCAGGAAGTAGCAGAAGGAATCAATACAATCAGGCTAATGAAAACATTTGTAGAAGGAACAGGCATGCGAGCGCCAATTACAGAGAATCTGTACAAAGTACTATTTGAGGATTTACAAATTGAAGATGCGCTTCAATATTTGATGAAATATCCCTTCAGTGTAGATGTAGATTTCTTGTAAGAACCATTGGTGTATTCAGATTTGGAAATTGTATATTTTTTAGCCTGATTGAGAATTGATTTTGAATCAGAACCAATCAATTTCAAAAAAATCTAGAATTTTGAAAAATCCACTATCCCTCAAAAGAGGAATTCAGAGATGGGATCTCGTATTTTTGATTATCAACTCAGTGATTGGAGCAGGAATTTTTGCGTTACCAGCAAAAGTTTTTGCTTTGTCAGGCACTTATTCTATTCTAGCTTTTTTGGTTTGTGCTTTCGTGATGATGGTATTGATCTTGGTCTTTGCAGAAGTGAGTTCTAGGTTTGAACAGACTGGTGGCCCTTATCTTTACGTTTACAAAGCTTTCGGAAGCATTCCTGCTTTTGTAATTGGCTGGCTTTTAATGTTGACCCGTCTTTTTAGCTACGCGACCTTGATCAACCTCTTGGTCTTGTATCTCTCCTTTTTCTCAGAGGCATTTAATCAACCTGAAGTGAGAGTAGGAATGATTCTATTAATCACTGTATTGATCACCTATTTCAATTGGATTGGGATCAAGAATACGGCTAAAGTCAGTAATATATTGACAATAGCAAAACTCTTTCCTTTATTGGTTTTTATCCTAATCGGGCTGTTTTTTATTGATTTTGAAAACTTTAAGGATGGCCCTACTCCAACTTTAAATGACTTCTCAGCAGCTTCTCTCCTATTGATTTTTGCCTTTGGGGGTTTTGAAGCCGGCCTAGTCAACAGTGGCGAAATCGTAAATCCTAAAAAAAATCTTCCATTCGGGTTGATTACCGCTTCGGCAGTAATTGCAGGAATTTATATTTTGATACAAGTCGTATCCATTGGCACATTACCAGAATTGGCAAGTTCTGACAAGCCACTTGCTGATGCTGCAACAAGATTTATGGGCTGGTGGGGAGGCGTATTTATCACTATTGGTGCGGTAATTTCTATTTTAGGCACGCTCAATGTCCAAATATTAAGTGGATCAAGATTGCCCTATGCCTTGAGTGAGGAAGATCAACTTCCAAAAATTTTCGGGAAAATCCATCCCAAATTTGCTACTCCCTACATCTCGCTATTGTTTTTTTCTGGACTTGTTGCCTTTGTCGCCATATTTTGGGGATTTATGAATTCTCTTGCCGTATCGGTTATTTCTAGACTTTTGCTTTATGCCTTGGTTTGTGCATCCTTAATCAAACTTCGCAAAAACCAACCTTCTAGTAAGAAATTCTTCAAAATCCGATATGGCAATCAAATGGCAATTGCAGGGATTTTGCTTACCGTTTGGCTTCTTTCAGGAACACAAGCAGAAGAAATCATTGATACCTTGATCTGGACGGGAGCGGGATTAGTGATTTTTATGGTTCATAGTTTGACTAAAAAGAGGGGGTAAAAACGCTAATTATAATTTCGTTAAAGAGAGTTATTTCAACCTTTTCTTCCAAACCTCAGGATCTCTACTTGTGTGAGTAATAGAAAAAACAATTATTAAACTAGTGTCCTCCTCAACCAAAAAATGTATTTGATATGGAAATTTATCAATTAAAATACTTCTAATTCCTTTGTATACAACTTGACAATGCAAAGGGTGCTTTTGTATGTATTTTAATTTTGATCTTAAGCCGATTAAAAATTTCTTCGCTGCTATTTTGTTTTGTTTTTCATACCAAGAAAAAATTTCATCAATATCTCCTTTTGAAGCAGGTAAAAATTTTACTTTGAAGATCATAACCTATCTTCTAATTCTTTTAAAAGGTCTTCCCAATCTAATAAATCGTCAGGATTATTTTTGTAAGATTCGAGCCTTTCATCTAAAAGATTCTTCTGAGCTTCCGATAAAGTAAATCCATGCTCTTCTTTTACCGACTGTAACTTCTGCAAAACTGAAGCATCTTGCAATTGAGAAAGCCAGAGTATTAGATCTAATTTTATAGTCTGAATATCCATAGTGCCAGTTTTTTTAATAAAGATAGCAAAATATCATGTTTTTGCTTATCATCTTTTCCCCAAAATATGTCCTACTATATTCTCTGCATGGACGATGGAGTTTTCAATAAAAAACTCCCTGGTATTTAACCCTCCACAAACTACTCCAGCCAAATAAACTCCAGGGATATTTGATTCTTGATTGGTTTGATCGTAGCAAGGCTGTCGTTTATCATCCAAACTCAATTCTACTCCCAGTTGATTCAACAACGAAAAATTAGGAACATAACCTGTCATCGCCAAGACAAAATCATTTTCGACGACTATTTCACCATCAGGTGTAATGATTACAACTTCAGTTTCTCTAATTTCCTTGATCATTGAATTTGAGAAAGCCTTGATAGATCCTTCTTTTATTCTGTTTTCTACATCAGGTTTCACCCAATATTTGACATTTTCATCAATCCCGTTATTCTTCAAAACCATGGTGACGTCAGCGCCTTTTCTCCATGTTTCGAGTGCAACATCTACAGCTGAATTTGCACCACCAACCACAATGATTTTTTGACCAATATACGGCCAAGGCTCTTTATAATAATGGGAAACTTTCGGCAAATCCTCACCCGGAACATTCATCAAATTGGGAAGATCATAAAAGCCAGTGGACATAATGATATTTCTTGTCAAGTAGGTTTCTTTGGTAGTGACGATTTCAAAAACATCTTGCTTTTTGTTCAAAGTCTTTACCTCTTCATAAAGCCTGATTTTGAGCTTCCATGTTTGAGCTACCCTACGGTAATATTCCAAGGCCTCAGTCCTAGTTGGTTTATGAGAAACAGACATAAAAGGAATTCCACCCATTTCCAATTTATCAGAAGTGGAGAAGAATGTCATGTTCAACGGATAATTGTAAAGCGAATTTGTCAATACACCTTTTTCAACAATTATGTATTTCAAATCTGCTTTTTCACACTCAATCCCGCATGCCAATCCAATCGGGCCAGCTCCAACTACCAGCACATCTAAAATCTCTTTTTGATTTGTCATCATACTATATTAACTACTCTTATAAAAACCTGTTTTATAAAGGATTGAGTACTTCAAATTCTACTTTAGAATCTGAGATTTCTTCTTTCAATTGATCAAAAGTACGCTCCAACATCATCACATGACCTGAATGTTTCCAAAGCAAAACAGTAGAATTTACTGTTCCATAGTAGTCATCAATTCTGATGAATTGTGCGGATAAATGCTTCTCTTGGTGATATGTGGCACCTGTATCAGGAAGCAACTCGTCGGGATCCATTTTCTTTGAATGAACGACTTGAAACATTGAATTGTAATCCAATTGACCTTCCTCAATGTTTTTTGACAAGCGATTTTTAGCCATATTTAGCTTTGTCCAAGGTGTGTCCAAAAGAGCATTACTCAACCCATAAAGTCCTGGCTGAAGTTCTTCGATGCCATCTTTATAATTGGACAAATAACATAAATGTTCTTGATCAGCTACTAGAAGATTAAAGCCTTCATAATTGTGCTTTTCAGCTTCAATTTCTTTCAGATATTCTAATGGAGGAATTTGACTTTCCAGAAAATCTTTAACCAAATCACCTCTAGTTTTAGGGTTTATTTTTGGATTCTTTAGATCTCTGTAATTAGTCAAAGCGGCAAATCTACCATTGGGATGCATTCCCATCCACGTTCCTCCAGCCTTGAGATCTTTTCCAGCAAAAAAACCTTGCTCCCATTTGCCTAAACTGGCACTAGGTCTCTCAAAAAACTCATCTCTATTTCCCACGAGTATCAACTTGTACTCAGGGTGATTATTCCAATTAAAAGCTATTAAACACATACCTGCAAAATATAAAAAAGGCCGAAATATTTCGGCCTTCTTAACTGTTTAAATCGATTTTGAGACAGATAATTTAGGATAATCAGTATAGCCCTTTTCTCCAGGAGTGTAGAAAGTATCTGTATCCCAATCTGCTAAAGGAGCATTTTGCTCAAATCTCTCCACTAAATCTGGATTGGAGATGAAAGGCTTACCAAAAGCTACTGCATCGGCCAAGCCTTCTAAAATATATTGATTCCCTTTTTCTTGGTCAAAATTCGCATTGATGATTAAAGTTCCTTTAAAAACAGGTCTATAGCGCTCTGCAATTTTCGTTACTGCATATGGAATGTCTGAAACATCGTTAAAAGGTTCTGACAAATGAAGGTATGCTAAATTGTATGCATTCAATTTTTCTATGATATAATCGAAAGTTGGAATCGTCTCCTCGTCCATCGTCATTCCGAATATGCCGTTGAGAGATGGATTCAATCTTAATCCGATTTTCTCCTCAGGCATTACTTCTTTGATCGCATCTATTACTTCAAATAAAATTTTTGCTCTGTTTTCAATGCTTCCCCCATATTCATCTGTACGGATATTTGAAGTTTTATTGAAAAACTGATGTAAAAGATAGCCATTTGAAGAATGAATTTCTACCCCATCGAAACCTGCTTCCACTGCATTTTTTGCTGCTAACTGATAATCCAAGATAGTCTGCTTAATTTCTGCAAGTGTCATCTCTTTAGGAGTCTCTGTATCTTTAAATCCTTCAGGTGTAAAGGATTTTGAATTTGGATTGATTGCAGATGGAGCATGCGGCAATTCGCCTCCATGAAAATCCGGATGCGACATTCTGCCTACATGCCAAAGTTGGATGAAAATCTTCCCTCCTTCTTCGTGCACAGCTTCAGTAACCTTTTTCCAGCCTTCTACTTGCGCGTTTGTGTGGATACCCGGAGTGTTGATATACCCGACAGCCTTTTCGGAAATTTGAGCTCCTTCGGTAATGATCAAACCTGCAGAAGCCCGCTGACGGTAGTATTCTACATGAATGTCAAATGGTGCTTTTTCTTCATTTGTCGCTCTACTTCTAGTCATGGGCGCCATGACAACTCTATTCGATAATTGAAGATTACCTTTTTCTAATTTTTCTAAAAGTGGTTGCTTATTCATTTTAATAATTGGTTTTTGATTTAATGTATATACAACTATTATTAAACAAGCTTCGTTCCAAGATCAGTTTTTAGAATATTGGAAGCATCGTAAACAACTATCTTCTTGTACTTTAATTTTAATACGAAAAAAATCGTATTAAAATTTGGAATACGATATTCTTCGTATAACTTTGTACGAAACATATCGTACATCAGAATTATGAAAGCGAAACCCACTGAATCTGAACTGGAAATTCTTCAAGTCGTCTGGCAAAAAGAAAAAGTTACCGTAAGGGAAGTTCATGAACATCTTGCATCTATCAAAGATACCGGCTACACGACTACCTTAAAACAAATGCAGAATATGCATGGAAAGGGCTTGCTCCATCGAGACGAACAAAATAGAACGCACACTTATACTGCTGCAATCGAAGAGCAGGCAACACAAAAAAACTTGGTGCAAAATTTTATGGCAAGTGCCTTCGGTGGCTCAGCAAAAAATCTAGTAATGCAGGCCTTGGGTCAAGGGAATCCTTCGAAAGAGGAGTTAGATGAAATTCGTGCTTTTTTAGATCAGATTGAAAATGAAAAATAATGGAATGGATCAATGAAATCATACCGGAAAACTACCTCTATGCAATAGGTTGGATGCTCGTACATTCACTTTGGCAGATTGCGGGACTTGGTGTAGTTTTATGGTTTTCGCTTGGATTTTTACAAAATAAATCTGCAGCCTTCAAATACCGAATGGGAGTTATTTCCTTGTTTGTTCTTGTTCTGAGTAGCATAAGTACTTCGATTTTCTATTTTGAACCTGCAAGTGAATCGACCGCTACACAGGAGATTTTTATTCCAGAAAATGCTGCGATTTATTTGCCCACAGATTTTGAAGCTCCTCAGACTTCTCAAACAACCTTTGAAGTCCTCTCTGAACAAATAGAAAGGAGAATCCCAGCACTTGTTAATCTTTGGCTAATCGGAGCAATCCTCTTTATGGTCAAGTTTGGTGGTTCATTGGCGGAGCTAAGGAGTTTAAGTTCAAAACCCAAAAAGGAGATTGATGGAAAATGGAAGACTGCTTTAATAGACTTTTCCCAAAAACTTAAGGTAAAACAAACTGTCAAACTATTTCAAAGCAAGTTTGTCTACTCACCAGTGACTTACGGAGTTTTTAAACCTGTCATATTGATTCCCGCAGGATTGATTTTTCAACTCAGCCCAAATCAATTGGAGGCCATCATTGCACACGAATTGGCACATATCAAAAGATATGATTATCTGGTCAATCTGATGCAATCAGCTATGGAAGTGATCTTTTTCTTCCATCCCGTTTTTTGGTATATCAATTCCATTATCAAAACTGAACGCGAACATGCTTGCGATGATGCAGCTATCCAAGTAGGTGTCCATGCCCGCGATTTGGCTAAGGCACTTGTTATAATTGTCAACCATGCCAAGCAATCACAACAACAACTCGCTTTGGCGGCTGCGAAATCAAAGACTCCTACTTTAGATAGAATTAAAAGAATTATGGGTTTTCACACCTCCCACAAACAAACTTCCACTTTAACCAGCTTTACCATGATGATTACATTAATTCTCAGCGCCTCACTGATTCTTGGCGCCCATGCAGATAAATCCGCTGACTCAAAATCAGATCTAATGCTCACTCAGATTCAATCTGAAATAAACTTGGAAAGTGATTTTTGGCTGAATTTTGAGCAAGATGAAAATTCAGGAAAAATTCTAGAAAAGGAGATTGCTGAGGGCCTAAAACAAAATCTAGGAACATCACTCAAAGAACTTAACCAGTCTTTATCCTTTATGTCAAAAGCCTTCTCTGGTTTTTCTGACAAGTCTGAAAATCCAAAATCCTATGATTTCAAAGTGAGTTTTTCTGAAGATGGAAAACCTTTCTCTTTTGAAGATATTTCTGAAGAGATGGAATCTAAACTTTTATCAAGTTTTGATAATTATAAATTCATTGGAGATACGCTTCATGTTTGGTCTGACTTTCAAAATCTAAATAGCAAAGGTGAAAAACTAAAGTCATCACAAAGCTCTCCAATCATTATCAAGGAGTTTAAAGGAGATTCTACTATACTTTTGAAATTACTTAATAGCCCCAATATTAAGGCTGACTCTTTACTTTCATTTAAAATGAATAATAATTCAATTTTTAAACTGAACAACTCCAATTTGAAAATTGAATCAATTGATGAAAAATTCAAAAATAACGAAGGTATAACTCATACTTTAAGAGTTGCTCCATTGGAATTTCAAGGGGATGATTTCAGTGCGATGCCTCTACTAACACTTTCTGATAAAATGATTATTCCTCATATTAGCATAGATTCTATTAAAAAACTAAATCCTAGTTTTGCAAAAATTAGAATTGGTCAAGATTTGAATGAACTCACATTGGCTGAATTAGAACTTGCTCGGGTTAAGACTGCTGGGGCCAAACAAATTCAGACTTTTAATTTAGCTAAAATCCAAAGCACTCCAAAAGTTGGATTTTATACCAACCCTACCATCTTTTACCCAAGTATAGGAGATACCACAGATTTCTATGCTAAAGCACTCGGAGAAGCTGCAGAAAAACTGAGTAAGGCAAAGACAAAAGAAGAAAAGGAGGAGGCAATGAAAGAGATTTCTGTCCTAACTGAAAAAATTGCGGCATTATCAGAATCAAGAAAGCGGATGGCAAATGTTAACCAAAATGATTCGATTATTTCTCTAGTTAAAAAACAAGCCGAAATGGCAAAGTTAAAAGCGGAATCTTTGAAGCCATTGATGGAAGAATATGCTAAAGAAATGGCAGAATGGCAAAAGCAATACGAGCCATTAATGAAAGAATATCAAGAAAAAATGAAGGCTTATGAAAAGCAACTTCAACCATTAATGGAAGAATATCAGGCTAAAATGAAGCAGTTCGAAGAAGAAGCCAGACCCTTGATGCAAGAATATCAGCAAAAAATGGAAGAATGGCAGAAAGCCAATCAGCCAAAAATAGATGAGTTTCATCAAAAAATGAAAGAGTGGCAAAAAGAGCATTCACTCAAAATGCAAGAACTCCAAAAAGAGCTTGAAGAGAAAATAAAGAAAGAAAACAACTGATTAATATAAGAATCCGAACAACCCAAGTGGTATCCTATTTCCAAAACCGATTTCCATGTTATCCATCAAAAGGAATGTATTCTCGGTTTTGGAAATTTGTTATTTACACTTAACAAAAGTTACTATTTTATGTAAATCAGAAATAACATATTTCTTAAATAGAGTGATTTTTTTTAAGATTTCTACTTCGAAAGAAATCAAGAAAGTTCTTTCATCGTCATAATCGGAATCTCTTTTTTATTCAAATTTTTCAAAGGTTTAATATCAGACTGCAGATAAGTATATCCATCTTCTTGCAAAGACCAAAGTAATGGGGCAAGATTTTGAACTGCTGCTTTGCACCCTTGCATGATAGCAGCCATGTTGCCCGTTTGCTTTGAGAGCTTGGCTTCATTTTCGATTTCAAAGGGTCCTTCAAAGCCCTTTTCTCTCAATGCCATTACAAACTTCCTCCAATCCATCGAATCACCCAGTCCAAAGCCAGGTAAAGTTGCTTCATAATGGTGTCTATCCCATTCATTGGTACTGTTAGGAATCCCTGCTTTCTCGGCCCACTCCGCTTTAACCCTTTGCATAGGATACATATTTCCCCAAAATGGATCAGAAATATTCCTAGTGGATTTGACATGGATTCTTTTTAGTCTTGTTAACTCGGTATGCTTGATTACTTCTACAGGGTCAGTGTTCTGCCAAACATCATGTGATGGGTCATATATCTCTCCATGTGCATGGCTTGGAATCAATTGATACATAATTTTCCGAGCTGCCAATACTCCTGTTAGATTATTAAAAGTGGTGGAATAGCCCGAAGATCGCCAACCTTCCATTGGGCAGTTTTCATACAAAACCGTCACTCCCAGACTCTCTGCATACTTAATAATAGGTGTGAAAATTCTTTGATATTCTTCTAGATTTCTTTCAAAACCATTTTCCAAATTTCCCAATTCATGATTGTAGCCGACGAAAGTTCCAACCTTAACATCATTCTCATCCCCTCCGAGAAGATGTGCCATTCGGATTAATTTCAAGAGATGGTTTTGATTTTTTAATTTCTGATCTTCAGCTCCACCAATTAAATTATCAAAGGCTCCAATTGACAATCTTAATTTTGCTTGATTAAATTTATCAATAAGTTGACCGGCACTATTTAAATCAAAGTTTTCATAATCTATATGAGTAGCAACAAAGTCATCTCGCGTCCCATCCCTTCTAAATACACAGACATCTAAGCCTTGTACCTCAGCTTCTTTTGCTTTGGCTATGGTTTGATCCAGATCCAACTGATCAAATGCAGAGGTCATGATCCAAATTTGATTCTTCATCATACTTTTATCTTTTAAAATAATTTTAAATGACTCGTCAATGCAAACTACTTCTACCTCCTAAATGAAGACAATGGAATGCCATTTGCATAATATCACAAACAATTGAATGGGAAATTGATTAATTTTGTAAGAAAACCAACTTCGTAGATATGAAATTACACAAAAATTTAGCTTTTATTTTGAGTGCCAGTTTATTCTCAGGAATAATTGCTTGCTCAGAACCATCAGATAAAGTAGAAACAATAGAACCTGACCCATTTGCGGTGACGTCTGAAAAATTGACTTTCTCTGTTGATACCTTGTTCACAGACTTTGAAAACCCTTGGGGAATGACTTGGCTTCCTGATGGAAGAATGCTTGTCACAGAGAGAAAGGGCGAAATCCTGATTTTTAAAGACGACAAATTCACTGGCGAAAAACTAACGGGGGTTCCTGCTGTCCATGAAGTCAATCAGGCTGGACTTTTGGATATCGCTGTTCATCCAGATTATGCAAACAATGGCTGGATCTACTTGGCTTATGCCAAAGATATGGGTGAAGGCGGTGTTTTGGTGATTTCAAGAGCCAAGCTAGAAGGCAACGCTTTGGTAAATTTGGAAGAGCTCGCAGTCAATATGCCAGAATGGAAAGGCGGAAGACACTTCGGGACAAGAATCGTTTTTGACAATGAAAATTATCTTTATTATTCAAATGGAGATAAAGGAAATAGACCACAAAATGCTCAAGAATTAGATAATTCACATGGTAAGATTCATAGAATCCATGATGATGGAAGAATCCCATCTGACAATCCTTTTGTAGATGTAGCTGGTGCTATCCCAACGATTTGGACATATGGGAATAGAAATCCTCAAGGAATCATTTTTGATAAAGAAAACAACAGACTTTGGGCAGTAGAACATGGCCCTAAAGGTGGTGATGAATTAAACTTGATCGAAAAAGGAAAAAACTACGGTTGGCCAGAGATCACTTATGGCATCGACTATGATGGTTCTATCATCACAGAAGAAACAGAGAAAGAGGGAATGGTACAACCAGTTACTTACTGGGTCCCATCCATAGCGACTTGTGGTATGACATTAGTTACTTCTGATAAATATCCGAATTGGAAAGGTAATATACTTGTAGCTGGCTTAGCTGGTCAACAGGTTGCAAGAGTAGAATTGGATGGTACAAACTATCTTGGACAAGAAAAGCTTCTTGATGGAATTGGAAGAGTGAGACAAATATCTCAAAGTCCTGACGGATATCTTTATGCTATTGTAGAAGCAACTGGATTGATGGTAAAACTCATTCCTCAGAATTAATCAAAGAATAAATTAAAAAGAGGCTATTCTGATCTTGAATGGCCTCTTTTTTTTATACCTGATCCCAAAAATCTAAAGGATCTGAAATTTTAAATTCAAAACCTGTTTCGAGGATTTTATTACAAGAGATTTTTTTCCATAATTTAGTTTCGGACTTGTCATAAGATTTGGGAGGATCAAAACCTAGCTCCTTAGCATTCTTTTCATAGACTTCTTTTCTCTGAGGGTGTAAAGGTGTCACTCCATTAAAAGTCTCGTTCCAAAGATTTTTTTCAATGATCCAAGACAATAAGTTTACTGCATCATCTCTATGAATATAATTCACGGGAGAGTCCCCCTCCACATTTTCTTTCCCTGAAAAATACCTGCCAGGAATCCTATCTACACCAAGCAAGCCTCCAAACCTAACTACGGTTAAATCGTATTGCTTATCTTTCCAAAGTAAGTTTTCTGCATCAAACAAAGCAATATTACCTGTATTCTTTTTGGAAAGTAAATCTGCTTCTCTTGCAACCTGATTTTCGTCTGGATAAACTGATGTTGCCGAGACGTAAATAACCTTTGAAATCCCCGATTGATTGATCAATTCCTTTAAATATTTGATCTGCTCTGGATGAAATGTGGGGTCAGCAGTGCGTGTTCGAGGAGGAATATTTATTACAATCAAATCTGCTTGAAAAAGTCTTTGAAATTCACTTCCTTCTGGGTGTGGATTAAATTTCAAAACTGCATTGTTGTAGCCCTTTTTTGTTAAGAAAATTGATTTTTCTATGGTTGTCGTACTACCTATCACCTGGTGACCAAGATTCATCAAGTGATCTGCTAATGGGAGGCCCAGCCAACCTAATCCTACTATTGAAATTTTCATAATAAATTTTCAAGTAAAAAAACCCTCTTCAAAAGAAGAGGGTTAAATTTATTTATCATTTTTTCGGCATTGTACCTAAAATATAATCCCACAGCGGTGAGCTTACTCCAAAAGCTACATCCGGATCTTTATAATGATGAACTGCATGGTTTACCCAAAGCACTTTTAAAAAATTCTTTGGTGGCTGATAGGCGTGTACTATGTAGTGAACTCCTAAATAAGCTGAATAACCTAATAAAAACCCAGGAAGGAAATATAAGGCATAATCTCCCATGATTAAGGTAAATACCAAATAAAATACCAAGGCATAAAAAGCACTTATAAAAGGAGGCATTGCCAACCTGTCTTTATCCTTAGGATAGTCATGATGAACACCATGAACGGAATACTGCAACTTATCTTTGGCAGGGGTATCCGGTTCCATATGAAAGAAATGTTTGTGCATCATGTATTCTACAAATGTAAATACAAATAATCCTGCAAGCAGAAGTAATAAGCCTATAGATAAGTTAATTGAAGTACTAGTGAGTGCATAATAAAATGAAACTGCACTAATGCTGAGAAACATAACAATAGGAATACTAATATGTGTTCTTGAAATTCTTTCTAAAAGTGGATTATCAAACATATGAGCTGACCCATTATTGTCTGGTCTATCCAATCTTCCTATTTTTTTCATTGTGGCACTCATAATTGCAGATTTTTTTAAGACCTGAGATTTGAAATTTTCATGTAAGAATGACTTCAACTTTTGTACATGTTCGGTTCAAATTTAATACCAATGGATTATATAACGAACAAAACTTCAAAAAGTTAAAATTTCATAATCTTAAATTTTAGCCAAGAGAGCCTTAGATTTTTCTATAGTTTGGTGATAAAAAGCCTCGTACATCGGTAGAATATTCGTCACATCAAATTCTTTAGCTCTCTTCAAAGCTCTATCTTTAAAACCTGGAAGATTTTCATTTTTCAAAATCTCCAAAGCTCTTTCCGTCATTGTCTCAACATCACCTACATTACATACATAGCCTGTTTCTCCATCGATGTTCAATTCAGGAATCCCACCAGCGTTCGAAGATAAAATAGGAACCTCACAGGCCATAGCCTCTAATGCTGCTAGACCAAAACTTTCCTTTTCAGATGGCATCATAAATAAATCCGCAACAGACAAGACTTCCTCAACTGCTTCTAATTTACCTAAGAACCTAATGTCATCACATGTGCCCAGTTCTCGACATAGTCTTTCCATCTTGTCTCTTTCAGGCCCATCTCCTACTAGAAGTAATTTGGCAGGGATTACTTTTCTCACTTCAAAGAAAACCTTAATGACATCCTCCACCCTCTTCACTTTTCTAAAATTAGATGTATGAACGATTAATTTCTCATTATGAGGACAGATGGCAAGTTTGAAATGATCCTTTTTCTGTTTTTTGAATCGGTCAAGATCTATGAAATTTGGAATTACTTCAATATCTCTCTTTACAGGAAAAAGCTCATAAGTCGCTTTTCTTAAATCTTCTGATACCGCTGTGACACCATCAGACTGATTGATACTAAAAGTCACTACAGGTTCATAGCTAGGGTCTTTGCCTACCAAGGTAATGTCTGTTCCATGAAGGGTTGTCACTACAGGAATATAAATACCTTCTTCCTTTAAGATTTGCTTAGCCATATAAGCCGCAGAAGCATGAGGAATGGCATAGTGAACATGCAGTAAATCAAGCTGTTCATACTTGACAACATTGACCATTTTACTAGCTAATGCAAGTTCGTAGGGAGCATGTTCGAATAATGGATAACTTTTGATATCTACTTCGTGATAGAATAAGTTTTCACTAAAAAAATCCAACCTAGTGGGCTGCCTGTATGTAATAAAATGAATTTGATGCCCTTCTTTGGCCAAAGCTTTTCCTAATTCAGTAGCTACGACACCACTACCTCCAAATGTTGGATAACAGACAATTCCTATTTTCATAATATTTTTCTCAATTGGAAATCAATAGCACATTAACACTCGATCGCCTATAGAATGTTCAATTAATCTCATTTTATTCCTCAATCAATCTCTGCGCCCTTTCGGGCTTATTTATAGATCGGTAGATAACATCATGAATTTCAGTCCGAATCCCTTCTTTGAGCAATAGGTTATTGCTCGCATCTGGATGTACTCGATTTGATAAAAATACATAAATCAAATCATTTTCTGGATCTGCCCAAACTGCTGTACCAGTAAAACCTGTGTGGCCAAATGTGCTTTTGGGTGCCAATACTCCAGCTCCCCCACCTTTACCTTTCTCCGGCTCGGGCTTGTCCCAACCCCAACCTCTTCGGCTTTGATTGGATTGTCTTTTTGTAAATTGATTGATAACTTTTTCATCCAAAAGATTCACATCACCGTATTTTCCACCATTGAGCATCATTTGCATCATGACTGCAAGGTCGTTTGCCGTCCCAAACAATCCTGCATGGCCTGCAACACCTCCATACATCGCTGCTCCAGGATCATGAACAAACCCTTGCACTAGCCTTTTTCGGAAGGCAATATCATCCTCTGTTGGAGCAATGTTTTGTAAAGCTATCTTATTGTGGGGCTTGAAAGTCAAGGTATGCAAACCAAGTGGAGCGTAGAAATTCTGATCCAAAAATTCATCCATCGGCTGATTGGTCAATCGCTCTACGACTGCTTGCATCAAATACATAGTCAAATCTGAATAAACATAACTATATCTTTTGCGATTTGGATCGAGTTTTCTCAAATTAGATTTGATTGTCCAATTCCAAATGCTATCCCTCAAGCTTTGTTTCGCATACATATCATTAGAAATTGGAATGTTAAAATCTTCGAAGGCAGAATCTCGATAATATTCATTTTTCCAAGAACCTGACTCTACTGTATTGACATAATAAGGTATAAAAGCCACTAGTCCAGCCTCGTGAGCCATGATATCCTTCAATAGTAAATCCCCCTTATTGGTCTGCTTCAATTCAGGCAAATACCTTGATATAGGCTTGTCCATATCAATAATATCTCTACTCGCCAAAAACATGACAGCCTGAGTAGTTGCCAATACCTTAGTTATCGAAGCTAGGTCATAGACAGTTCTGGTGTTGACTTCTTGCGTTTTATTGTAATCTAGGTGCCCATAAGCTTTTTCAAAAACTACTTGACCATTTTTTGCTACTAGAACCACTCCTCCAGGAGTTGCCTTTTTTCTAATTCCAACCTCCATGATTTGATCAATCTCTGCCAAAACAGAACTGTTCATGCCTTGACTTTCAGGATAGCTGTAAGATAATTTTTTCAAACCTTCAAGATAACCCCCACTTCCAATTTTAATATTTTCACTTATTGAAACAGGCATCATACCTCTAGCTGATCTTCCACCAAATATGATTTCAGGCACGAGTTTTTGAGTAAATTCATTATTTTCAAAAGTCAGAATATTGTGAGGTAAACCATTAAGATTTTTGGAAGCATAGGTATTTCCAAAAAGTGATACAACAACAGATTTCTCTTTACTCAACTCCTTAATAAACTCGATGTCAGATTGATTAACGCCAAAATCTCTTGAGGGGCTATTCGTCACGCCCATCAACCCTACAATTACAGTATTATAATTTGCTAGTTTTTCCTTGATCTGATTGAGTGAACTCCCATTGGTGCCCTTGTCAATATTAAAATGATCCACTTTAGCATATTTGTCAATTTTATCTTGAAAAACTTGTCCATCACCCCCAATGGTCAAAGATGCAATATTCAGCAAGTCTAAATTTCGTAAAGGAAGAAAACTATTCTTATTGGAAGTTACTGTGATTGAATTTGAAAAAAGTTGCTCAACCAAAAGTGCCGTTTTTTTTGTATTCAATCTATCAATAAGCCCTTCAACCTTGATTTTTGGCTTTTGATGTAGTCCTGCCCAATATTTAGCCTTTAGTACTTTTATGATTCTATTATCGATTTCTTCTTGACTTAGCCTCCCTTCTCTGATGGCTTCAATGATCAATTGTTTCGCTTTAGGGACATCTTCTGAGTAGAGCAAAATATCATTCCCTGCTTCCAATGCTAACAAATCAACTTCCCCAGGCTTATAATAACTACTCACACCTTTCATATTCAGTGCATCAGTAAAAATCAATCCATCAAATTTCATTTGATCCTTAAGTAGATCTGTGACTACATATTTTGATAGTGTAGTGGCTTTATTTTTCTCACTATCAAGGCTTGGGATATGTAAATGTGCTACCATCACACTCATCAAATCTTCATTTATCAGCTCTCGATAAGGGTAAAGGTCGATATCTAATATTCTACTTTGAGAATGACGGATGACTGGTAAAGTATAATGAGAATCAGACTCTGTATCTCCATGACCTGGGAAATGTTTTGCATTGGCAATTATTCCATTTTCTTGAAGGCCTTTCATATAAGCCATCGACTTCCTTGCTACAAGCCTCTTCTCTTCTCCAAAAGCCCGATATCCAATTACAGGATTGTTGGGATTAGAATTAACATCTACCACGGGAGCAAAATTAATATGCATTCCCAACTCAGTAAATTGCCTCGCAATCTCTTTCCCCATTTCATAAATCAATCTCTCATCAGGAAGTGCCCCCAAGGTCATTGCTTTGGGAAAAGTAATCACTGAATCTAGTCTCATATTGATTCCCCATTCTGCGTCCATAGCTATAAATAACGGGGTGTCTGAAATAGATTGATAATAATTAGTAAGATTTGCTTGCCTTACTGGTCCTCCTTGAAAAAAAATCAAGCCTCCGAGATTTTGTTCCTTTATTAATTTGGCAATTTCTTCTCTATGTCTGAAGTCCCTATTTGAGTAGGCAGCAACCATAAAAAGCTGGCCTAAACGCTGCTCAAATGTCTGATTATTGAAAACGGAATCCACCCATTCCATTTGCCTTCTATAATCTTCTGCCATTAATGGGTCTTTTTTTTCTCTGAAAAATTCAGATGTATCGTTTTCAACTCTTGAGCCTTCGATCTCAAAACTTTTCTCATTTGAAAATATGTTCGGTATATCCCTACCTAAAACCCCATCAGCCTGAAAAATCAAGGCTAAACCTAAAAGTGAGCTCCAAACTTTTATTCGCATCCTGCTGTTAAATTTTTATTGCTTAATTTTTAAAATAACTTTGTATGAATATACATTGTATTTTGCAAACATATAGGAATTTTCCAATGGTCTTGTATCAATTTTGATAAAAGGACGTATGTTTTCTATACAACGAGAAATATTAAAAAAGAATCTATCTCAATATGAAATTCCCTTCAATCTTTAGAACAGCCAAACCGATGAGCTTTGATATCAAGCCAAGATATTATGATCCTGTGCGTGAAGAAATTGAACAAAGAACGGCAAGAATAAAAAGAAATCTTCAGGCTGAAGGGTTGATTAAATCAGATGAAGAGCTTTCAGAATCATTCATGCGAGATTATGGATCTTCGATTAAGGGAGCTTTTACGCAAGGAGGGCAAATCAAAGGAAGGCAAACTTCACCTGTAACTTCCGCTGGCCTACTTCGATTTATCATATTTTTACTCTTAATTGGAGGACTTGGAGGTTATATTTTCTATGGACCTATTGTACTCTATGGCTTACTTTACCTCACTGGTGGTGGATTCCTTTTTGGATTATTTTTAAGATTGAAAAGAAAGCATAGCCGATGAACGACATCATACAACTTCTTCCCGATGCAATTGCCAATCAAATTGCAGCAGGTGAAGTAGTTCAGCGACCTGCTTCTGCTTTGAAGGAAATGCTTGAAAATGCCGTGGACGCAGGCGCCACCCAAGTTCAAGTAGTGGTCAAAGATGCTGGAAAAGCTTTAATGCTTGTCATTGACAATGGCAAAGGCATGACTTTGACTGATGCAAGAATGTGCTTTGAAAGACACGCTACTTCTAAAATCAGAACTTCCGCAGACCTTTTTGCCATCCACACTTTTGGATTTCGCGGAGAGGCTATGGCTTCTATAGCAGCAGTATCGCAAGTAGAGATGAAGACTCGTCAAGCTGGGGATGAACTGGGTACCCTAATCCAAATAGAAGGTTCTGAGTTTAAGAAACAAGAACCTATTTCATGTCCTCAAGGAACTTCTATTGCCGTTAAAAACCTGTTTTTTAATGTACCTGCTCGCAGAAATTTTCTCAAATCCAATGCAGTAGAAATGAAACATCTCGTAGATGAATTTCAGAGAGTAGCTCTCTCCTACCCTGAAATTGGATTTAAATTTACTCAAAATGACATGGAGCTTTTCAACTTAGTTCCAGGAAAATTGAGTCAAAGAATTGTAGGGATTTTTGGCAAAAACTATCAAGGACAACTGGTGACTTGTCAGGAAGAGACACCACATCTTAATATCAAAGGTTACATTGGGAAGCCTGAAAACGCCAAAAAAACAAGGGGAGAACAATACTTCTTTGTCAACAATAGATTTATCAGAAGCAATTATCTACATCATGCCGTTTCCAACGCCTATGAAGGATTGATGCCCTCGGACATGCAGCCCTTCTATGTGTTATTTTTAGAAATTGATCCTTCGCACATTGATATCAATGTACATCCGACCAAAACAGAAATTAAATTCGATGATGAACGTACTGTATATGCCGTAATTCGATCAGCCGTAAAGCAATCCTTAGGAGCGCACAATGTGGTTCCTGCTTTGGACTTCAATATGGATGTGAACTTCACTGAAAATTGGAAAAATGACGAGATTAGGAAAAGTGATGTACGATTAGAAAACACCTACAAACCCGATGATTTGGGGAAGGAAAACAGTTATAAAAATTTCCAGACTCCAAGTTTCAGAAAGCAGGATGTCTCCGGATGGGAAAGATTATTTGAAGGGGGTGAAAAGACGATCTCTCCTGACTTTGAACAAAAAGATGTCATAGACTCACCTTCAGATTTTCTTACTTTTTCCTCTAAGGCAAATGACAGTCATCAAAGAGAACAAATCTTTCCGATAGAACAAGAAAATACCGGGACAACATTCCAAGTGGAATTGAGCTACATTATCGCCCAAATGTCTTCTGGCTTATTGATTTTAGATCAGCAGGCTACCCACGAGAGAATCCTGTACGAGCGTTATTTGAAGCAATTGAAAAATGCAGCTGGAATTTCGCAGCAGTGTCTTTTTCCTCAGCACATTCAACTCAGCCAATCAGATTTTGCGCTTGTGATGGATATCAAAGAAGAATTAAACAGCTTGGGCTTTGTAATTGTTGAATTTGGGAAAGAGACAATTCTCATTCAAGGAGTTCCAGCAGATATTCAAGTCACAAACGAGAAAGCACTTTTTGAAGGCTTATTAGAGCAATTTAAGCATTTCAAATCAGAACTTTCTCTTGATAATCGTGAAAATCTTGCAAGATCTTTAGCTAAAAAATCTGCTATTAAAAAAGGTGTTCGATTGGACTCAACAGAAATGGAAACCTTAGTGGGTCAATTATTTGCCTGTCAAAATCCAAATTACGGACTTGGTGGGAACAAAACCTTTGTCAAACTTGATTTACATAAAATACACGCTTTTTTCAACCGATAAGCCATGTTTAGAAACTTAACACCCGTTGTTAAAAATTTACTCTTGATCAATATTGCCATGTTTGTCGTGGCTAGTTACCTCATGCCTCAACTGGAGAGAGTATTTGCACTTTATTTTGTCCAAAGCAGCCTTTTTCTACCGACCCAATTTCTCACATATATGTTTATGCATGCCAATGGATGGCATCTATTTAGCAATATGTTTGGGTTATTTGTTTTTGGCCCCTTGCTTGAGCAGTTCTTAGGACCAAAAAAACTTCTCATACTTTGGATGGTATGTGGAATAGGTAGTGGACTGTTGTATTCCGGATACAATGCATTTAAAATAAATCAATTGGACAATAAAATCGAAGCGTTTTATGAAAATCCAAGTCCAGAAAAATTCAATGATTTTGTGAGTGAAAATCGACATTTATTTAAGCCTGGCGTATTTGATTTTATAGATGAATACAGTAGAAATCCAGAAAACCCCTCATTAATCCAAAGAGCAAAGGAAAATTTTATGGGAATAAGAGATTTTCAAATCAATATCCCAATGGTTGGAGCTTCAGGTGCATTATTTGGAATTTTGATTGCTTTTGGCATGTTTTTCCCAAACACCGAGCTTCTTTTATTGTTTCCTCCTATGCCAGTTAAGGCTAAATATTTAATTTTATTCTACGGTCTGTACACTATTTATAACGTAATTATAAATAATCCTACAGATAACGTAGCTCATTTTGCACATCTTAGTGGCTTAGTAATTGGAGCAGGTTTGGTTTATTATTGGAAAAAAGGCAGAAACAATTTTTATTAAAATCTAGAAACTATGTACGGAGGATTTTGGGACAATCTTAGAAATGCATTCAAATACAACAACAATAGCCTCTACAAGCTTATTGCAATCAATCTTTTGACATTTGCTGGGATTTTAGTAGCAAGAATTATTCTAAGCCTATCTGGTGCAGGAGAGCTTTACAAAATGCTTTTAGGGTTTATAATGATGCCAGCTGATTTAGGGATCTTTATCCTTCAACCATGGTCTATCCTTACCTATATGTTTTTGCATGAAGGTATATTTCACATCCTTTTCAATATGCTTTTCTTGTATTGGTTTGGGATGTTAGTCAATGAATATCTTGGAAGTAGAAAACTTGCCAATTTATATATTTTGGGAGGTATCGCTGGAGCTTTATTTTATGTATTGATGTATAACATTTCTCCTCTTTTTTCGGATGTCATTTCTGCTTCGAAAATGCTAGGCGCAAGTGCTGGGGTGTACGCAATAGTCGTTGGTGCAGCTACTTTATCCCCCAATACGACATTCAGACTGATCTTCATTGGAGATGTAAAGATCAAATATATAGCGATTTTTTATGTGGTGATCGCATTTGCTAATTCTGCTGGAAGTAATGCAGGAGGTGAATTAGCACATCTTGGAGGAGCTGCAATGGGATATTTTTATATTCTTCAATTGAGAAATGGCTCTGATTGGGGAAGACCAATCCAAGCTATTGGACAATTCTTTGAATCACTTTTCTCAGCAAAAAGAAAAGTAAAAGTTACATATAGGAAGAAAAGTTACACTGAACAAAAAACTACAAATAGTAGCTCTAAAAACCCGTCTACTTCCTATTCTAAATCTGCTGATGCAACACAAGAGGAAATTGATCAGATTTTGGACAAAATAGCAGAGAAAGGCTACGAGGCCCTGAGTAAAGAAGAAAAGCGTAAGCTCTTTGAATTTAGCAAAAAGTAAAAATCAATTCAAATTCAGCACTGCTCCAACTCTCAAAACTGGCCAACGGGTATTTTGACTTTGCATTTTGAATTCGGTTATAAAACCAAATTGCTCCGTCGCTTTGATAAAAGCACCTGCACCGAAATTCCCTCCAGGCCGTGTTTGAAGGAGACCAGCGTCACCAGGTTGTGTATTGATCCAATAATTACTATATCCAGCCAATAAATAGACCTGTGAAACCCCTTCAGTAAGATAATATTTCAAATCAACATTGAGATTAAGGGAATTCCCAATTTCAGGAAACCAAACTGTAAAAGTTGGTGATAAAGAAAACTTGTCAATAAAAAAATACTCAGCACCTATAAAAGTCCCCAATTCTTTGATCGTCAAGCGATAATCACCTCCTGCCATCAACCTTGCTTCACCTTGTTCTTGTGCCTGAAGTGATACTACCAAAAAAGAGAAACATAAAATCAATATTATTTTTTTCATAGAAGTTAAAATTAAAACCCTCAGTAAAGCCTAAAATTTTCGATAAATTAATAGGCTTTACTGAGGATTCAAAATATGCTTATAAAATTCTTATTCTAAGATAGTCTCAAATCTAGCTAATCTTCCAATTCTGCCACTTCATTTTTATTGGCCAATTGACCACATGCGGCATCGATATCTTGCCCTCTTGACTTTCTGACTTTGGCTATGATTCCTTGATTTTCTAAAATTCTCACGTACATTTCTACAGCTTCTTGTGAAGCTTGTCTAAATTCCCCTTCATCAATTGGATTGTATTGAATGATGTTGACTTTGGAAGGGATGATTTTACAAAATTTGGCTAAGGCTCTCGCATGAGCTTCATCATCATTGATTCCCTCCCAGATGACGTATTCATAGGTTACTTTGCGCTTGGTCTTTTCATACCAATATTTCAAAGAATCCGCCAAATCTTCTATTGGATTGACATTATTGATAGGCATCAATCTGCTTCGGGTTTCATTTATTGCAGAGTGTAGAGAAATGGCTAGATTAAATCGAACTCCATCATCAGCCATTTTTTTGATCATCTTAGGAATCCCCACCGTAGAAAGTGTGATCCTCCTTGGTGCCATTCCAAGCCCTTCTGGAGAAGTAATTTTATCAATTGCTTCAATGACATTATTATAGTTCAGAAGTGGCTCTCCCATCCCCATAAAAACAATATTTGTTAATGGCCTTTTGAAGTAAATTTCTGCTTCATCCTTGATCGCGACTACCTGATCGTAAATCTCATCCGGATTTAGATTTCTCATTCTTTTCAACCTAGCAGTCGCACAAAAATTACAATCTAAGCTACAGCCAACTTGTGAAGAAACACAAGCCGTAATTCTTTTTGAAGTGGGGATAAGGACAGATTCTACAATTTTGCTATCATATAACTTCACTGCATTTTTGATAGTCCCATCTGATGAATGCTGCATCAAATCAACCATTATATGATTGATCGCAAAATTATCCTTCAGCATCTCTCTTGTCTCTTTGGAGATATTGGTCATATCGTCAAAGTTTTTGAGAGATTTATGCCAAAGCCATTCGTAAACCTGCTTTGCTCGAAATTTTTTATCTCCTTTGCTAACAAAAAACTCCTCTAGTTGATTTAAAGTCAGTTTTCTAATGTCTTGTTTTGCCATACTTCCCATGCTACAAAGGTAAGCAAATTAGACTTGGGATAAGTTGAAGATGGAAAAATCTTAGTATTAGCAATGTTCTCGTTAATTCTCTATTTTTAAATTTCACTAAAATTCTATCGTATCAAACTTCAAATTCTTTCATTTCTCTACTCAATTAAACTATTTCTTTCAAAGGTCAAACTTCGAATTGGAATAGCTCTAGGCTTGGTAAAATCCATTATCATCATGCCTTACATTGGCTTTGGTAATGAAAAAGAGGTGTATCTGTTAGGAAGAGTGATTCGAAATAGAGATGTCGGATCCGCAACAAAAGACGATAGTAGCTTCAAAAATTTCAAGAAAATGTATAAGCGATTTATGACTTGGAAAATCCCAAACGTCAGAATCAGAGCGAGTTTTGAAGGGAAATATTGGACGACATTAACTGATGAAGAAGGGTACTTTGAGTTTCAGATAAAAGACCATTCTTTTCCTAAAACCGACTATTCTTGGAAAGTATTTGAACTAGAACTTATCGATCAAGTTTTGACAATTCAAGGAGAAGTAAAATCCGAAACTAATGTTTTTGTCCCAACCAAGCTCGTAGAATATGGTATCATCTCAGATGTGGATGACACCATCGTACCCACTGGAGCAACAAGATTTTGGGAAATGGTCAAAACTACTTTTCTTGGTAATGCTTATTCAAGAATCCCATTCTCTGGTGTGGCTGCATTCTATCAGGCATTGGCAAAAGGAACTGATGGGAAAGAAAACAATCCTTTGTTTTATGTTTCTAGTAGCCCATGGAATTTATATGATTTTTTGCTGGAATTATTGGTGGTACACCAGATTCCAAAAGGACCACTGATGCTTCGGGATTTGGGTTTGTCCCGAGAGCAATTTATCGCAGGAAGCCACTTCGACCATAAACTCAATCAAGTAGAAAAGATTTTTAGACTTATTCCTGACATTTCATTTATATTAATCGGTGATTCAGGACAATATGATCCAGAGATTTATTTAGAAGTCATTAAGGATTTTCCCGGGCGAGTCAAGCGAATTTACATTCGACATGTCGCTGAAAAAAGAAAGGAAGAGGTTCTCCAAATTCAAGCTACCATGCTTCAACTTGGTGTGCAAATGCTTTTAGTTTCTGACACCGTTGAAGCTGCGGAAGATGCACTTGCTCAAGGATGGATTAGAGAAGTTGATGTGCAATATATTATTGAAGAGAAAAGAGAATCATTATCAAATCATCACTAAAAAAATTAAAACACTTC
Source organism: Belliella baltica DSM 15883 (assembly GCF_000265405.1). Taxonomy (NCBI): domain Bacteria; kingdom Pseudomonadati; phylum Bacteroidota; class Cytophagia; order Cytophagales; family Cyclobacteriaceae; genus Belliella; species Belliella baltica. The sequence continues at coordinate 1,707,541 of NC_018010.1, read as the reverse complement.
CATCTCTTCTTAAAAAACCTGCTATTATTTGAATAAATTATCCGTATCGATGACAGTATTTTATAGTTTCTATTACTGGAAATTAAGGTATAAAGTAATGCTTTTTCTTCTCAAGGATTGGATAGAACTTGCATATGCTGGATCCGTCGCTTCTGGCTTATACATATCGAGTAAGCCGTGAGAGAATCTCACTTCAGGCGAAAACTTAAAGTATTTGAAATACATATCAAATCCAAGTCCGAGATCAATTGTAAAGTCCCTTCCTAAAGTAGCAATAGACTCAATGTCTGCTTCCTCTTGGTCTTTAGTTCGAAACATAGCCGACCCACCAGCAGTAAAAAACATTCTGGAGTTGTTGAACCGCTGTGCTTTGTATTTGAAAAACAATGGAAACTCCACCATAGTAGCCTCATTGATCACTGTTTCAGTAGTGTAAAAATTCGTTTCATTAATTTCCGCATCAGGAACATTGCTAAACGTATTAATATCTGTCCTGAATTCGTAAAAAGCCACCTTTGGAGTAAAAACTAGATTCAGTTGATCATGGATGCGTAAAGTAGCCAAAAAACCTAAGGAAAAACCCGGTGTAAAAACGGGCATGATACTTTGAATATTGGCCGCCGCAGGATCAGAGACAAAAGCTTCAGTATATTTCAATCTCCAAGAACTTGTATGAGTGGCTAGAAAAAATCCATAAGAAACCAATTTATCATCCTGACCTGATTGGCTTATTTCTTTGAACCTTGCTTGGGCAAAAGTCGAACTAAAAGAAATAAGGAGAAGAAAACCTAAAACAATTATTTTTCTCCAATATAAATTGAGCTGATACCGAATGTCAATGGTTTGCATTTTGTGTTTTTAAAGCCAACTTTTTCCAAAACGTTAAGAAAATCTTTCCCATCAGGAAAAGCTTGTACTGATTCTGGCAAATACGTGTAGGCTGAGTTATCCTTTGAAACGAGTTTACCAATTTGAGGTAAAATATATTTGAAATAAAAATTATATCCTTGTTTCATTGGAAATTTTTTCGGTTTAGAAAACTCTACAATGACGGTTTTTCCCCCCGGCTTCAAAACCCTATACATATCTGCTAAACCCTTTTCAAGATTCTCAAAGTTTCTAACACCAAATGAAACGATCACAGCATCAAAATTATTATCATCAAAAAGCAGCTTTTCTGAATCCCCCATTTGCATATCGATGATATGATCGAGCTTACGCTTTTTCATTTTCTTCTTCCCTTCTTCCAACATCCCTGCTGAGATATCAACTCCTATGATTTTTTCAGGATTGAGTGCTAATGCTTCTATAGCAAAATCACCAGTTCCAGTAGCAATATCCAAAATAAACTTTGGTTGATCAGCTTGTAATAGCTTGATGGCTTTTTTTCTCCAAATGATATCAATACCCAAGCTCAAAAGGTGATTCAGGAAATCATACTTCTTACTGATGTTGTTAAACATCTCTGCTACTTGCTCTTTTTTACCTGAGTCTTTCTCTTTGTATGGTACTACTGACATAAATTCAAATATTTGAAGTTACAATATTACTAAGTAAACCCGAACATTCGAAAAATGTTGAACATTAATGCATAAAGTTATAGCTTTTAGGTGCCTGAAAAATGACGACAAAGGGAAGTCTAAGCTATCAATCCCTAAAATTTGACTGGAAAGGATTACCTTTGTACAAAAATGAATATCATGATCAAAAATGCAACTTTCTTAATTAGTAATACGGACTACAACAAATGTCCCGCACCAGACAAAGCTGAATTTGCTTTCATAGGTAGATCTAATGTAGGCAAAAGCTCCTTGATCAACATGCTTGCTAACAATAAAAACCTTGCAAAAACATCAGGAAAACCTGGAAAAACGCAATTGATAAATCATTTTATTGTGGACAATAAATGGTATATGGTAGATTTACCAGGGTATGGCTTTGCAAAAGTGAGTAAAAGCTTGAAAGCTGATTGGGAAGGCATGATCAAAGATTATTTGGTAAATAGAGATAATCTTGTAGCGCTTTTTGTACTGATAGACAGCAGACTTGAGCCGCAGAAAATCGACTTGGAATTCATTACTTGGTGTGGGGAAAGCAACATTCCCATCGTTTTACTTTTTACCAAAGCAGACAAACAATCTAGGCCAAAAACCCAATCTACAGTAGCAAAATTTCTAAAAGCCTCCAAGGCAATTTTTGAAGAAGCTCCCCTATACTTTGTGACTTCTGCAACTTCAGGAGATGGAAAAACCGAGGTAGTGAACTTTATAGAAGAGCAAGTAGAAGAATATCAAGTGGAGAAAAACTAAGGCTTGGGCTTTTAAACCTAAGTCCTATATTTGCAAACTTATTAAGAAAATCTGACTATGAAATTTAACGAAATAGCGACAGTATCAGGCAAAGCAGGCCTTTATAAGATTTTGAAACCTACTCGAAGTGGAGTGATTTTAGAATCTATGGATGATAAAAAAGGGAAATTGGTAGTTGGCGCTAACCAACGTGTATCTGTATTGAGCGAAATTTCAATTTACACGATGACAGAAGAAGGTGCCTCTCCTCTTGAAGATATAATGATCAAAATTGAAGCTGAATTCAAAGGAGATCTTGGCTTAGACAATACAGCCGATGGAGAGGAATTAAAAGCCTTCTTAAAGCATGTCTTGCCTGAATTTGACGAAGACAAAGTGTATCCATCAGACATCAAAAAACTTGTTTCCTGGTACAAAATCATAAGAAATTATGCCCCTGAAGTACTTGAGGAGCAAAAAGAAGAACCTAATCAAGAAGAGAAGGATGCTTAATATCTTCTTGCAGTAAAAATCAAAAAAACTCGCAGCCTGTTTGAAAACAACTGCGAGTTTTTTATTTCACTTTAATGCTATTTTATGGAAAATCAAGTTATTCAGGAAACTTTCGAATTGATCAAAAAAGATTTTGATATAGAATCAAAGTATGAAGTGGGTTTTGAAGACCAACTTTTGAATCTTCTTACTCCTATCATTCATAGAATGCTCAATCGAGATTTCGAAAGATTGCTTCAAATCTGCTACCGAATTGACTTAGGTGAAAATCTACTAAAAGAGATACTCCATCATGCCAACCCTGAGACGATGGCAAGAGAACTAGCCCAGGCAATTATTCAACGACAAATAAAGAAAATTGAAATCAGAAAAAGATATTCTTAATCTTCTTGAATTATTGCTTAAACTTTTTCTTTTGCCAAATAGCTCATGGCTTCTTTCACCATTACACTTGACCCAATAAATAATGGTGTCCTTTGATGCAACGAGGTAGGTTGGATATCTAATATCCGGTTTTCTCCATCTGTAGCTGAAGCTCCTGCTTGTTCAGCAATAAACGCCAAAGCATTCGCCTCATAAAGTAACCTCAATTTTCCATTAGGATTTTTAGGATTAGAAGGGTAGATGTAAATACCTCCTTTGAGTAAGTTTCTATGAAAATCAGCCACTAAACTCCCAATGTATCTAGCACTATACTCTCTTTCTTTACAAACTTTCAAATAATTTTTCAAACCTTGATCAAACTGATTGTAGCCTCCCTCATTGATGCTAAAAACCTTACCATCATTAGGTGCTTTCATATCTGGATGTGAAAGAAAAAACTCCCCAAGAGACTGCTCATAAGTAAAACCATTGACTCCACAACCTGTAGTATAAACCAACATTGTCGATGAACCATAAAGCACATACCCTGCTGCTACTTGTTTATTTCCTGGCTGCATGATGTCCTCGAGCTGAATAGGGCTACCTATTGGAGTCACTCTTCTATAAATCGAAAATATAGTCCCAATTGAAATATTTACATCAATATTTGAAGATCCATCAAGAGGATCAATGGCAACGACATATTTTCCAGAACTATTTTGGAGATCAATTACCTCATCGTCTTCTTCAGAAACTACAGCGCAAACTTCCCCCCCTTTGGTCAGTGCTCTTGTAAATCGGATATTAGCTATGACATCAAGCTTCTGCTGCTCCTCGCCTTGTACATTGGTTTGTCCAAATGCACCGCCAATATTAGCAAGTCCTGCTCTATTGGTCTCCCGATTTACTATCTTTGTCGCTAAAGCAATGTCGCGAAGCAACTGAGAAAGTTCACCTGAAGCATAGGTGAAATCATCTTGCTTCTTCTTGATAAATCTGTCTAATGTCTCTCCAACCGAATAGGCAAGTGAGGACTCATTGTGAATATAGGGCTTAATTTTCATATATTAGAAAAGTACAAATTGTAAATTGAACAATTGAAATTACAACATAATTCTCTATGTCAAAAGTAAATGTTTTCAAATTTGGGGGAGCTTCTGTAAAAGATGCCGATTCTATTAAAAACCTATTCAATATTATATTCAATCGATTGCAAAACCCCACCATAATAGTGGTATCAGCTATGGGGAAGAGTACAAACGCCTTAGAAGAGATCTTGATATCAAAAATCGAACAAAAGCCATTTTCTTCGAATTATACAATTTTTAAAGACTATCATAAATCGATTTGTTCTGAATTATTTCCTCAAAATCATCCTATATTCAATACACTTGAAAATCAATTCAAAGACCTGCAGGATTTGCTTAATCAAGCACTAATTCCCGAAAACTACGATGAATATTATGATCAAATAATCTGCTATGGAGAAATAATCTCGACTATCATCATTCAAGCTTATTTAAGTTTAATGGAGATTCCATGTATTTGGCAAGATGCCAGAGATATCATAGCTACAAATAATGATTTTAGATTTGCAAAGATAGATTGGGAGTTGACAGAGCAGCATTGTAAATCAAAGCTTAGACCTATTTTAGAGGAAACTACAATTATTACTCAAGGTTTTATAGGAAGAGAATCATCTGGAAAAACTACAACACTCGGAAGAGAAGGCTCTGACTTTACAGCATCTATCCTCGCTTCATGTCTTCAAGCAGAAGCTGTCACCATTTGGAAAGATGTGGAAGGAGTACTCAATGCAGACCCTAAAAGATTCAATAACACAATCAAATTCGATGAGCTAGATTACAAAGAAGCTGCTGAATTAACCTATTATGGGGCATCTGTCATTCATCCAAAGACAATCAAGCCACTTGCTAATTTAGGGATTCCACTTTTTGTTAAATCTTTTCTCAAACCTGAAGGAGCTGGCACCAAAATTCATCATGTCAAATCCTTAAATACTGTTCCTTGCATTGTTGTAAAAGACAATCAAGTCTTAGTCAGTTTCAAAGTGACAGACTTCACTTTCATCAATGAATCTCATATTCAGCAAGTTTTTACTGTTTTAGAAAAACTCAAACTCAAAGTAAATCTCTTGCAGACTTCTGCGATCAGCATCTCTATCGTAATAGACGAACAATTATTTAAATTAGAAAAATTGATCAAAGAATTAGAGTCTTTTTTCAGCATAAGATATAATGAAAAATTACAGCTTTTGACAGTGAAAAATCAAAATGAAAAATTAGTGAAAGATCTGATGAAAAATAAAGAAATTCTTTTGGAACAAGTCACAAGAACAACTTTCCAGATCATCTATAAACCCTTTTAAATTAGCTTATTAACCGTCTTCTGAATACCCGAGAGATAACTTTTTCCAAAAAGTAAAAGATGTACCAATAGAGGGTAAAGGTTATAAATTTCCTTTCTATCTTCAAATCCATCTGAAAGTGGGAAAATAGCATTATAAGCATCATAAAACCTTTGGTCAAAACCTCCAAACATCCTAGAAAAAGCGAGGTCAATCTCTCTGTTTCCATAATAAATAGCAGGATCAATTAAGGAGGGATGACCATTTTTATCAGCCATTACATTTCCAGACCATAGATCCCCGTGAACCAATGCAGGTCTTTCCTTCGGAAAAAAATCCCTAAGCTTTGGGTAAATTAACCTAAATTTCTTCAAAAAACTTTCATCTACTAGACCTTCAAAAAAAGCCCTTCCAATCAACGGCTCTAATCTCTGATCGATGAAAAAATCAGCCCAAAGCGAAGTATATTGATTGTTTTGAGATAGAGAAGAAATATAATTGGAATAAGTTAATCCAAACGATTCTTGAGTTGTCATATGCATCTGAGCCAATCCTTCACCAAGTTTTTCCCAATAGTCGATCGATCTTTCACTTGAATCTATCCATTCCATCAATAGAAAATTGAAATCTTCAACTTCACCAAAGTAAATCACTTCGGGAACAGTCAAAGGGCAACTTTTAGATAAAAGGCGAAGACCAAGAGCCTCTTTTTCAAAAATGTCTTTGGTGTTTTCAAAATTTACTTTTAAAAAATAAGACCCTTTATCAGTGATGAGCTGTATCCCTTGATTGACATTTCCAGCTGCTACAAGCCGAGCTTGATTTACTTCTATTTCTTTACCAAAGCTTAAAAAAAGTATTTGTTCATAACGTGCATTTAAATCAAACATAAACTTTATGCTCTTCTTTTAAAAATTCTAAAAAGTGCGTGATCGAATCATTCAAAATATCATAAACTTCTTCAAAGGCTTCAATTCCACCATAATAAGGATCAGGAACTTCAATTTGATCTGTATCAGGCTGAAACTCGCGTATCAGGTAAACCTGCTCGTGGCTTAATCCACTACTATCTATCAAACGTTCAATATTTACTTTATTTGATTTATCCATAGCGATCAGATAATCAAATTCCCGCACATCCACTCTATTAATTTGTCTCCCTCGATGAGATATTTTTATACCCTTATCCGCTGCACACTGAAGTGTACGCTCATCTGGCAACTCACCAATATGGTAGTCTGAAGTTCCACAACTATCACTTTTAAACTTTTGTGAAAGACCATTTTCCTTTATCTTTTGATTGAAAATAGCTTCAGCAAGGGGGGATCTACAAATATTCCCCAAACAAACGAATAATACTTTAACCATTGATGAATTAATGTTTCCTTGAAACTTTAAGCAAGGTACAAGATAAATAAATTTTGACAAGGAAGTCAAACACTTAAGACACAAAAAATAGCATTGAGGAATTTTTCTAAAAATTTTATTCTGATGTATAGTTAAGAGCGAAATTTCACTTCTCCTCTTTCCATTTCAGACAACATTTAAATACGCCTTTTCTCTAAATTACAAAATTCACCAAATTTCATTTGGTATTAATTTTGAAAGATATGTAAGTATCGTTAAATTTGCATAACAATTTGGAAATCAAACTGGTTAATTATTACCAATATTTTAATCAAACAAAGCCGCCTCCATCAAGGCGTTTTATTTTAGATTGAAATTTGAGATTTTACCAAATTTTATTTCAGAAACAAAAAGCTTATCACAATTAAACAATAACATTATGTCATTAGTAGGAAAAAAAGCACCCATTTTCAATTCTCCAGCAGTAATCAATGGAGAAGAAATCGTTGAGGGTTTTTCACTAGAGCAATTCATAGGCAACAAAGAAGTTGTATTCTTCTTTTATCCAAAAGATTTCACTTTCGTTTGTCCAACCGAAATTCTTGCATTTCAAGAAAAATTAGCTGAATTCGAAAAAAGAGGTGTTGCCGTAGTAGCAGCTTCCACAGATACTGAGGAGTCACACTTAGCATGGTTAAACACCCCAAAAGAACAAGGTGGTATCATGGGTGTAACTTACCCAATCGTAGCTGATACAGCAAAAACTATCGCACACAACTTTGGTGTCTTAGCTGGAGAGTGGAACTACAATGAAGAAGGTGAACTAATTTTTGAAGGAACACCTGTTGCTTATAGAGGGACATTCTTGATAGATAAAAATGGTATCGTAAGACAAGAAACAATCAATGATCTTCCTTTAGGTAGAAGCATTGACGAAACTTTGAGATTGGTAGATGCGCTACAACACGTAGAAAAATTCGGAGAAGTTTGTCCGGCAAACTGGGAAGAAGGTAAAGAAGCAATGACTGCTACAAAAGAAGGTGTGTCTGCATATTTAACTAATAATTAATCTTTGCGAACTCAATAAATTAGGAAGCCTCGGTCAAATTCTGATCGAGGCTTTTTCAATTTATTTTAATAACTGAGATTTTATCTTTAATTTTCCACTGACCTGATAAACCAAATTTAAACCATTTTTGAAACATGAAATTGATCTATAATTTTTCAATGGAGCTTTTTTCCATCATCACGTGCTTACTCCAAAATACTAGTCCAAAACTCAAGCTCTTTGTCAAGGGAAGAAAAAATATCTGGAATGGATTAGAGCAATTCAAAAACGATTCAAATAGTCCAATCGCATGGTTTCATGTTGCCTCACTTGGAGAATATGAACAAGCCAAGCCAGTCATCAATCAGCTAAAAAAACGAGAGCCAGAACAAAGGATTATAGTTAGTTTTTTTAGCCCCTCAGGTTACGAAAATTCTCAAAAAAAGAAGCAAGAAAATGTTGACTTCATAACTTACTTACCTATTGATACAGCAAGAAATGCCAGAAAATTTCTTGAAATTCTTCAGCCAAAAATGGCCTTTTTTGTGAAATATGATCTGTGGGCAAATTATATTTTGGAAGCAAAAAAACAAAATATTCACCTTTACCTCTTCTCTGCTGCTATGAGAGAAGACCAAGTGTATTTCCAACCCTTTGGTGGCTTTTTTAGAAAAGTTTTAAAATCATTTGATCATATCTTTACTCAAAACGAGAGAAGCCTTGATCTCCTACTTCAAATTAATATCAAAAATAGCAGCCTTGCTGGAGATACCAGGTTCGATAGAGTCTCTCAAATAAAGTCAGAACCGGTTGATTACAAACAAATTAAAATATTGATTGAAAACCAAAAAACGATAGTTATTGGTTCAGCTTGGCAAAAAGATATGGATCTGTTGATTCCTTTTATCAATCAGTCAAAAGATTTTGTTTTTATCATCGCTCCCCATGATATCCATGAAAGTACTATGGCAGAATGGGAAGGAAAAATTGATAAATCAACAGTTAGATTTTCAGAAATTACTACAACCGAAAGTGCAGAAGTAATAATAATCGATAATATTGGAATGCTCTCTTCACTTTATCAATATGCATATATCGCCTATGTTGGAGGTGCATTTGGCAAAGGATTACATAATATTTTGGAGCCTTTGGCTTTTGGAATTCCTGTTATTTTCGGAAAACTAAAGAAAGCAAAAAAATTTCCTGAAGCTAAAATAAGCATAGATTATGGGGCTAGCTGTTCAGTTGCTAACTTTGAGGAGCTGAAGTCCATCATCAATGAATTGAAAGATCCGGAACTTTACCAAGAAGCTTGCAATGCGGCAAATAAATTGGTAAAAGAAAATCTAGGTGGAGCTGAGAAAATCGTAAACCTAGTGATGTCAAAAAATCAAAATTAAATGAACGGAAGGGTAGTCAAATCTACAGGAAGCTGGTATATAGTCAAGACTGAAAATGGTCTAGTCAAATCCCGATTAAGAGGAAAATTCAAGCAAGATGACCTGAAGCTCACCAACCCAATTGCTGTGGGAGATTATGTTACTGTCACAAAGGAAGAAGGACAACCAACTTGGACGATAGATGAAATTTTACCTAGAGAAAATTACATCATCCGGAAATCAACTCGAAAAACACATTTTTCACATATCATTGCTTCAAATATTGATCAAGCATTTCTAATTATTACCCTTCGCAATCCTCGAACTTCACTAGGATTTATAGATAGATTTTTGGTTAGTACAGAGAGTTTCAGAATTCCTGCGACTATCATAGTCAATAAGATGGACTTAGAGTACAAGGAAAAAGATCTTGATTACCTGCAAGACATTCATGACATTTATGACATTTTGGGATATGATGTTTTGGAAATTTCAGCTCTTGATGAAAGCGATCTCCAAGAACAATTCATGCCATTATTGACAGAAAAGACCACATTACTTTCAGGACACTCAGGTGTAGGAAAATCCACTTTACTTAATAAAATCATCCCAGAAGCAGATCAAGTCACAAAAGAAATATCAAAATTCAGTGCTAAAGGCGTTCACACAACTACTTTTGCAGAGATGTTTGAGATTCCAAAAGGTGGATATCTTATTGACACCCCTGGAATCAAAGAATTTGGAATTTTGGACATCAGCGATTTTGAGCTTTCGCATTATTTCCCGGAAATGAGAAAATATCTCGGAAAGTGCAAGTATAATAATTGCAGACATATCAATGAGCCAGGATGTATGGTTTTAGAAAAATTGGAAGAAGGATACATTCATCCTTATCGCTATGATAGCTATATCAATATTCTCAATGAAGAGGACGACCACAGATAGCGTTTGGTAATAAATCTGGTCTCCGCAGTCAAAAAAGTTTGAAACCAAATTCATTTACTGTAATTTCCCTTTTTAAAAATTTCGAAAATATTCAGATGATTGATCATAAAACTCTGGTTCTCAACCACCGCAAAATCCAACAAAAAATAACGCGGATGGCTTATGAAATATACGAACGCAACTCCTCAGAAGATGAGATTATTTTTGCCGGAATATCGGGAATGGGTAAGGTCTTAGCTGAACTTTTGGCAGAGAAATTAAAAGAAATTTCACCATTAAAAGTAGGGTCGATTGAAGTTGTCGTAGATAAAATGTCAATCGTCCAAGGTAAGGTCACTTTATCTGAAAGTATAGATATGAATAATAAATGCCTCATATTAGTCGATGACGTACTGAATACAGGCAAAACATTAGCCTATGCACTGAAACCATTTCTAGAAATTCCAATCAAAAAAATGGAGCTTGCAGTTCTAGTCAACAGAAGTCATAAATTATTCCCTGTGTCTCCAGACTACACTGGATTAGAACTTTCAACAACCCTCAACGAACATATTTCTGTCAATCTAAGCACTGACAATTACTCAGTCCACCTTCACTAAGCCCAAAATGTCTGTACATCAATCTTCCAATATCAAAAGAATCACCACACATACGCTTCAAGAGATGAAGTCTCGTGGAGAAAAAATCTCCATGCTAACAGCTTATGACTATTCTATGGCAACCATTGTTGATGGTGCTGGAGTAGATATTATCTTAGTAGGTGATTCCGCATCCAACGTAATGGCAGGTCACGAAACCACTCTACCTATTACAATGGACCAAATGATCTATCACGCAAGCTCAGTCGTACGTGGTGTTAAAAGAGCTTTTGTAGTTGTTGATATCCCTTTTGGTTCCTATCAAGGAAATAGTTCTGAGGCCCTAAGGTCAGCAATTCGAATAATGAAAGAATCTGGTGCACATGCTGTAAAAGTAGAAGGAGGATCTGAAATTAAAGAGTCCATTACCAGAATTTTGAGTGCAGGCGTGCCAGTGATGGGTCACTTAGGCTTGACACCACAATCCATTTATAAATTTGGAACTTATACTGTAAGAGCCAAGGAAAAGGAAGAAGCAAACAAACTGATTGAAGACGCTAAGATTTTGGAAGAAACTGGCTGCTTTGCATTGATTTTAGAAAAAATCCCTGCTAAACTTGCCAAAAAAGTAGCAGAGACAGTGACTATTCCAGTGATAGGAATTGGTGCAGGTGGCGATGTCGATGGACAAGTTTTGGTAGTTCATGATATGCTAGGCATCACACAAGAGTTCAAACCAAGATTTTTGAGACAATACGCCGATCTTCAAAATATCATGACAAAAGCAGTACAAGATTATATCACTGACGTCAAATCAAAAGACTTCCCCAACGAAAGTGAGAGCTACTAATTTTTCGCATTTGATGAATATTATATGAATTTATATTTTCACGGCAGTAAAAACTTAAAAGAATCTTAATTTAATGCGCTTCGATGTAGCATCAATGTGGACTGTCTTGCTATTGAAAGTGTATAATTTTCTAGAATATCATAAGGGAAATATTCATATAATAGTGTCATAGCAGATAATCACATCATATTTTTTTTAAAAAAGTATAATTATCAGCTATATTGTTTAGATGTTTATGTAATCACCTAGACGATGAAAAATCTCAGCATCAAATTAAAAGCTCTACTCTGCTGTTTCTTTTTAACTCCTCTTATTGGCCAAGCTCAGGATCAAGCTATAGTTCTAGATAGTTTGGAAAATGTAATCAAAACTTCCTCTATAGACAGTATCAAGGCTGAGGCTTTGATGGATTTAGCTTGGCAAAAAATGTATTCAGATAACCAAGAAGCACTTGCTCTGGCTTATCAAGGTCTGGAGACGTTAGAAAACATTAAGAGTCTTCGCATTGCTGGATATGCTTATACTGTCATTGGAGTAGTCCATTGGGTGAGTTCATCTTATGATTCGGCAGCTTATTATTTAGATAAATCAGCCAAAGCCTACTCATCCAAAGAGGATTACAAAGGACTTTCAGCAGTTTACAACAATCTCTCCATGGTTTATCAAAATAAAAGCGACTATGGAAAAGCACTGGAATATGCCATCCGAGCATTAGAAACAGCTGAAAGAATCGGGGATGAAAAAATGATTGGCAACTCTCTATTCTCTGTAGGAAATATCCATTATTTATTAGAAGATAATCCAAAAGCATTGAGTTATTACCAGAATGCTTTAAAAACAAAAATCAAAGTTAATGACCAGCATAATCTTCAAAAGATCTATTTGAATTTGGGATCAACTTTTCATAACCTCAAAGCGCTGGATTCTGCAGCATACTACTATGACAAATGCGTCATCGCTTCTGAGCAACTTGGAGATTACAAGGCATTGGCTATAGCTTCTACAAATCTAGGAAACTTGGATATGGATCAAGGCAAACCAAATCAAGCGCTTACTCATTATGACAGATCACAAGAAATCTATCAATCAAGGTTAAATAATGATTATGACTACGCTATGCTCCTTCATTCGATGGCCAAAGCCCAACTTCAATTAGGAAACTATATTTTGGCAGAAGATTATGGAAAAAAGTCATTAGAATTATCAGAAAAAATCAAGGATAATAAATTATTAACATCCTCTCACACAGTGCTCAGCGATATTTTTCAAGAAAAAGGTGAATTCAAAAACGCTTTGAATTTCTTCAAAATCGCCCAAACTTTTAGAGATAGTATTTTCAACCTAGACAAGGCAGCCTTATTGGCTGATATCGAAACTAAGTACGAGACAGAAAAAAAAGAAGCCCAAATCATCCTACAAGAAGCCGAACTTTCAAGACAGCAGGCTAGCAATCAGAGAAACCTTATTTTCATATTCTCTCTGCTTGTGATCTTGATTTTAATAGGCATCCTTTTTATCCTCAATCAGAGCAGACAAAAAAAAGCACGCCAACTTCTGATACAACAAAAGGAAATCGAAATCAAAGAAGCATACATTAACTCGGCACTTGAATCCCAAGAGCTTGAAAGAAAACGTTTTGCACAAGACCTCCACGATGGTTTCGGACAGCTAATTTCAGCATTGAGACTACAAATTTCTAATCTAAACAACGATTCAAAAGATCTTGAAAATAAAGCTGCAATAGTTGACAAAAGTGAAGAAATTCTTAAAGAAATGCACACTGAAATCAGAAACATTGCTTTCAACTTGATGCCCGCTACACTAATACAGTATGGTCTCAAAGAATCTCTAAATGAATTTGCGCAGCGAATCAACAATTCTGGAAAAATTAAGGTCATAGTGGACACTCACGAAATGTCAAAAAGGCTAAGCGAAATTCAAGAAATCTCCCTTTATCGTGTCATTCAGGAATGGGTTAATAATGTGATCAAATATTCAAAAGCTCAAAAAATAACCATACAGCTGGTCCAACATGATAATGAACTCAACTTGTTAATTGAAGATGACGGAGAAGGATTTGACATCAATATACTCCAGAATAGTTTAGGAAATGGTTGGAGAAATATTCAATCAAGGCTAAATAGAATCAAGGCTGATTTTGAAATAGACAGCCACCCTGATCGAACGGGAAGTAGCTTCATAATCGATCTTCCACTAGAGAAAAAGTCAGCTATAGAGCAATCCACCTTAGTCTCATAATATACCCACTAGCACGGATTTTCTATATGCTTTTCCAAAAGTAAATTGCTTCATGATTGCAATGGTACACCAATTTCTGAAACTTAACAATAAACCTAAAGCCATGAAAGTATTTCTGGTAGATGATCATGCCATCCTCTTAGACGGGATTAAAAGTTTACTTGAAAGAGATGACTCTCTTCAAATTACTGGGGAAGCAAACACAGCAGAAAAAGCCTTGGAATTTATCAAACAAAATGCTGTAGATCTTCTGATAACGGACTTTAACTTACCTGGTCTAGATGGGCTTGCATTGGTCAGATTAGTCAAAAAAATCAGCCCAGAAACCAAAATCATCATGCTCAGCATGCATGATGAAGTCCATTTGGTAAAAGAAATCCTCAAAGAAGGAATCCACGCTTATATTCTTAAGAATGATAGCCACAAAGAACTTTTATCAGCTATTTCTGCAGTCAAAGTAGGGAAAATTTATTTGAGTAATGATATCAATAAAATTATCATCAATAGCCTTCAGTTTCCTGATGAAGAAAAAATGCTTACTGATCGAGAGCGAGAGATTCTCAAACTAATCGCACAAGAATGCTCAAACAAAGAAATTGCTGAGCAACTTTTTATCTCCGAGCGTACTGTAGAGACCCATAGGAAAAATATATTCCGAAAGACAAAGACTAACTCCCTTGTAGGCTTAATCAAGTTCGCTTATGCCAATAATTTGATCTGATTTACCTACTTCAAAAATGAAATCCACTTTTCAGTTTAATCCATTGGGCTTTAAGTGGCTTATATCCTCAATTGAAAAATGTCTCAGATTCCAAATATAAAAATACCTTTGAATAAGTTGAAGAAAGTAAAAGCCAAGGCTCTCACCTTGGCTCTGGTCAGTAAATTTATTACTTCCCTTTGGCCCCAACGACCAATGCTTTTGCAAACTCTTGTGAGTATTGGGTAAAAAGGTCTTTGGCTGCTGCCATATAGTCTTCTTTAGACATTTCTATTATTCTGGGATCAAAATCAACACTTGGAACACCAATCGCAAAAAACTTTTTGAACAAACTTTCAGCTTTGTCTTTATCAGTATAAATATTAGCATTATATTCTTTGCTAGAAATAAACTCAGTAGAAAGGCTGGCTGGAGCAGAATTTGGTCCTCCTTTCGGGGTTATAAAATCCATGATATTATAAGTTATTCGCATTTTAGGAAGTATCTTCATTTCTGCAGTTGTGGTTTTGCCTCTTGTTCCTGCATCTATTTCAACTTCCAAATCAACCGTTGAAAAATCTATTGTTAGATTTTGCAAAATCATAGCAGCATTTGTTTCAGCATGAACTTTTTTAAGCATTCCATAAAAAGCTGGACCACCACCTTTCATCACTGATTTTTCGTCAAACATAAATAATGTATGATTTGGATATACTTTTACAGTACCAAACCCAACATCATTTGGATCTGCTTTACTTTGTTTTTTCTCAGTTTTATCAGAATATTTATCTTTTATCTTTTGAAAACTTTCTAGTTTATCAACTTCTTCCATCTGCAAAACATTAAATCCAGCTTTCTCAATTTCATTTTCTAAAATTTCATGAAAGTCATCAGCAAGTAACTGAAAATCAGAAAGCTCCATTCCAGCATTCAAAATAGTTGTTACCCTTGCTGAGCTAGACTGTCTTCCACTATATTGCCCCCCTTTACTATGAGCTGCCATATTATTTGCAAAAGCGCTGAGTTTTGATTCCTTCTCTACCTGTTTGGTTTCTACATAAGTTTCAAACCCAATCTGCATTTGAGGAATATAAAATGATTCCTGATTTTTTAGAGATTTGTTATAAAAGCCTTTAGCTCCAAATCCATTGAACATTTCCTGAGCAAATAGAGATCCTACAGATAAACTGATGATCGCTGCAGATAAGATGATTTTTTTCATGATTTTTTTGGTTTCGTTGGGATAAAATTCTTTCTACAAAACTGCAAAACCATAGTCCTGAACACCATACCCAAAAAATTGTATATTCATCTACCCACTAGCACGGATAGGTCATTATCGAACTATTACTTTTTTGCTATAAACGGCACCTTTCTCAACTCTAAAGCTCAAAAAATAAACACCTGAAGCTAAAGCGTTGGATTGCAGCTCAACTTCTCGATTAGCTTGAATCTCTATATCATCTAATAAAACTTGTCCCAGACTGTTTACCAACTGAACTACTGCTGATTGATTCGCAATCACGCGAATAGGGCCATCAGTTGGATTAGGAAATACCTTTACTAAAAACTCCTCAGAACTAGGACCATCTACTGACTCAGAAGTTTTGAGATAAATCAAACCTCCTGCTGTCGTCCCCAAAAGCAAATCATAATCAGATCCAAATGCATCAGGAATGGAGCTAACCCAAGTATTTCTACCGAGTCTTGTAGGTCGAAACTCTTCTCCTATTCTAACCAAAACCTCTTCTCTAACAGCTGAATCCATAAAATCGGAAATGTATAATACACCACCCCGCTGATCTACTGCATACAAACTCGGTCGCTGCCCTGCAACAACATGAACATTGAGATTACGGGATGAAGGATTATCTTGGAATCCTAAGAAATTCCTTTCTAAGAGGCTAAGCTGTGGTAAAGCATTCAAAAAATTCACCCCAAATAAAATCAACTCCCCTGTTTGCCTTGCCAACAAGGCATAATCTTGATTTTCAAAAGAAAAAAACTCAAAATGATCCAAAGGCCTTGGTGTAATACCTGAAACATTGGTTTCTTGAAGATTTTGAAGGTTTGATTGTGTTGTGTAAAATAACTTTTTGACTAAGGATAAATTCATAGTATCTGTTCCTGCCAACCAAAAACTCTCTTGCCCTTGTGCATTTCTGAAAGCTTGGAATTGCAAATCAGTCAAATCAAGTTCCGATAATCCTAAATAATCTTCCTCAACGACTTCCCAAGCTTGTTCTGTAACAGATATCCGATTCAAATTCCCTACAACCCGATTCCCGATTAAAGAATTTGCCTAGAGTAGAAGTGACCCATTTAACTTATTTCCTTGAAAAAAAGGTCTTGTATTTTCTCCTAAATCCAACATCCGATTTTGAAGAAAAGGCTGAATATTTCCTCCTTCTAGGGGAATAGAAAATATATTTTTAGCATAATCAGCTCGAAAGATACCCGCAATAGCAGAAGAATTTGTACTTATTAAAAGTTGATTTTCCCAGAGCTGTGCAGCATGAAAAATAGGAAACTCTGGTAAATCTCCAATATTAGGAAGCGAAGTCGCAAATTCATCAAAAATTGGTGTTGCATTCGTTCCTTTGTTGGGCAAATAATAAAGTACATCACATTCATCTTGACCCATCAACAAATCAAAAATACCATCTCCATTGAAGTCCGAGTATAAAATCGAATGACCTCCAGCATGTTGAATTCTCTGATTTTCATCATCGAGAATCCTACCAATAGGTAATCCTGAACAAGTAACTCCAAAGCTAAAGCTTCCGCAACTGCAGAACTCAAATTCTCCCCATCTCGGCTCTGGAAAAGCAAAACCATCAACATCTGCAAAACCTTTTCGTTCGATGGATGTATTTCTGTAAAACTCCAAAAAATCCCCTGAAGCGAAATTGAAAGTGGCAATATCCAAATCTCCATCTCCATCTACATCCAAAATCAATGGAATATCAAGATTGTTCGCTTGAAGGTTGGAGTTGTTGTCAAGTCTTAGAAAGTTCTGAGCCAATTCCCAACTTGGGAAAGTAGCTCCAACAGGACTAACATTTTTATAAGCTCTAATTCCAAAAGGACTACTTGTAAAAAGATCTTTTTTCCCATCGCCATCAAAGTCAGCTAGAACCAAAAACCCATTTACATCAGAAGGAAAATAGTAAGCCATCTCAGGGAAGAAAGTGTAAACATCATTTTCAATCTTAAAAACAGAAATCTGACGGGCATTGATATCCCAAATGACCATTTCATCTTCACCATCTCCATTCACATCCATTGTTTGGATCTGAGCGGCGTTTAGTCCTCCTGCAAAGGGCAATTCTAAATTCCCACCATTTTGAGTGAGATTTATATTTTGATCAAATTGAAAAGAAGTTTGCGCTAAACTCGCGCTCAAAGT
The DNA here is from genome assembly GCF_000265405.1 of Belliella baltica DSM 15883. Classification (NCBI taxonomy): domain Bacteria; kingdom Pseudomonadati; phylum Bacteroidota; class Cytophagia; order Cytophagales; family Cyclobacteriaceae; genus Belliella; species Belliella baltica. The sequence goes on along the minus strand of NC_018010.1, from coordinate 1,689,494 downwards.
GAAAAGGAATAAAAAAGTAAAATACTTGATCATGGATATAAATAACGACAGAATTTTGATAAAGATGTTTCGAATATCTTAATTTTAAAGATTATTCGTAAAAAATAAATGATGAACATCGAACTTCTCTACCTACACTTTCTCAAATCCACAGGCGTCAGCACCGATACAAGGAAAATTGATCAAGGAAATATATTTTTTGCACTCAAAGGACCGAATTTCAATGCCAATACATTTGCAGCACAGGCATTGGAAATTGGTGCCGCTTTGGTAGTCGTAGATGAAGCAGAAGTAATCCCGAATAATGACACGAGATATTTTCTAGTTGAGGATGTTTTGACTGCTTTACAGCAACTAGCCCTGCATCACAGAAGACAACTCAGTATTCCCATCATAGGACTAACAGGCAGTAATGGTAAGACTACATCCAAAGAACTCCTCCACGCTGTTCTAAAGCAAAAATTTAAAACTTCAGCCACAGTAGGGAATCTAAACAACCACATTGGAGTGCCATTAACATTGCTCGCAATAGAAAAAGATACCGAAATTGCGATTATAGAGATGGGCGCCAACAAGCAAGGCGATATCAAAGAACTTTGTGACATCGCAGAACCTACACATGGGTTTATCACCAATATCGGAAAGGCTCACTTGGAAGGTATGGGAGGACCAGAAGGAGTCTTGAAAACCAAAACCGAGTTGTTTCAACACTTAAGAGCACACAAAGGAACTGTCTTTATCAATTCCCAGGACCCTATCCTTTCCAATATGGCTAAGCGATTTGAAAACCCAATTCTCTACCCTGCAAAAGGAGATTTTTGTGAAGTTGAGTTTGTGGATGCCAATCCCTTTGTAAGATTCAAAGTAGAAGGAAGCGAAGCAACACATCTTAGTTCCATGATAGGAGCATATAACTTTGGGAATATTGCCACCGCTATTACTTTAGGTAAGTTTTTCGGTGTTTCTATAGAAAAGGCAGTTCAGGCTATCGTCAATTACAAGCCTTCCAATATGCGTTCTCAACTCGTAGAAAAACGAAGCAACCTGATCATCCTAGACGCATACAATGCCAACCCATCGAGCATGGAAGTTGCGATCAAGACTTTTGGTGAGATGACTGGCAAAAAATACAAAATGATCATCTTAGGAGATATGTATGAACTTGGTGACAGCACACAAGTTGAACACGAGAAATTGGGTGAATTGGTCAGCCAATATGCTTTTGATAAAATTTGCTTTGCCGGCAAGCATACGCAAGCAGCTTTGGCCAAAGCTCCGATGAAAGCACTCTATTTTCCAGATCCTTTTTCCTTCCGAAACTGGCTTCAAGACTCCAAGTTCGAAGATCATCTGATCCTGATCAAAGGTAGTAGGGGAATGAAATTGGAGGGGTTGGTTGATTTTATTTAAAGGATCAACAAGAATGAAATTCACCATCATTCGATCAAAATAACTATTAATCAGCAATATTTAACATACTCGCATTATTTTAAGTGATTTACTTAAAACAACGGTTCCCAACTATTTTACTTCTTCTTGGTTAAATTAAAAGATCTCAATAAATATAAAATATGCCAACTCCATACCTTGATTTTCTAAAAGAATTAGCCAATAACAACTCCAAAGAATGGATGGATGCCAATCGGGATTGGTATCAGAAGGTGAGAGGGGAGTTTATTGAAGATGTAGGAGAAATGTTAGGAGGTATTACCGCTTGGGAGCCTGCATTGACGGCTTTTAAAGCCAAAGATTGTGTTTTCAGACAAAACAGAGACATCCGTTTTTCTGCAAACAAAGCCCCATATAAAACCAATTTTGCAGCATATTTTTCTACAGGAGGAAAAAAATCCAATGGACCTGGGTATTACTTGCATTTACAACCAGGAGAGAGTTTCATCGCTGGAGGAATCTGGATGCCACAGGCTGATGTATTGAAGAAAATCCGTCAAGAAATCGATTACTCTGGGGAAGAACTGCTTAAGATACTCAATGAACCTACTTTCAAGAAACATTTTTCCAGCTTAGAAGGCGAGCAACTTAAAACAAGCCCAAGAGATTACGATGCTGAGCATCCACATATTGATTTGCTGAGATACAAGAGTTTTATTGTCTCTACGCCTTTGGCCGACAAAGATATTTCTTCTGGCAATTTCAAAAACAAAACGCTCAATGCCTTCAAGCTGATGAAACCCTTTCACGATTTTCTGCATCAAGCGGTGGATGAAGCTGAAAGTGGGGAGGGGTTGTTGTGAGAAAAGCATCCCCAAAAAGCGTTGTTCTGGGGATACTTCTTATACTTATATCTACCTCCTAATTTCCCTCTATCAGGTCCTTGCAAGATCCTGTTGTATAAATTTGTACGCCTATTCCCTTGATATTACTTTCTTTGCTTATCCAATCAGTACTATCTATCAAAATCAAGGTTTTTTCAAATAGACTTGAATCATTTTTAAACCAATAGATAAATGGCGTTTTATATTCTTTTATTATGGTAATAGTATCTAAACAGAGGTTAGCTTTGTCAATGTGGAAATCTATTTCATCCTTTTGATCCATTTAAATATAACCCCACCCAAAGCAAACATGCCTCAAATCGGCTCATCTGCTGTAACACGAACTTCTAAGGCTTTAATCTTATGATTTAAAACAAATCGGTCCTTAGATAGGTAATCTCCTTGAAAGATTATGTAAACCGAAGTAGGTTCTATATAGTTTAGTTAGTTTTTTTGAAACTAAAAAATCCACTTCCACCTAAATACCTTAGCTGAAGATATTCATTTCCCATAGAATAAATTTCGTAACAATATTGTTCAGAAGTATTTACTACATTTTTTCTAACCAAATATTTAAAAAGAGGACCTTCATCAACTTCAAATCCACATTGAGGACTTGTCTTTTCAATAGAGTAATAATAAACATCACTTAACTCTCCTTCGTAATACTCATTTAATTTCCCATCTGACTTAAATTCCCAAACCCAATTAGGATCGTCAGTACTTACATATTTTCCTAAGAGACTTTCATCTGAATCCTGTTGATAAAAAAACAACTTGAATCCAACAAGCAAAGCTACAACTGTAATAGGAACAATTACTTTAACTAATAACTTTATTCTTTTCATGGCTTTTATTTTATATACAATTTATAATGTCTTTTACTTTATTGAATAACTCTCGTCTATGTGGAAGTCCATTCTCACCGCCATTCACTAATTGGGTTACTTTTTTAATGTTTGTAAATTCATTGATATCAATCTTTTTTAAAACTTTATTTTCAAAATACCATAATGCGCTGATTACTGCTAATTCAATGTTATTCGAAACCATTTCAGGGTTTTTAATTAAATCAATGTTTGCATTGAATTTTTCATTATAAAATTTGTTGAATTGCTCATAATTATATTTTCCTGTAATTTGAAAAATTCCTCTTCCCCTATATTTATATCCATCACCTTGTGAAGTATTTCCAAGTTGTTTACGAGCATAGACATAATTTGCAAGCTTTACAGGATCTACAAAATCAGAATTTTCAGATCTTTTAAAATCATTTGGATTAGCTTTTAAAGAGTTTGCTGTTGGGTTTGAGATTGGGTTAAAATAGGTTTCAAAATTATCCTTCGTACCTAATTTTTCCCATCTATAGTTCAAGTTTTCCTCTAAAGCTGAGAAAGTCTTTCCAAGATAGTTAGTGCTTTCGTGCGCAGCTTGGGCTAAAAAATGATTCATCTTTTCTTTTGAATCTATACCAAAATCTTTTGAATGCTTGTTAACAAACTTCTCAAGTTCCCCCAAAAATGAATCAGGAGCATCAGGGAATGCATTTTTCAGGTCTTCTTTGCTTGTTTTACATGGATCATCTTCTTCAAATTCTCCTCCCAAGTCTCCACCACCAGGGAAAGCATAACAATCAAACTCTTCACAAAAACTATCTCCTCCAGGGCTAGACCCTCCAGGCCCCGAGCTTCCTGTATCTACACAATAAGTTATAATACTAGTACCACCACTGTAAATCGTACAATCATAAATACTTTCATAACACACCACATAAGAAGGATTTTCTACTATTGAAGTAATGCATGTCGTGCTCTTATTTACACCTATCTGCTTTGAGGCTCTAGTATCTTCTAATAAGACTTTGCTATAACTGACCATTTGACCTTCTTTAAAGCTAAAGGTAATATAATGTCCATCATTCATGCCAAAAGCTTCTATGATTCCATTCCAATCCTTTGGGATATGGTTATAACTTACCTGATCTATATTTTCTTGCAAACTATAAAATCTAACCAATAACGGAGAATATTCTGCACCTTCAAGCTTTTTTATAAACAAGACACTTTGCTTGATTTTGATTTTACTTTTATCATCAACTGAATCTACTAAGAATCCAGGAATAGAAATTTTCTCACTTTTTACAGAGAACTCTGCACTAAACTCTAAAATCTCCAGACAGATGGCTACTTAAATGGAAGGTGTTTTTGGAACAATCAAAAACCATTATAGGCTTGATAAAATCAAGGTGAAAGGGGAAAAAAGAGAAAAATTGATGATATTTTTTGGGATTAAGTCAGCAAATGCGGTTTTGATTGCAAAAAGAAGAGTAGCAAAAGAAAGTCCACTATAACACTCCCCATTTGTTGGACCAAAAGTATCAGTTGCTAAGTTAATTTATTTATTTGTTAATACTTCTTTAGTTGTTCTATTTCCCAAGGGTACCCTTGGGAAATAGAACAACTAACTTTTACTTTATGATGCTTTTCGGGTTGGCCCATAATATCTTTCCCCAGGCTTCTCCCTAGTGGTATGATGAACCTTTTGGTTGTAATATTCAACATACCATTTGACACCTTTGAGCAGGTCATAACCGTCCTCGCTTGGGTTCAGATAGATGTAATCATACTTGATCGACTTCCAGAACCTTTCAATATATACATTGTCCAAAGCCCTTCCCTTTCCGTCCATTGATACTTTGATATCCAGCCCTTCAAGGTAATTGATTGCATATAGCGGTCAAAGTGACCCCCTATCAGCGCTGCAAAGTGACCCCCCGGAGTTAAGTAGTTTTTTTGGTCAGGAATAGTGGACTTACATCGCGTTAAAGTTATTGTTTTTCGGGATTAATATTACGTTTTCTTCTCAGGGATTCTCCCTTTAGTTCTATCCGGTGAGCATCGTGCACAATTCTGTCCAAAATAGCATCTGCAAGAGTTTGATCTCCGATTATTTCATACCATGCACTGACCGGTAACTGCGAAGTGATGATGGTGGACTTTTTACCATGTCGGTCCTCTATAATCTCCATCAGCAACATTCTGCTCTGAACATCTAGGGGTTGTATCCCAAAGTCATCGAGTATCAACACATCAAGTTTTTCGAGTTTGAGCATCTCTTTGATAGAAGATCCATCAGCCTTAGCCATTTTCAGTTGGGTAAGCAACTTAGTCGTATTCGCATAAAGGACTTTGTGTCCCTTGCTACAAGCCTGATTGCCCAAGGCACAGGCAAGATAACTCTTACCTGTGCCTGTACTTCCTGTCATCAGAATGTTTTCTCCTTTGTGGATGTATGCTCCGTCTGCGAGTCTCAATAGTTGATTTTTGTCCAGTTCACGCCCGGGACGAAAATCCAGTTCCTCGACAGTGGCTTTGTATCGGAAACGTGCACCACGAAGGCTTCGATCCATCCTGCGGTTTTGACGGTCATCCCATTCGTTTTCCACGAGCAGACTAATCAGTTCATCCGGTGTAAGGGATGACAGAGAGCCGGATTCTGTGGCATGACTGAAGCTTCGTGACATGCCGTAAAGCTTCATTTTTCTCATTTTTTCAATTGTTTCTTGTATCATTGGAATTGGTGTTTGTTAACTGAAGTATCTGTTGCCACGGATGTTGTGGTGTTTGGGCATCTGGGAAGACTCATCCAGCTGTTCATCGGAAAAACTGATTGCGTCTAAATTTTTGGAAAGGATCTGTTCAATCATAGGATAGGTGTAAACACCATACTCTGACGCTCTTTTGCAGGCTCCAGTGATCCGCTGTGAACCCACTTTGCGGGCAAGATGAAGGATCCCGGAGCAGGATCTATAACCTTGCTCCGGATGGGGAATAGATTCCATCAGGCTGGATAGGAATTTCCCTACCTCCTTGCTGATCTTATTGCCTTCACTTACAAAGAATTCATAACTCCAATCGGATACATACTTCTGGTTTCCGGCCAGATGATCCCTTAGTGTCGTGTACTTATGCTTCCTTTTATCGCGTTTGTGTTTGGCTATAGGATGATACTTGTAAAAGATCTCTACCTGGTCATCATTGAAAAGGACTTTGACTTTCTTTCCCATATACTGATGGGGAACACTGTAGTAGTGTTTATCCTCTCCAAGACAGATATGGGTATTTTTCATTACTGTGCATACTCTTACACTCATCAACTGGTAAGGGAGTTCAGGAAGAGCCAGCAGACTGCTTCGTTCAAGTGTCTCAAACTGCTCTCTGCGACTTTCCTCTCCTCTTAGCGCATAGTCATTGTAGTTAGCTAACAATGTAAAGAGCGCTTCATTGAGGCTTTCAAGAGATAAGAAAACTTTACCTTGTAGCTCCATATAAATCCTCTGATATACCAATCTAACAGCACCTTCTACAAGAGATTTTTCTCTGGGTTGTCGGGGTCTTGCAGGAATAATAGTGGTATTGTAATGCTCAGCAAATGTTTCGAAGGTCTCGTTGAGGACTGGGGAGTATTTACTGCCTTTGGAAACTGCAGACCGGAGGTTGTCAGGCACGATTACCCTTGGAACCCCGCCGAAGAACTCCAGCATCCTTGTGCAGCTTCCAATGAAGTCTGGTTTCTGCTGAGTGTAAGTAGCTTCTACATAAGTGTATTGAGTACAACCTAGAGTAGCCACAAATACCTCTACTGGAAAATGTTCACCAGTTTCAGGGTCAGTAACATGGAGCTTTTTCCCTGCATAATCGATGAAAACTTTCTCTCCTGCTGGATGGTCAAAATGCATAGTTAGTCCCTGCCGACCCACGTATTCCCGAATATGCTTTCGAAACTGACTTGACTGAAAACCGTCGGGGTGCTTCTCTCGATATTCTTCCCAGAGACGTTGACGTGTCATACCTTTTGTACGCAGCTTCTTTACAATCCCAGGTAATAAAGGAAGTAGTGTTTCCAACCTGTCACTTTGCTGAACAGGAGATGGAGGTCCTAATATTAATTCAGCTAAACCTTCATCGGAAAGCTGATTAACCTCTTCAAAGGATAGACCTGTTTGTCTAAATCTTTTGAGATAGGACTTGACAGTGTTGCGGGAGACTCCCATTAATTTACTGAGCTGCTTGGAGCCATGGCCTTCAAAATGGCCTCGTAAAATTTGTTTGATCTTGTTCATGGTAAGAGTGCGATTGGCCATGGGAATGCTTAATTGTTTGCACTCCTAACAGGACTTAAAAGCTTCCTATTCCATTCCAAAAAAATAACTTTTGACGGGGGGCAGTTTACATCACCAGCTGGGGGTCAATTTAAATCGTCAACTGGGGGTCAACTTCATCATTTTTTGCAATCAGAAGAAAAGCAGAGGTACCCATTATTTTTATTACTTCTTTTTCAGATTCCCAAATAATCGAAAGGGTAAAAGAAATCAAACCTGAAGGTTTTATCCTCAAGCCATTCAGTCAGGAAACATTGACTACCACAATCGAATTGGTCTTGAGTAAATTTTATACTGAAAACGAAAACTACGGACACCATAAATCTTCTAATAAAATGGATGACACTTTTTTTATCCGAGACAGAGGATGGCTGAGAAAAATAAAAATACATGATATCCAATATATAAAAACAGAGGGTACTTATACCCATATAATTACCGAATCAAAAAGTTTTACCCTCAGAAGTCCAATTAAGGACATTGCACCAAATCTACCTGAAACTGATTTTAAGCGAGTCCACAAATCATATATTGTAAATGTCAATCGGATTGATGCTGTTTCTGCCAAAGAATTGAAAATCAATGAGGAAATTATACCGATAGGAAGAAATTATCATGCTGATCTCCAGAAAATGATCCAAAAACTCAATGATTCTGAATGATTAAATTCCGGTGAAATTATTCTAAAGGATTTATTACCAACATAATAAAACTTTGGCATCCATTTACAAACCCAACTAACTTAAAGAAAATACTTAAACTCTTATGAGGCTTACTTTTTTTTGGATTTTTAAAATGTTAACACCCGTTGAATGATGATTTGTTGACTAAAGGCTAATTAGGAGAATGTCAATTCGAGCTAAAAGCATGACTGGACTACAATTTATGGAGATGATGGGGCTTTTGGAAATGAAGCACTGGAACTTTCAGGGTTTGAATTCAGAGTTTATAAGTCCCGTAGCAATTAAGAATTGTATTACAACACCAATATAGCCAGGCTGGACTAAATAAATGCCTGGCTATATCATTTTTTAAAGCAGCAAAATAAATAATATCATAGACAAGCTATTCGGCAGTTCCAAATAAGCCAATGATTTGTATTGAGCCTGTACCCGGAATGGAAGGTTGACTACAGGGTTCTATCATATAAATTGAATAGAAACATTTTTTTATATAAAATAAGAGTAACTACTCAGGTACATTATTTACTGACCAATATTCAAGTATTTGGAGTCTTGTTGCCCTCTGTGGTGTATTGATGCGTATTTGTATGTGAATGTACGAAAATCAGCTTTAAAGTTGGTTTATCCACATTTTTTTGTGGGGAAAAACAGCGTGGATTATTGGTATTCATGGGATTATGTGCTGATATTCAGGAAACATTTCTATAGTATATTGGACCACAGGGATACGCTTATTCAGGAACTGATCAAGATGAACCTCCAGCTTATGGAGCAGGTCAAGTCTTTAAAATCTAGGGTATCCGATTTGGAAAATGAGCTTGCCCGTTACCGTAATCCCAAAAACAGCCGCAACAGCTCGGTTCCCCCTTCAAAAGACGAGAACCGCCCCAAAAAAAATCAGAGTCTCCGTCAGGATACAGGGCGCAAAACCGGCGGTCAGCCTGGACACAAAGGCCATACCCTTGAAATGACATCCTCCCCGGACATAATAGAAAACCACATCCCTTTATTCTGTACCTGCTGTGGTGGTGATCTGTCGGCGGTTCCAGCAGAACTGTCCTCCAAAAGACAGGTCCTGGATCTTCCTGTGATTAAAGTGGTATGTACCGAGCATAGAATCTTTTCCAAAAACTGTTCCTGTGGAGAAAAGATCAGTGGGTCATTCCCTGACAATATCAATGCCCCCATACAGTACGGGAGCGGTGTTGAAACCATTGTCGGTTATCTGCATGCCAGACAGTATGTTCCCTATAGAAGGATGAAAGAACTTCTCAGGGACTGCTTCGGTATTAATCTCAGCGAGGGGAGTATCGATAACATTATCGGTAGGTTTGCCCGCAAGTCTGCACCAATATATGCAAAGATAAAGACGGCAGTCTCTAAAAGTCCTGTGATAGGAGCTGACGAGACTGGGGCTAAAGTGGATGGAAACAAACAGTGGGTCTGGACTTATCAGACCGAGGAACTCACCCTGTTAGCTATATCTGAATCACGTGGACTTAAGGCGATGAATACACATTTTCCCGATGGGTTCGGAAAGGCAGTATTGTGCCACGATGCATGGAGGGCATACTTCAACTATTCGGAAAACCTGCACCAGCTCTGTTGTGCACATCTGCTTAGGGAGCTCAACTACATTGTTGAACGCTATAAATCTAAATGGGCTGACAGCCTTAGGGCCCTGTTCAGGGAAGCTATCTCACTGAAGAGAAAACTCAAAAAACTACCAGATCCAGAGAATAGCAGGAGTATTGCTTCCATTGAAGAGAAGATGGATAACCTACTCGCCCAACCTGTAGAGTCAAAACATAAAGAAGCAGTATCCCTACAAAAAAGACTCCTGAAATACAGAAAGTCACTTTTTACTTTTCTCTATCACCAAAAAGTACCACCGGATAACAATGCCTCTGAAAGAGCCATACGCAACATCAAGGTGAAACAAAAAATATCAGGACAGTTCAAATCCAACAATGGAGCTGAAAACTTCTGTGTTATAAGATCCGTCGTGGATACCCTGATCAAACGTTCGGGAAATATCTTAGAAAATCTAAATCATATAGCTAATTTACAACCTGAGTAGTTACAAATAAGATAATCTTGATGGAATTATTTATTTTCCAAATGCCATTAAAAATAAAATTTCAATTGGAATCAATGAATGGGAGAAGACCAAACCACCTTTCACTTTCAACTTGACTTTAATCTTGTTTTATCCCCAGAATTCAGAAAACATGGACGAATTAGAAGAACCTATAGGAACAAACCTACAAGATACTACCGGGAATTTATCATCATATCAGGAAGAAGTATATACAAGGTTATTCACTTTGATCAATGAGGTAAGGTCAAATACAATCCCTACCGAACTTACCCAAACAGATCTTGATGAATGACTTGGGATTTTTCTTGCAACTGTTGCTGCATTTGGTACAATCTTCACCTTTGTGAGCGTACACAAAGTCTACACTCAGGGACAAATAAACAAGCGGTTTCAAAAAATCATTTTCCAAGACCTTTTAAGGCATTATTATAGAAACTTTATAATCCTGAACACCTTAAAAATCAAGTTAGAAACTGCTGATTTTAATAGCTATCCATCTGAAGAACATATTTTGAAATTCAAATCATTACCAGAAGACTTACGAATAAACAAGTTTACAACATCAGGAAAAAATTATGACTCGTTACATGAATTTGAACTCCTTTTGAGAAATATAAATGTTGAAATTGATGTTTTTTTGGATCACCTTAAAAATAAAGATTTGAACAAAGAAATTAAATTGAGAGATTTCAATACAATGTTTTTTAAGTTTTCCATGATAGCTGAAAGGATAACTAGAATTCTAAAAGACTTAAAATACAAGGGTTTCAATTCAACAGAACATTTTTACGCCTATTTAAAACAGGTCAGCGAAGAAAATGCTAAAAGAAAAAAATCTGTCCCACCATCTATAGACAGTCAAAGAATGGAAATTGAAAGTAGAAAGGAAAACTTTTTCGACCAATTGGGTTTGGGCAAAGAACTAGACAATGACATAAAATTAGAATTCGATGTACTACAGCTTATACCTTTCTACCAAACTACTACATAATATATTGTAACAAACATATGGCTCAGCTAAACCTTAATTCTTACTTGGTTTTTTGACTAAATAAATAAAAAGTAAATCATAGATTTCTATTCTGCGGATCAGTGAATTTTAAATTCCAACTATTGACCTTTAAAGCCTAAATACTATTATAAACCTTAAACATATGATTATTCTTTGCAATGCAAATAATGTTTAGCACATGATAAGACTTAAAAAAAATCAGACTTTTGGATAAGAAATTCGGCCAATAGCAATTCTCAGGGCAGTTAAGTGACAGGAGGCCAAGAAAGGAAAATCAAAGAAAGTGATTCTTTTAAATATCCCTCTTTAGCCACCTGTTCACTTCAACAAACCAAGTCTATGATTTTATTACCACATCAGAAATTTCCAAACTTGTTCCTTTAGGCAAATCAGTCATTTTTCACTACTTCATAGCTGATCTCTCCTGGTATCTTCCAATCCATAGTAATGGTATAATTTCCATCTTCGGATATGGGAATGTCAGCACCATCCGGGTCCAGTATACCATCCAGACCGGTATCTCCATAATTGAAGGCCAAATCTCCGGCTCTGAATTTAAAATTACCTTCAACCAGATCAATGGTAATAGTCAGCACGTTTTCATCAGAATCAAAATCCATAGGAGTATCTCCGTCCCATCCCAATGGAGTAGCGTCACCTATTATTCCCCACCTTCTTCTTGTTCCGATTTCATAGGTAAGGCTGTTCAGGTCAACCTTTAACCTAAATGTTCCGAAAGGTTCTGAAATCACAAAGTCAGGACCGTCTCTTTCCAGAGTACCGTTTGCCCCACCATAATTTATATCCCAGTTGGGCTCTTCAGTCACTTTGAAAGCTCCCGAACCTCCCAGGATATGCACATAACCTTCAAAGATATTGTCATTATTTACTGAATAGATCACGGTATTTTCATTCTCGGGAGACCAACCTTGATAATCACCTGGCACAAACATTTTGGCAAACACCAATGCTTCGGAATATGGTGTAACTGAAATATTGGATACTGAAGAAAATACAGGTTCTACAGCATCTCCGACGCTGGCACGAACCCTGACATCCATCTGAATACTTTCATCAGGGTCATATCCTCTTCCTATCAACCTTTGGTTCAGGGAGGCTTCAGAAATACTTATATCCGAACCATTGGAGGTGCCCACGTCCAGAGGATTTTGGAACGAAGTGCCTGATTCAGCTAACTGAACGGTATAGCTCACTGCTGCGGAATACCCGAAATCTGCTGGATCAAAACTAAATACCAGATCCTGGGAACCTGTTTCTTCCGACAATACAATTGATTGCCCTGATGCCGGACTATTCAAAACCGGGATACCTGGATTATCTGAGATAACTGTCCTTTCTTCTTCTGTACAGCTCCATACTGCTACAGCTCCCAATAGAAGTAAGAATAATATATTAAGATTTTTCATAAGATTTCCCATTTGTTAATATCCTGGATTCTGTTGTAATGTTGGATTTGCTATCAGGTCTGCCTGTGGTAGTGGGTAAAGGTCTCTGAATTCAGGAACAGATGTACCTTCAAAGACTCCACCTTTCCACTGCCATATATAGGCTCCACCTGTAAACCTGCCATAACGGATCAAATCCGTTCTTCTAGTAGCTTCCCATTTCAGTTCTCTGGCCCTTTCATCTAAGATAAAATCAAGGTTAAGGTCACCTGAAGAGATATTTCCCTCTGAATTCCCGTAAGCTCTTTCTCTTAAAGCATTGATATAATCGAGTGCCTGTGATTCGGTGCCTCCTGAGCCTCCACGGAGAACCGCTTCGGCATACATGAGATAAGCATCTGCCAATCGGAATAATGGAAAGTCCACACTGACTTGGTCACTTACCGGACCGTCTGGCCTGTCTTCTGTGTCTCTGGTTATATTTCTGAATTTAAGGACTCCGTACCCATCCTGAAATGTGCTGATGGAAACAATATCAATCTGTTGTTCATCAGTATGGAACCAACCTCTGGCATCTGGGGTACCATCAGTTCCTGGATAAAGCCTTACGATTTCCGGTCTTGTCCGCATTCCCTGCCACCCCCCTGGAACACCAAAGCTGTAAAAGTTTCGCATGGTCCCTCCTATGGCTACATTGACAAGGAAAGTTGTTCCACCCCAAGACATGGTACTTGCCTGATCAAATGATATAGGGAAAATGATCTCAGGAGACTTATCATTATCTGCAAAGAAAAGGTGGTTGTAATCCGGCTCTAGTGAGTATCCGGCATTCAACACTTCATTTAGCTGGGCAATTACCTCAGAATACCTTTGCTGGCCTGTATATACTTCTGCATTGAGGTACATTTTTGCCAAAAGCATTCTTGCCGCAGCCTGATCTGCTCTTGCATACTCATTCTGTCCGGCCGGCACTAGGTTGGGTATGACATCCAACAATTCAGATTCAATGTAAGAAAACAGGTCTTGCCTATTGATCTGCTCAGGAAAGAAGGATCCAACGGCATCCTGCTCCGTGACGAATGGCACATTGCCAAATAAATCCAAGGCATGATAATAGCTCAATGCCCTTAAAAACCTGGCTTCCTCTCTGTACAGTCTTGCTGTCTGCTGGTTGGCCTCAGAAATACCTCTGCTATCAAGGTTCTCATCACTTAGCTCCCTGATAAACTCATTGGCCAAGGTAATCTGATAGAAAATCCTGTAGTACATGGCTGCAATAAAGCCATTGTCTGAAGAGAAGGTAAGGGTATTCAAAGTAGGAAGCCCTTCATCGTTCCAGGATATTATGGCTTCATCGGTAGGCAATTCCTGCAACTTCCAAAAAGCCCTTAAATAAGTAGATGCTCCTTCATCCTGTCCACCTATATCCCCACGTCCATCAGGGCCAGATTGTCCACTGGTTGCAAGCCCTGCATACATCTTGGCCAATACCTGTATGTAGTTATCAAAATCCTGATATACCTGAACTGAGGTAAACTCCCCGAAAGGTTCAAGGTCAAGATCTGTACATCCTCCGATGGCGAATATGGTCACCAGAAGTATTGCTGTCTTTTTGATAAATTTCTTTTTCATTTTTTCTGTCTTTTTCATGAATCCTTAATTCAAATTAGATTTCATGTTTAAATCAAAAACCAAAGTTTACTCCGAAAGAGAATATCCTAGGAAAAGGGTAGAAATTATTGTCTATCCCTCCCGGAATTTCCGGATCTATTCCCGAATACCCAGTAATCACAAAGGCATTCTGTACCGTGGCATTCACCTGAAGGTTGACCCTTGAAGCGAAGACATTTCCGAAATTATACCCGACGCTGATGTTTTCCATTCTCAAAAACGAGGCGTCTTCAAGGTAGTGGCTGGATCTCAGCCTGTAGTTTTGAAAATTCGTTTCCAAAACATCCGAAGTCATATTGATCAGATAATCAGGGAATCTTAGGCTTTGATAGGCACCATTCGCAGATCTGACATTGTTGTATACTGTCTGACCTATATTGCCTCTTAGCACAAATCCAAAATCCCAATTCCTGTATCTAAGCTGGGAATTGAACCCGAAAAAATACCTTGGATCAGGGAATCCCCTTCTGATGAGGTCCTGTTCATTGACTATTCCGTCCCCATTTTGATCCACATATACATTTTCCAGAGGAGCCCCATCTGTTCCATATACCTGCTCCCATACATAAAATGAGTTGGGCTGAAAGCCTACTGTCTGTACCTGGATCGTGTTGCCGGTTCCTCCTCCAATTGAACCAACAAGAATCCCAACTGCATCCTCTTCCACATTACTCAGGCTGAGGATATTCACCCTGTTGTAGGTGAAGTTGGCACCTATATCCCAATTAAGTTCATTGGTACGGACGACATTATATGTCAGGCCTGCCTCAAAACCATAACTTTCTATGTTCCCTACATTCGTGAAAAGCTGATTGGTAAGGTTGGTGCCTGCAGGAACAGGTATGACGGCAAGAAGGTCATTGGTCACCCGGTAATAATAATCCAGGCTACCATAAAACTTTCCATTAAAAAATTCATAATCCAATCCGGCATTGTAGGTTACTGTCTCTTCCCATTTGATGTTTCTATCATACCCTTCTGGCCTTAATGTGTTGAAGAAGTTATTCCCAAACCTGTACCTTGCCGCATCATCACTGAAGGTATATCTGGGAAGGAAAGGGAAAAAAGAGCCAATATCCTGCTGACCGGTCACTCCATATCCCAACCTTAACTTCAGGTCTGTGATGGCGTTGTTGTTGATAAGAAAATCTTCCTCACTTACCCTCCATGCTGCTGCCACAGATGGAAAAACTCCCCATCTGTTTTCCTGGCTGAATCTTGAAGATCCATCTGTCCTTAGTGTCGCGGTGAGGAGGTACCTGTCTTTTAGGCTATAGTTAACCCTTCCAAAGAATGAAATAAGCCTATATTGGGGTCTGGTTTCCACTCCAGCCGGTTCAAGTACTGTGCCTGCTTCATTTATTCTTGGAAACGCCGGGTTTTCTATCAGGAAATCCTGCCATGAATATCCTGCAGTTGCATCGAGTCTACCTGCGCTCCCAAAATCCTTTACATAGTTCAGGTAAAAATCCGCCAGTAGGTTTCGTTTATTCTGAGCATAATCCAAGAGTGAACCTCCTTCATTTACACCTGCTGCGGATGAAGATGGTATGACTACCCTTCCCTCACTTTGACTAATGTCATATCCAAGGTTCAAGTTGGCCCGCAATCCATCAATAAATGGCAGGGCATAATCCAGTTGTAGGTTTCCTATACTTCTTTTAACTTCACCTCTGTCATCCCTTTGCTCCAGCAAACCAAGTGGATTTCTTGGAGCCAAGGTCTGAGGGGAGCCATCTTCATTTAACCATTCCCAATACCCTCCAAAACCTTCAGGATCATAAATGGCCTGTGTTGGGTCAAAAATTGCTGCCGCCCCGATAGCTCCCTGATCAGCAAATTGGCTGTAGGAATAAGTACCTCTGACATTAAAGTTGATCTTCAACCTATCATCTAGCAATGAGGGGGTCAAGCTCAGGGCTGCCGTTGTCCTGTTTAGGTTATCTCTTCTTAGCACACCGTTCTGTTCCAGGTTTCCTACCGAAAGTCTGTACGGGATGTTGTTAATGGAACCACTTAAGCTTACATTATTGTCAATACTTATCGCATCCCTAAAGATCACATCCTGCCAGTTGGTACTTTCAGAGCCGATCAAAGCTTGTTGGGAAGGGGAAGCCTGTGCAGCTACCGCATCCCTATATTGATCAGCATTGAGGACATCTATGTTGTTGGCAATTTGGGAAACCGATACCAGAGAACTCACATTAAGACTGAGGTCCTGACCTTTTTTCCCTTTTCTTGTAGTGATCAAAATCACGCCATTGGAAGCCCTTGAACCGTAAATAGCAGTTGCAGAGGCATCTTTCAGAACATCAAAAGTTTCAATGTCATTTGGGTTGAGAAAACTTAATGGATTTGCTGCACCGGCCACTGAAGAATTGTCAAGCGGTACCCCATCAATGACAATCAATGGATCGTTATTGGCATTTAGAGAGGAGCCGCCCCGAATCCTTATCCTACCCCCAGCTCCCGGAGCTCCGGAATTGGGAGTGATCTGCACCCCGGCAATTTTTCCTGTTATGAGCTGTTCGGCATTAGTAACCTGTCCCACATTGAAATCTTCACGTGTCACTGAACCCACAGACCCAGTAATATCGGATTTCCTTTGCGTACCGTAGCCAATTACAACAATTTCATTCAGCTGGGCAGTTTCCGGATCCATGTTAACTGTAATGTCCGATTGGTTACCTACCCTAGCCTCCCTTCTCCCGTACCCTATAAAGGTGAATACGAGGATGTCTTCAGATGAATTTACATTGATGGAAAAAGCTCCGTCAATGTCTGTAATCACGCCTATGTCAGTTCCTTTAACAGTTACATTTACAAAGGGCATTTCTTCCCCTGAGTCACTGTCAAACACCTTACCTGTCACTGTTCTCTGCTGTGCACTCAGTTGCTGAGCAAACAGCGTCAGTAGCATGATTACTGCAATTTTGATGGCAGTAAAGTCTTTACGCATATTTTGTATATTTTAGGTTATTGTAATGATTGTATTCCATACATACTTCAGTCTGGCTGAATCCAAATCTTACCTATTTTTATCTGGTAAGCACCGTTACTTTCCATTTCTCCTTCAGTCTGGTCAAATTTTATCTGTAGCTTTTCAATATTATCCCAATTCAAAGATCCCCCGGATATCCTAGCTTTGGTATAAAGCGGCATAAAGCCGGGGTATGGCCTTGGCAACAATACTGCTTTTGTTTCTTTGAGATCATCCAGTGATACTTCATGCTTCTCCAGCTCCCCTGACAGATTCAACTCAGCCACATATGCCCTTCCTTCAGAATCAGTCAAGCCAATTTCAATGGTTTTGCTTTCCTTTCCTTCCACCTTAGCTTCCACGATTATTTTCGCAAACCCGGATACAACAGGGGCTCTGTTGTCAAGGCTTTCTTTGATAGAATGTTGGACTGCTATAAGATCATTTTTGGAGGGATTTTTCACCTGTAGCCCCAGCAAAAGATCTCCTGTTCTTTGTCCTGCTGATAAGGCAGTTGCAAACCCCGGATCATAATTAGGATGGTATTGAATATCCTTGTGATGTGCTGGGTCAAAAAGCAATACATCTGCTGCTTCCGAAGAAACAAAAACCTTGTACGGTTCAGGTATTTCAGAGTACCATTCCAGATCATCTTTTGAAACAGCTCCTGGGTATATCAGGGTATCATTTGCTGTTTCCACTTTAATCCTATACTCAAAGATCCCTGAAGAAAACTGATCTTTGTTGACCATGGCAACATATTTATACCCATTATCATGCTCCATTTTAGTTTCCATTATCCTGCCCTGTCCATTTCTATATTCCAAAACCACATCCATAGGATCATTAGAAAAAACAATGGCTTTGATATCGAGATCCCTAGAATCAAGAACCTCTTTAGGTGCTTGATGGAAGACATATACTTTTTGAAAGTCAGGATCCAGGGCTTTGAATTCCTTGATTCCAAGATTTCCGATTTTGGTATTTTCTTCAATTTCAAAATTTTCACCTTGAGCTAAGAGCAAATAGGTACCCGGTTTAATTTTAAACCTCCCACCCTCGACTCCGGTGGTAAAACTGTTCCCCTCATTTAAAGGTAAGACCTGAAAATCCTGCCCTAGCGCCTCAATAGACAATTGCATTTCATGGGTATCCCATTTGAGAACTGCTACATCCCTTTCGGGAGAAGTCCTCGCAAAGGGATCTCTTACCTGAGTGGCATCAGGGTAAACCTCCAATCTCCAGGCACCACTTCCCAATTTATCCAGAAAGTAAGCTCCAGAACCATGGTACCTGACAAGGTGGGATGATCCTGTACCTGCAATCTTCTTCAATTGCTCAGGCTTTGGGGCCACACTTTGGGTATGGCCTGTATATATAAATTCTTCATCAGAGATCCACTCACTGCTGTTTTCTTCAAAGCTT
This sequence comes from Belliella baltica DSM 15883, assembly GCF_000265405.1. NCBI lineage: Bacteria > Pseudomonadati > Bacteroidota > Cytophagia > Cytophagales > Cyclobacteriaceae > Belliella > Belliella baltica. The sequence goes on along the minus strand of NC_018010.1, from coordinate 1,670,782 downwards.
ACAGATGCGTTTCCAAACTTATTGTTATCAGGGTAGTCCCCAAAACTTTCCCTAATTCCAGTCTGTGTAAATACTTTCGCGGCTATCATCATGCTAATGGCCTTAGGAGGGGTATAGAGCAGGTTTAGGTAATGTGTTTGATATTCCGTATTGTCATTGGCTATATGCATGGGGTCATAGGCAAATTGGGTTGCCCATTGAAAGCCAGCTTCCCTGAAACTCCTGGCCATTGCCGGGTACATATAAGGCCCCATTATATCGGCTGCATCAAATTCATAAACCATAAGTGGCTTGCCTGAAAATTCCGGAATAGAGTCAAATGGAATGGTGTAAGCATTAACATGATGAAGGTAATTTTCCTTTAATGTCCTACCTGAAACCAATCCAGACGGATACCACTGAAAGCTAAAGCCATCAGCTTTGGATCTGGCCACAGCATCAGCATAAGAAGGATTCTGAGCAATGTTATAAAAAATCGGCTTAATAAAACCGGCCTCTTTGACGGCATGGTAAAGGCTATTGATGTAGGAGGTAACACCTTCTGCTGAACCACTATGGGCTGGCTCATTGTTGATTTCCACAGCAATTATTGCGGGATCATCTTTGTAGGCTATTCCGGTATAAGGGTTGACATGGTTCAAAAACTGCTTTAAATAGTTTTCTTGGGCCTTGATGGCTTCCTGATCTGTGGTCAGACGGGATCTTCCATAATAATGTGAAAATCCAGGAGTTTCATAGTTAGGTTCAGGGTAGCCGTTACCCCAAAATGCTATGGGTGTGATGATAGCCTTTATATTTCTTTTCTTTAATTCTGCCAATAGAAAATCAAAAAGGCGAAGGTGTTCATTCTCTAGTAAGTTCCCCTCGACATCGGAAATTTCAGTATCCCAAACATGAACCCGGAAGGCTGAAAAACCAAGCCTTGCCATATGATAAACATCTCCGGTAATACTTTCCTCAATGTTAATTTGTTTCCTGGTCAAGGCCCTGAATCCATAAGCAAAGGGAGAGGAATAGTTGACTCCAAAAAAGGAAGCTTCCACACCATCACTTTCCCATACAAGAAGTCCCTCATCACTTATCCTCACAATATCCTCCATTCTATTCTGGTTTTGGGAATACCCCGGCAGAACCTGAAACAGCAAAGCAGGTAAGAGAAAGAATATAGGTACTATCTTCTTAATATCATTCATGGATTGATTTTATATTTATTATTCAACAAATTCACATAATCAGCTCCATCATGGAGATTCCCTTCAAAGTCAAAAAAAGCACAGTTTTCCCAGGACGAACCTGTTCCCCATAAATCTTTCATATCAGAAGATATCCATCCTGGCTCCCAATAGATGATACCCAAGCCACCTGCATTGATCATACTTTCGGACATACTAACCATGATTTCTCTTTGTCCCTCAATGGTATAAGGAAAGCCGGGAAGAGGAGCTTGTCCCCCAAAAATATTAGTATAGTCATCGTTACCTTCCAAAGTCCAGGGATAGGCGGTTTCCAGCATCATTATATCCTTAGCGAATCTTGATTTGATACGGGAAACAGCACTTTCCAACTGGGTGAGGGAAATCGTGGTATGCCATAAAGGATAATAGGAAAAGCCAATAATATCAAAATCCACTTCATTGGGCGATCCGGTAAAATTTTCAAACCACCAGTCCAGATTTTCGGGATCGGCCACATGAAAAATAACTTTGGTTTCGGAATGACCGGCAGCATCATGAACGGCATTTACAGCAGCTTTTGCTACTGATTTAAAATTCTGCCAGTTCCCCTCACAGACGTTCAGCTTCGGGAAGTTCTCCGGTGCATCGGTAAATAACATACCGCAGTTGGTTTCATTACCTATCTGAACATATTCAGGGAAAAGGCCTTTTGATCCTAGATATTTCAGGGTCTTGTAGGTATATTGATAAATGGAGTCCTGTAGTACTTCAAGACTTTCTATTTCCCTCCATGCTGCTGGAATTTCCTGTCTTCCAGGATCAGCCCAAACATCTGAATAGTGAAAATCAAGGAGAATTTCCATTCCTTCAGATTTTGCCTTACCTATGGCCGATTCGACATCCTCTAAGTCATTGTATAAAGGTGTTTCCCGTCCATAAATTTCTCCCGTCCATAGTGGATTATGCCAAATTCTAAACCTGGCCAATTGTGTTCCGGCTTCAGCAAATATCCTGTAGGGGTCCTGTTGTTCTCCACCTACACTGTAAATTCCTCCGTGATCCAGGATTTGGTTGAGATAGGAAAGATCTGCGCCAAATAAAAAATCCACTTCCTGATCATGCGGTTCCTCCACTTCAGGAGTTTGTCCAGTATCTTGATCACATGCCGTGCACAGCATTGCAACAAAAAGAACAAAATAAAAAGCCTTTTTTATTCCGGTCATTGGGTTTGGGTATTTTGGGTTTGCTTTCCTGACAATAGTCTTGGAAAGTAGATACTCAAAAGTACTTTTTATTGAGACCAAGCATCGATTCAAATCGTACAGATAATGACACAAATCATTCAGAGCTGAAAAAAATGCTGATTTTTCACTTCAAAAGACTTATTATTAACCTTGGATCAAGGAGAGAACAATTCGAAAAATTCAAGATCCAAAAACCTGTGTTTAGTTTATAAACCTTGCCAAAACCCAAAATGATTTACAGGTTCTTCGTGTTTTTATTTAGTACCTTTCTACTTCTTTTCTGGTCAGCCAATGCCCAAAAGAATCCCTATTTTTTCACTTTAACAACTCAGGACGGATTACCTTCCAACACCATCAGTGCGATTACCCAGGATAAAAATGATTTTATTTGGGTAGGTACTGCCAACGGGGTCTCCAGGTATGATGGCAACAGTTTTCAGAACTTCAAAAAAGAGGTGTTCCCACTATTGGCAGCCAATGAAATAAGTGCTCTGGAAGCTGTTGGAGATGAAATTTGGATAGGTACCTGGAAAGGTCTTTCGAAGATCAATATTTACAATTTTGAGGTAATTCCCGTTGAGCTGGGCGCTTCCATTGCCGTAAGAACAATTTATTTGGATCCTGAGGGTACAGTCTGGGTAGGCACCCCTGCGGGGCTTTTCTACTTTAAGGAAGGAAAAACAGGAAAACTGGACAGGGAAAACAGTGGGTTAAGCCATAACATGATCAGATCAGTTTTTATGGACCGTTTTGACAACCTTTGGGTGGGTACATATGACAAGTTGAATAAACTAAGTCCGGGCAGCGAAAAGTTTGAGCAGTTCGAATTAAAAGAAAATTACAAGCCTTCTCTCCAAAATAACCTGATCATGGACATACAGCCCGACAACTACAACCCAGAGTGGTTATGGCTCGGAACTGAAACCGGTCTGGTACACTTTCATATTCATACCGGAGAAAAGAAAACCTATAACGAAGCAAACACAGCTTTAAGCAATGAGGTAATAAAAAGTATTTATACTTCTACCGATGGCAGCCTTGCTTTGGGGACTGATTTCGGGATAAACATTCTGAACCCCGAAAATGGTGACATCAAGCAGCTTTTCAACCATCCAGAACTGGCCTACTCAGTAGGCAGCAATGTCAATTGGCAAATTTTTGAGGATTCTGGCGGGGTGGTTTGGTTTGTGACTTCCAACGGTTTAAGTTTCACTAACAAAAACAACAGTTTTTACAGCTTTCATGAGATCAACCATAGGCAAAATAACCAAAAAATCGGAAGCCAGGTAAAGTCTATCCTGCATACCAAAAACGGAGATACTTGGTTGGCGACTCTTAATGGAGTAATACGAATAAGTCCTGATGGTAAGGAAGAAGTTTTTGATATCCACTCCGGAATGGGGAAGCAACTCCTTCTTAACAATGTGTATGCATTAGAGGAAGATGATCTGGGAAGAATCTGGATAGGAACAGCTGGGGGGATCAATATCTGGGATCCGAAAATCTTAAAAATGCATTCGATAAGTTCTGGTAACCAAAATGGACTTGACAGCAATTACATCGCAAAATTTATAAAAGCGAGTGATGGGACTTTCTGGGTAAGTGCATGGGAAGGCGGTTTATATAAAGTATCAGGCAAATTGAATGATATCGAGAGTTTATATTTTGAAAAAGCCAGTGAGGTAGGTTCTGAAAAGGTAGCTACAGGGGCCAATGCCCTATGGGCTGTCAACTATGATGAATTGTTTAGGATCGATTTACAGACACACAGAAACAGTAGTGTCAGTATTTTTAACGAAGTGTCAAACAGAAGAAGCCTAAATGCCATTTACTTTTCCAAAAAAGGAGTTTTGTGGGCTGCTACTACCAATGGACTTATAGAGTACCAACCACAGAATGACAAAGCTGTTTACCATCCTATACAGATGGGTACAGATTTTCTTTTTAACAGTATCACTGAGGACAATCAGGGAAATATTTGGGGTGCCGCATCAGGGCTTTTGATTAAGTTCAAGCCTGGATTGGATGCCTATGAACTATTTCCTTTGGATAGTGGACTGCCTATCAAAAGTTTCTTTGAAGGCTGCTTATCCAAGGATAAAGAAGGAAGGCTATTTTTTGGAGGGGACAACGGTTTTATAAGGCTAGCCACTGATGCAGAAGCCAGCAGCTTCAAGCCAAAACTGTTTTTCTCCAATCTAAGAATCAATAATGAAAGGATTCTTCCCGGAAAAAATACGGATTCGGGCCTTGAACTGCCCATGGATATTGCATTCATGAAAAAGCTCAGTCTGAATTATGCCCAAAGGTCATTTGCAATTGATTTTTCTGCTCTGCATTATTGGCAACCGAAAAGGAATATCTATGCCTACAAGCTTGAAGGATTTGATGAAGATTGGTCATATGCTTCAGGCTCCACAAATACAGCTGTCTATTCCAAACTTCCTTCAGGGAAATATATCTTAAAGCTCAAAGGGAGCAACAATCATGGTATTTGGTCAGATGAAATCCATACTTTGGACATAGAAGTCAAGCCACCACTTTTTTTAAGCACCCCTTTCATTGTCATTTATATTTTTCTTGTCCTGGCATTGTTGGCCTTCGCTTTCAGGTTTTACACTTTGCGCATACACTTCAAAAATGAAGTCAACCTTGCCAAAATTGAGAAGCAGCACAGTGAGGAAATCGCAAAAACCAAACAACAGTTTTTCACCAACATTTCCCATGAACTCAGGACGCCTATCAGTCTGATCCTTCCCCCTATCCAACAGGCCCTTAGCTCAAAAGAACTTGACCTAAAATCCAAGGAACTCCTTAGATTGGCTGAAAAAAACTCCAATAGGTTATTAAGGGTTGTCAATCAGATTCTTGATTTCAGAAAACTTGAGCAGGATAGTCTCGAGCTGAAAGTACGGGTTTTTGACCTTGTCAGCTTTAGTAGGGAAGTGTGTGAGCTGTTTAAAGACAAAGCTGCAAGAAAAAATATCAATTTCCGGTTTAATTCAGAAATAGAATCCTGTGAAATATGGGCAGACAGTGAGAAGCTTGAGACGGTACTTTACAACCTGCTGTCCAATGCATTCAAATTCACCCCAGATCAGGGGACTGTTGAGTTAAGTATTAGAAAACACCCTGATAAAAATCACTATAAGAACGGTGCAGTAGATATCCAGGTCCATGATACAGGTATAGGAATAGAGCCTCAAGAGATACCAAAGGTTTTTGACCGCTTCTATCAGGGCAGCAGGGGCAGACAGGTTGATTCAGGTTCGGGCATTGGACTTTCTATGGTGAAGGAATATACAAAACTTCACTTTGGAGAAGTCAATGTGGAGAGCCAGCCAGGTGAAGGGTCTTATTTTACAGTCACCTTGCCATTGGGCAATGTACATTTCCCTGTTGAGGTTGAGCAAAAAGACGAAACCATAAATCTTTTGGTGAGTAAGGACGCTGACAACTTTGAGGAATACGAATATGATTTTGACACTTCCAAGCCTGTGATCTTGGTAGTGGAAGATTATCCCGATATGGTTGATTATCTCCTTTTACATTTAAGGGAAAGTTATCACATTGTGGTGGCACAGAATGGACAGGAAGCATTGGATAAAACCAGAAACTTTACTCCTGAAGTGATTATCAGCGATATTATGATGCCCGTTATGGACGGGTTGACCTTGTGTAAAAAGGTAAAACAAAATCCAAAAACAAGTCATATCGGTGTCATACTCCTTTCCGCAAAAAGTCTTACCTCACAAAAAGTGGAAGGGCTGAGAACAGGTGCAGATGCCTACATAACAAAGCCCTTTGACCTGGAATTGTTAAAAGCAAACATTGAGCAGCTTATCAAAAGAAAAGATGTTTTACTAAACTATTTCAAAGCCGAGATCATAACGCAACCAGAATTCAAAGAAGAAGGTGAAAACATAGATGATAAGTTTGTGAAAAAAGTTGTAGGCATAATAGAAGCCAATATTTCTAACCCTGAGTTTACCGTAGAGCTACTAAGCGAGGAAATAGGCATGAGCACTGCACATCTCTATAGAAAACTTAAGGCATTGACCCATTATTCAGCAAAAGAAATCATCCGGAAATACAGATTGAAAAAGGCCTCCATTCTTTTAAGAAATAAAGAAGGAAATATTTCCGAAATCATGTATGAAGTTGGTTTTTCTAACCTTTCCTATTTCGCAAAATGCTTTAAAAAGGAGTATGGTGTTTCTCCTAGGGATTATCAACAAAACCCACAAAATGAGCAAACAAAAACGCTTGACAGAATTTAAGTGAAACAGAAAAATTTATATTTTGGATACAGTTGATTTTTTTCATGAAGAGCGATTTATGTTCTCCGTTCATTCAGCAAAATAATTGGAACACAGATCAATCGCGTACAACTAAACCACCTCATTTTCAGAGGATTCAAAATTTTTTCATAACTTTAAGTATCACCAAATCAACCCACATCATGACTGAATCACTCAAATCAAATCAGTCCAATCAATTGATCTTTTTAGGGCTGTTACTCTTCCTTCTAGGACTTATTTCCGGGCTTTTTGTTCACAATATGACCAATCTGCAAAAAATGATGAAGTTGACCCCCTTCTGACGATTTAAATTGACCCCCAGCTGGTGATTCAAATTGACCCCCGGCTGGTGATGTAAATTGACCCCCGTCAAAAGTTATTTTTCTGGAATGGAATAAGAGGCTTTTAAGTCCTGTTAGGAGTGCAAACAATTAAGCATTCCCATGGCCAATCGCACTCTTACCATGAACAAGATCAAACAAATTTTACGAGGCCATTTTGAAGGCCATGGCTCCAAGCAGCTCAGCAAATTGACGGGAGTCTCCCGCAATACTGTCAAGTCCTATCTTAAAAGATTTCAACAAACAGGCCTTTCCTTTGAAGAGGTTAATCAGCTTTCCGATGAAGGTTTAGCTGAATTAATATTAGGTCCACCAGCCCCTGTGCAGCAAAGTGACAGGCTGGAAGTATTACTTCCTTTATTGCCTGGGATCGTTAAGAAGTTGCGAATAAAAGGCATGACACGTCAGCGTCTCTGGGAAGAATACCGACAGAAGCATCCTGACGGTTTTCAGGCCAGCCAGTTCCGCAAACATATTCGGCAATACGTGGGTAAGCAGGGGCTAACGATGCATTTTGAGCACCTAGCCGGAGATAAAGTATTCATCGACTATGCGGGTAAAAAGCTCTATGTCACTGATCCCGATACAGGGGAGCATTTTCCTGTAGAGGTATTTGTGGCTACGCTGGGCTGTACTCAATACACTTATGTGGAAGCCACTTACACCCAGAAGAAACCCGACTTCATCGGAAGCTGCACAAGGATGCTGGAGTTCTTCGGCGGGGTTCCAAGGGTAATCGTGCCTGACAACCTCCGGTCTGCAGTTACCAAAGGCAGCAAATACTCTCCAGTCCTGAACGAGACCTTTGAAACCTTTGCTGAGCATTACAACACCACTATCATTCCGGCAAGACCGCGTCAGCCAAGAGAAAAGTCTCTGGTCGAAGGTGCTGTAAGACTGGTATATCAGCGGATTTATGTAGCTCTTCAGGGAAAGGTGTTTTTATCCTTAGAAAGCCTTAATGAAGCACTTGTTCCTTTGGTATCCAACTACAATGACTATGCACTCAGAGGTGAGGAAAGTCGCAGGGAACAGTTTGAGACACTTGAGCGGAACAGTCTGCTGGCACTTCCCGAACTTCCTTATCAGCTGATGAGTGTCAAAGTGTGCACTGTAATGAAAAACACCCACATATGTCTTGGGGAGGATAAACACTACTACAGTGTTCCCCATCAGTATATGGGAAAGAAAGTCAAAGTCCTTTTCAATGATGACCAGGTAGAGATCTTTTACAAGTATCATCCTATAGCCAAACACAAACGCGATAAAAGGAAGCATAAGTACACGACACTAAGGGATCATCTGGCCGGAAACCAGAAGTATGTATCCGATTGGAGTTATGAATTCTTTGTAAGTGAAGGCAATAAGATCAGCAAGGAGGTAGGGAAATTCCTATCCAGCCTGATGGAATCTATTCCCCATCCGGAGCAAGGTTATAGATCCTGCTCCGGAATCCTTCATCTTGCCCGTAAAGTGGGTTCACAGCGGATCACTGGAGCCTGCAAAAGAGCGTCAGAGTATGGTGTTTACACCTATCCTATGATTGAACAGATCCTTTCCAAAAATTTAGACGCAATCAGTTTTTCCGATGAACAGCTGGATGAGTCTTCCCAGATGCCCAAACACCACAACATCCGTGGCAACAGATACTTCAGTTAACAAACACCAATTCCAATGATACAAGAAACAATTGAAAAAATGAGAAAAATGAAGCTTTACGGCATGTCACGAAGCTTCAGTCATGCCACAGAATCCGGCTCTCTGTCATCCCTTACACCGGATGAACTGATTAGTCTGCTCGTGGAAAACGAATGGGATGACCGTCAAAACCGCAGGATGGATCGAAGCCTTCGTGGTGCACGTTTCCGATACAAAGCCACTGTCGAGGAACTGGATTTTCGTCCCGGGCGTGAACTGGACAAAAATCAACTATTGAGACTCGCAGACGGAGCATACATCCACAAAGGAGAAAACATTCTGATGACAGGAAGTACAGGCACAGGTAAGAGTTATCTTGCCTGTGCCTTGGGCAATCAGGCTTGTAGCAAGGGACACAAAGTCCTTTATGCGAATACGACTAAGTTGCTTACCCAACTGAAAATGGCTAAGGCTGATGGATCTTCTATCAAAGAGATGCTCAAACTCGAAAAACTTGATGTGTTGATACTCGATGACTTTGGGATACAACCCCTGGATGTTCAGAGCAGAATGTTGCTGATGGAGATTATAGAGGACCGACATGGTAAAAAGTCCACCATCATCACTTCGCAGTTACCGGTCAGTGCATGGTATGAAATAATCGGAGATCAAACTCTTGCAGATGCTATTTTGGATAGAATTGTGCACGATGCTCACCGGATAGAACTAAAGGGAGAATCCCTGAGAAGAAAACGTAATATTAATCCCGAAAAACAATAACTTTAACGCGATGTAAGTCCACTATTCCTGACCAAAAAAACTACTTAACTCCGGGGGGTCACTTTGCAGCGCTGATAGGGGGTCACTTTGACCGCTATATGCACCTTAAAGTAGCAAGAAGCATTAAATCCCGGACTTTTTGGATCGTCCGCGAGGCAGATGAGCTCATTGGTTCCTTTGCGCAAGATGATAAATTCTCCTTTTTCATCATATCCATAGACCATGGCACCAGCTTTCATTTCTTCTGGAGCAGCGAGCAAGGCTGTTTTGATTTGGATTTCTTTGCTTGGAATTTCTTGAGCTTTTGCCAGCGATAAACAAAGTATCAATACGATAAAAGTGATGTGGTATTTCATAGCTTCTCATAGTTTGGGGTTCTCTTAAAGTTAGGGAATAATCAGTGAAAAGGGAAATCTGGACTATGCATGATTATAACACAGTTTCGATTTAGTTTAGAGAAGCTTAATGTAAAATTAGAATATTAAAGATACTGTTATTGATCCAGTTTCAACTTAACATAGCTCATTTGATCATCGGTAAAGCTCGGACTATTCATATTATTAGTTGAGACATAAAGCCCTTCTTTACCAACAAGAAAATTATCTGAAGAGTGAACTTGAAATAAATCAAATATATGCTCTGAAAGAATATTCAAATCTGCATCAAGAACCATGATTCCTGTTTTTGGTCTTGATCTTTCCATTAATCTAAGTTCCTCTATTTCATACTGCTTTTCGATCGGATAAGGTGGGAGGAAAACTCTATAAAAAACATCTCTATATTTATCATATAAAAAAGTCTCATATTGACCTGACTCCAAGGTAGCGATTACTGATTTACTTTCGTTTTCAGGCATTTGATTCACCACATTGAAATTATCCACTTGACTTGACTTGACGGTTTTGACATTTACAACTTGATTTGTTTTGGTATCAAAAACCTGAATTTGATGATCGTAAAATGGAGAAATATAAATCAAATCACCACGCTTTGCCCAAGAAAAATAGGAAAGCTTTTTCCCTTCATCCCAATAAGTCGGACTATAAAAAACTTCATGCCAGGCCGCACCATCTTCCTCCAAACTCACACTGTAAACCAACTGCTGTTTTTGAACATCTTCCTTTGACATTCTATGATGATCCATTAGGAATGGCTGAGCACCATAAATTCTACCATTCGATTTGAAAAGTGGGATCATGCTCCCATTCCCGATATGTGAAACTCTATAATTAGATTCAGGTAATTTTTGTTCAAAGGTTAAATCACCTTTAAAATTTATCATTCCAAGTGAAGGAGGATAAAATGTCACAAAAATCGAATCTTCAGCAATCAGAGTTCCTCCTGTAAATCGCTTAGTTCTTTTCTCGCTCTCAAACTCTAATGGAATATTTAATTTCAATTTTCCAGATGGAAATTCTGAAATCTGCAGTTTGTTGATTACATGATTGTAAATCATTACATGTTCTCCAGAGTCTGAGTCGTAAATACTAATCATTCCTGGATTGGATAATGCGAAATCATTAACAGGGACAACAATCTCATCCAATTCCTTTAAAATAAATTTTCCATAATCTTGATCATTACATGAGAAAATGAAAATGAAAATTACCGGTATCAATTTTTTTTTTAAATACATATTTTTGTTTTTTAATTAATAAAGCCCACTTCAAAAATGATTGAAGTGGGCTAAAGAAATTATTCGCAAGGACAAATATGATCGAAATAAGCAACTTTACAACCATCTATTTCAGGTCTATCTGGTCTATCAATAAATTGACACCACTCATATTCATCATCCGGCACTTCTTCTTGACCTACCACAGGGTTCGAATAAAATGCAAAAACTCCAAGAATCGCCATTAATAATGTGTACTTTTTCATAATTCACTAAAGTAAAATAAATAAAAAACTTTGGCCAAAGTCAACTCTCGCCTAAGAGCTTTTGCAATATTATTATTATTATTATTATACGCAATAGTTAGTTTGATTTTTTTTATAAGATTCTAAAGTGGATCAGAGTTAATTAGTTTATCAGAAAAGTCACAAAAAAATCTTATATATTAATTATTACGTTTTGTTTCTAAAATTTGACTTTTCAAATTTAAATTTTCGTAACTACTCAGGTACATTATTTACTGACCGATATTCAAGTATTTGGAGTCTTGTTGCCCTCTGTGGTGTATTGATGCGTATTTGTATGTGAATGTACGAAAATCAGCTTTAAAGTTGGTTTATCCACATTTTTTTGTGGGGAAAAACAGCGTGGATTATTGGTATTCATGGGATTATGTGCTGATATTCAGGAAACATTTCTATAGTATATTGGACCACAGGGATACGCTTATTCAGGAACTGATCAAGATGAACCTCCAGCTTATGGAGCAGGTCAAGTCTTTAAAATCTAGGGTATCCGATTTGGAAAATGAGCTTGCCCGTTACCGTAATCCCAAAAACAGCCGCAACAGCTCGGTTCCCCCTTCAAAAGACGAGAACCGCCCCAAAAAAAATCAGAGTCTCCGTCAGGATACAGGGCGCAAAACCGGCGGTCAGCCTGGACACAAAGGCCATACCCTTGAAATGACATCCTCCCCGGACATAATAGAAAACCACATCCCTTTATTCTGTACCTGCTGTGGTGGTGATCTGTCGGCGGTTCCAGCAGAACTGTCCTCCAAAAGACAGGTCCTGGATCTTCCTGTGATTAAAGTGGTATGTACCGAGCATAGAATCTTTTCCAAAAACTGTTCCTGTGGAGAAAGATCAGTGGGTCATTCCCTGACAATATCAATGCCCCCATACAGTACGGGAGCGGTGTTGAAACCATTGTCGGTTATCTGCATGCCAGACAGTATGTTCCCTATAGAAGGATGAAAGAACTTCTCAGGGACTGCTTCGGTATTAATCTCAGCGAGGGGAGTATCGATAACATTATCGGTAGGTTTGCCCGCAAGTCTGCACCAATATATGCAAAGATAAAGACGGCAGTCTCTAAAAGTCCTGTGATAGGAGCTGACGAGACTGGGGCTAAAGTGGATGGAAACAAACAGTGGGTCTGGACTTATCAGACCGAGGAACTCACCCTGTTAGCTATATCTGAATCACGTGGACTTAAGGCGATGAATACACATTTTCCCGATGGGTTCGGAAAGGCAGTATTGTGCCACGATGCATGGAGGGCATACTTCAACTATTCGGAAAACCTGCACCAGCTCTGTTGTGCACATCTGCTTAGGGAGCTCAACTACATTGTTGAACGCTATAAATCTAAATGGGCTGACAGCCTTAGGGCCCTGTTCAGGGAAGCTATCTCACTGAAGAGAAAACTCAAAAAACTACCAGATCCAGAGAATAGCAGGAGTATTGCTTCCATTGAAGAGAAGATGGATAACCTACTCGCCCAACCTGTAGAGTCAAAACATAAAGAAGCAGTATCCCTACAAAAAAGACTCCTGAAATACAGAAAGTCACTTTTTACTTTTCTCTATCACCAAAAAGTACCACCGGATAACAATGCCTCTGAAAGAGCCATACGCAACATCAAGGTGAAACAAAAAATATCAGGACAGTTCAAATCCAACAATGGAGCTGAAAACTTCAGTGTTATAAGATCCGTCGTGGATACCCTGATCAAACGTTCGGGAAATATCTTAGAAAATCTAAATCATATAGCTAATTTACAACCTGAGTAGTTACATAACTTTTAATTAAAGGAAATCTTTGACTTCAAATGCATATTCGGTAATCGCTATATTATCAGGATTATTGGGGTCTGTTTGAATAAAATAGATCATGATTTTTTGATAATCTTCTATTTTTGAAAAGCCTTCTGCATAAAGTTCAGCACATTTTCTCGCTGTTCCTTCTTCATTGAGTCTCAGTGCTTCAGAATTTCCATTATAAAGCTTCAATTCAATGGTTCCGGCTGATTCACCATTTTCTGTTTTCTGCTGAACATTCACTTCAGTTCGTTGAAAAGCTCCTAAAGCAATTATTTCCTCAGAAGGCAAAAAGCCTTCTCCAATGAAACTATCTACACTCCATTTAAATACCTTAAATACATCCTCCACATCACAAGAAGACAGGGAAAAAACCAAGAAAAGGGCTAATAAAATAGAGTGTTTGTAACTACTCAGGTACATTATTTACTGACCGATATTCAAGTATTTGGAGTCTTGTTGCCCTCTGTGGTGTATTGATGCGTATTTGTATGTGAATGTACGAAAATCAGCTTTAAAGTTGGTTTATCCACATTTTTTTGTGGGGAAAAACAGCGTGGATTATTGGTATTCATGGGATTATGTGCTGATATTCAGGAAACATTTCTATAGTATATTGGACCACAGGGATACGCTTATTCAGGAACTGATCAAGATGAACCTCCAGCTTATGGAGCAGGTCAAGTCTTTAAAATCTAGGGTATCCGATTTGGAAAATGAGCTTGCCCGTTACCGTAATCCAAAAAACAGCCGCAACAGCTCGGTTCCCCCTTCAAAAGACGAGAACCGCCCCAAAAAAAATCAGAGTCTCCGTCAGGATACAGGGCGCAAAACCGGCGGTCAGCCTGGACACAAAGGCCATACCCTTGAAATGACATCCTCCCCGGACATAATAGAAAACCACATCCCTTTATTCTGTACCTGCTGTGGTGGTGATCTGTCGGCGGTTCCAGCAGAACTGTCCTCCAAAAGACAGGTCCTGGATCTTCCTGTGATTAAAGTGGTATGTACCGAGCATAGAATCTTTTCCAAAAACTGTTCCTGTGGAGAAAAGATCAGTGGGTCATTCCCTGACAATATCAATGCCCCCATACAGTACGGGAGCGGTGTTGAAACCATTGTCGGTTATCTGCATGCCAGACAGTATGTTCCCTATAGAAGGATGAAAGAACTTCTCAGGGACTGCTTCGGTATTAATCTCAGCGAGGGGAGTATCGATAACATTATCGGTAGGTTTGCCCGCAAGTCTGCACCAATATATGCAAAGATAAAGACGGCAGTCTCTAAAAGTCCTGTGATAGGAGCTGACGAGACTGGGGCTAAAGTGGATGGAAACAAACAGTGGGTCTGGACTTATCAGACCGAGGAACTCACCCTGTTAGCTATATCTGAATCACGTGGACTTAAGGCGATGAATACACATTTTCCCGATGGGTTCGGAAAGGCAGTATTGTGCCACGATGCATGGAGGGCATACTTCAACTATTCGGAAAACCTGCACCAGCTCTGTTGTGCACATCTGCTTAGGGAGCTCAACTACATTGTTGAACGCTATAAATCTAAATGGGCTGACAGCCTTAGGGCCCTGTTCAGGGAAGCTATCTCACTGAAGAGAAAACTCAAAAAACTACCAGATCCAGAGAATAGCAGGAGTATTGCTTCCATTGAAGAGAAGATGGATAACCTACTCGCCCAACCTGTAGAGTCAAAACATAAAGAAGCAGTATCCCTACAAAAAAGACTCCTGAAATACAGAAAGTCACTTTTTACTTTTCTCTATCACCAAAAAGTACCACCGGATAACAATGCCTCTGAAAGAGCCATACGCAACATCAAGGTGAAACAAAAAATATCAGGACAGTTCAAATCCAACAATGGAGCTGAAAACTTCTGTGTTATAAGATCCGTCGTGGATACCCTGATCAAACGTTCGGGAAATATCTTAGAAAATCTAAATCATATAGCTAATTTACAACCTGAGTAGTTACGAGTGTTTTTTCATTTGGCAGCTACGGCTTCAATTTCTATCAATAAATCAGGGTTAGCCAAAGCATAAACGGCTATGGTGCTTCTAGCCACTTTATTTGGATTTTCATCATTGTTGAAATACTCACCATACGCATCAAACCAAGCCTGCCAATCTACTTCACCTTCTTGATTTGGAGCTAAGTAAACTCGGAGAAAAAACACATCTTTCATCTCAAAATCAGCTTCTTTCAAGGTTGCTTTTATTTTTTCTAACGTGCTTATGCTTTGTTGATAAGTATTACCGTAGCGTTCGTAGGTACCTGCTTCTACATTGGGGTTGATAACATCAGCAACTAATCCGGAAGTATAAAAATATTCTTTATCAGAAGGAATATGCACCCCCTTCAAAATACTAGCATCTGGTCTATCAAATCTAGTGATCGTAGTTTCTAATTCTTCACTGCTCGTAACATCTGCTTTATCTTCGGTTTTTAAAACACAGGAATTTAAAGCCAATAATAAGACGAATAAAGAAAACAATCCCTTATTTTTCATATCATGTTTTTTTATTTTTCTAAGACCTTTAAACTGATTCTATCAAACTGTCTTTATTTCCTTGATTTTCTTTTCAACTCTAAGAATAAAATCGCTCAGAACATTCATATAGTTGATAAATGCATCATAAGGAGAATCATACGGGCTAAAGTAAGCGTGAATATCTCCATCAGAGAAAAACTTGGTGCACATATAATAGAAGTGATCTGAAGTTTGTAAATAAACCCAATCCCTCTGAATTTCAGCATCATCGATTTTCTTTACCTTATCTTCCAATTCATATAATTTCCCAAAAGCTTCATCTTGCAAATCATTACCCAACCAAGCTGTCAAATCTCGTTCTTCATCGGCCCAAGAAATCGGTGTTGGTACGTGAATTGGCGAAATCATCTTGGCATGCTTAAGAACTTCTGAAGGTGTAGAAAAACCAAAATCACTTCCATTAAACACAGCATTAGGCAAAGCCTTCATAAATTCAAATATCCCTGAGTCTGCCCACTGATGCTCTCCAAAAGTTTCATAATCCATAAAAAGATTGAGAGTTTCTTCTTCTTTTGGAATGTTATTGATCCACTTTACAAATTTATCAGTGGTCAAAGGGTAATCAGCCCAAGTTTTATTTGAAAACCTGAAAGCAATATCATCACTGAGTTGGAAGTTTTTCAAGAGAACTTTTAATTCAGGCTTGATTGAATTTTGATAAACATAGTTTGGACTTTTCCAACCTAATATATGCTTTGCTCCTTCAGTCAATATTCCCTCGTAACCCATTTCTGACACCGTTGCCCCAATAGTATCAGAATAAATCAACTCGGTGTTTCTAAATACCTTTGGCTCATATCCATCAAAATGTTTTTTTATTTTTTCCTTATGCTTTTTGACCATTCTGGTAAATTCATCCTTGCTTTTTAAAGCACATAGAGCATGTCCATCTGTTTCACTCAAAAGCTCTACATGCCCCGTAGCAACTAGTTTTTTGAAACTATCAAGCACATCTGGAGCATAAGCTTCAAATTGATCTAAACAAACGCCTGAGATTGAAAAACTTACTTTAAATGCACCATTATATTGATTGATCAAATCTAACAAAAGCGCATTCATAGGTAAATAGCATTTTTGAGCTACTTTACGCATGATACTTTTATTGCTATAATCATCCCAATAATAATGATCATCCCCTATGTCAAAAAAACGATAAGGCTTAATCCTTAAAGGTTGATGTACTTGAAAATAAAAACAAATCGTTCTCATAGCTATTCTTTAGTTATTTTTTCATAAACAGTGACTAATTTGGCAGCGACGTGTTCCCATTTCAAATTTTTCAATTCTTCGCTACCCAACTCTTTAAACATTTTAGAAATGCTGGGATAATGAAGTAGCGCAAAAACAGCATCTGCCATGGCATCAACATCCCAAAAATCAATTTTAACTGCATTTTGAAGCACTTCTGCTACCCCTGATTGTTTTGAAATAATCACAGGAGTATTGTGCCTCACCGCCTCTAGAGGTGCAATTCCAAATGGCTCAGAAACAGACGGCATCACATAAACATCTGACATGGCATACATGTCATCAACATCTTGACCTTTGAGGAATCCTGTAAAATGAAATCGCGTTCCCATTCCCAATTCAGCAACTCGGTCAATCATCCGATTGAGCAAATCCCCATTACCTGCCATCACAAATCGTACATTTGGGTCTCTGTCGATAACTTTCTTGGCAGCTTCTACAAAATACTCTGGTCCTTTTTGGAAAGTAATCCTACCTAAGAAAGTCACGATTTTTTCAGGAACCTTCTTCTTTACTTTAGACTCAATGATGCTTGCATCCAAAACGGCATTGTGAAGTACACTGACTTTATCTGGATGAACACCATATTTGTTAATTACAATATTCCTAGTCAAATGACTTACTGCTACTACATGGTCAGCAGCATGAAGCCCGGCATATTCAATATCAAAAACAGGCTTGTTTACTGATTCTCCAGAACGATCAAATTCAGTGGCGTGAATATGTGCTACAAGTGGCTTACCGCTCATGTGTTTGGCAGCAATCCCAGCAGGGTAGGCTAACCAATCATGGGCATGAATGACATCATGATCTTTTGATTTTGCTATTTGAGCTGCAACTAAGGCGTATCTAGAAACTTCCTTCATCAAGTCTTTCCCATATTTACCACTAAACTCAAACTTGTTGCTAAACACACTTTCATCTACATCAACTCTATCGTGCATAGCATAATCAGTGTATTTCTTAAATTCTTCTGGACTTAAATAAGGAACCAAGAAACTACCTACTTCTAAATAGGTGAGATTTTTCCAAATCTGCTTGAATTTCTTTTCTCTGTAATCGATGGTAACCCCACTGGCATTAACAAAATCTGCAAGTGGTTCTTCATCACCCCATAATTTTGGCACAACAAAAATTATATCTTGCTTATGATGCACAAGTCCCTTAACCAAGCCATAACAGGCAGTTCCAAGTCCTCCAGATATATGTGGTGGAAATTCCCACCCAAACATTAAAACCTTCATAAAATAGCGTTAAACTTTGTTCACTAGATACATCATTCTCAATAATTCACCAATACTCCAAGCTTGAGAAATAGCCCCTTTAGCACGATGTGGGGGATCCCCATCAAAAATCTCAGCAACAGTACCAACTCCATATTGGGTCATCACACTATCAAACCCTTTAATAATTTTTTCAATAAAATTCTTTCCTGACTTTCCATGAAGCTTCAGGTAAGCCTCTGAAAAATGACCTAAAAGCCATGCCCAGACTGTTCCATTATGATAAGCAATATCACGAGTATATTGGTTGCCAAAGTAATACCCTTTATACCCGGGGTCATCTGGAGATAAGGACCTCAACCCTCTTGGTGTAAGCAATTTAGATTTTACAATTTCCAAAACACTATCCATCTGACTTTCTTCTAAAGCACTATATGGCAATGAAGTAGCAATAACCATATTTGGTCTAATTGACCAATCTTTATACTCATTGTTAAAAAAGTCTGCCAAATAGCCTTTCTTTTCATCCCAAAACTCTTCAATAAAACTTGTTTTGACCTTCAATGCCAAATCTTCTATCTCCTTATCCCCAGTCAATTCATGATAAAAGGAAAGTGCATTGTACCAAAGTGCATTTATTTCTACTGGACAGCCGATTCTAGGAGTAACAGGTCCATCTGAGTTGACGGCATCCATCCAAGTAAGAGCAATACCTTCTTCACCACCGAACATTAGTCCATTTTCAAGCATGTGGATATTGTAGTCTGTTCCCGCCTTATAGCCTTCAATAATCCCTTTCATTTTTTCCAAATACTTCTTTTTGACAGTTTTCGAATCTCCAGTAAAGGCAATATATTGCTGCAGTGACCAAAAAAACCAAAGTGGAGCATCCATAGAGTTCATGTTTCGCATTACTCCACTACCTACATTGGGGAAAAGCGGTCCATGCAAATCAGCGACCATGGTATCCATAATTTCTAAAAAAGTATCTTTATCTCCATTTGGCAAGGTCAATCCAGGTGAGGCGATAAAGGTATCTCTTCCCCACCAACCAAACCAAGGATATCCAGCAATCACATGTGTTTTCCCTTCTCTTTTTTGAATAAACTGACCAGCAGAGTTTTTAAGACAATTTTCAAAATTACTTCTTGGGATTCTTCTTGCTAATTCTTTTTCAAAAGCACGTTGCCTAGTACTTGGATCAGCTTCTGTCAAACCTGCGGAAAATATTACAGATTCTCCTTTTTCAATGTCAAATTCAAAAAACCCTGGTACAAACAAATCTTCCTGGTAATCATAACCACGTTCTCTTTCTAGGATATACTCAATATTGTTGTACCAATTAGGGTTAGATTCAAAGTGGTTTTTCTTTGACAATTGTAAAAATAATGGTGAATAATTTGGATACAACTGGAAAATCGCACCATTTGGGGCCTTTTGAAAATCTTTGTTGATATCACCATTTTCTTTTGAAAGACTGTGATAACCTCGGAATGCTAAGAAAGGGCTGATTCTGATTTTGGTTGGTGAATGGGCATCCAAAAGAGTATATCTAATCATCACTCTATCTCGATTGGTGTCAAGAATCAGTTCTTTTTGCAAGACAACACCTCCCACACGATAGGTCAATTTTGGAATAGGCTCCGAATCAAAATCCTCCAAATATTTATGCCCACGAGGGGAATAATTTCCCGGATACTTATTGATACCTAAGTTAAAACTAGCTCCTCTTTGTATAACTGTTTCATGAACTGTAGAAAGCAAAACATGGAGCTGTGAGTCTATTTGTGGTTGAGGAGACACCAAAAGCCCGTGATATTTTCTTGTATTACATCCAATGATTGTTGTGCTGGTGTAAGAACCTCCTCTATTAGTTCTGATTATTTCGCGATCGAGAGAATAATTAAGATTTATTAGTTGGGTTTTGTCAAAATGGATATAACTCATTTGGTTAAAAGTTTGGAGATTTCCATAAAAATAGTTTATACTAATTGAAAGAAAAACTAATTAGACAAAAAATAAAGGTTATGTTTCCATAACCTTTAAATCTATGCTCAAATTAAGAGCTAACACTTTCTTTTTGGAGTTCTTCAAAAGTCTTAATTGACTCTTCAAACTTCTCAAAATATCGCTGAATGAATTTAACATTTAGCGGTTGCACCTTTGGGAATTTTGGTGAAGCTTTAAATAATGTAAACATTACAGTATAGTTGATTTGTTTTTTTACTTTTTTTAGACAAAATATATGCCATTTGAGTTCATTTTTATTCCTGAAAAATGAAAAAACCCCTCCATAGGAGGGGTCAAAGGGTGGAAGACCGGGTTCGAACCGGCGACCCCTGGATCCACAAACCAGTGCTCTAACCAGCTGAGCTACAACCACCATATAAATTACTTTTCAGATCATCTATCTGAACGGACTGCAAAAGTAGTATTTCGGATTTTTGTAAGCAAACAAAATCAATTTATTTTCTTGAAAATTTTATTCGCTCTCCTTTCTTTTCTTCATTGAATGTACCATTATCGTACGCCAAGTGACCCGAAACGATCGTATGCGTGATTTTTGACTTGAATGTATGGCCTTCAAAAGGTGACCAACCACATTTAGATAGTACATTTTCTCTATTTACTTCCCATGGACTATCTAAATCTACAATGACCAAATCCGCATGGTATCCTGGTCTGATATATCCCCTTTTTTCGATTTCAAATAAAATCGCAACATTATGACTCGTCTTTTGAGCTATCTCCTCAAGTCTAATCTTGCGGTCATGGTATAGATCCAATAAAGCGACTAAGCTGTGCTGTGCCAAAGGGCCTCCAGATGGAGCTTTGAGATACTTTTCGCTTTTCTCTTCCAATGTATGCGGCGCATGATCTGTCGCAATCACATCTATATTACCTTCCAGAACACCCTTTAATATCCCTGCTCTATCTTCAGCAGTTTTGATCGCTGGATTCCATTTGATAAAATTTCCCTTCTCTTGATAATCTTCCTCCGAAAACCAAAGGTGGTGAACACAAGCTTCTGCTGTGATCCTTTTTTCCTCTAGAGGTAATCGATTATCAAACAGCTCGACTTCCCGGGCTGTACTTATATGTAAAACATGCAATTTGGATCCATACTGTCTCGCTAAATCTACTACTCTTTTTGATGCATCGTAACAGGCCTCCTCTGTTCGAATTTTAGGATGATATTCAGTCGGGATATCTTCACCAAACTCTGCTTTGTACTTTTCTAGATTTTCTTTGATGATATTGTCATTTTCACTGTGTGTAGCGATCAAGAGTTTACATTCAGAAAAAATTCTTTTGAGACTTTCTTGATTATCGACCAGCATATTCCCGGTGGATGAACCTTGAAAAACCTTAATCCCACAAACATTTTCTGGATCTACTTTTAAAATTTCATCAATATTATCATTGGTTGCCCCTAAATAAAAAGAATAATTCGCCAAAGATTTTTCGGATGCGATTTTGTATTTGTCTTCAAGCAATTCTATCGTAGTAGCTTGAGGAACAGTATTGGGCATTTCCATATAAGTGGTGATCCCGCCTGCTACGGCAGATTTACTTTCTGTATAAATGTCAGCCTTATGCGTCAATCCTGGCTCTCTAAAATGAACTTGATCATCAATAAGGCCAGGAAAAATGTATTTTCCCTTTGCATCAATTTTGATATCCGCATCAAATTCTGACAGATCATTTCCAACATTATAAAATAAGCCATCTTGGATAAGAATATCTAGAGGGGTAATCTTGCCTTCATTTACTATATTTGCACCGGTGATCAAGATACTTTTCATGGAATTTTAATTTTGTATGAAAGGTTGTTCATATCTGTAATTGACATTGGGAGAAAATCAATTACAAAAATCAACCAGAAAAACTTTGTTTGAGTTTAATTTCTAATGTTTTCCCAATTCTTCAAAAATAATCAATCATGTCCGATAGCACTCCATCTTTTGAAAATTTTAAATTAAATAAACAGCTTTTAGAAGCAGTCAAAGAGGCAGGCTACACCAAACCTACCCCAATTCAGGAAAAAGCTATACCACTTGCTTTAGCTGGACATGATGTTTTAGGTATTGCGCAGACCGGAACAGGCAAGACCGCAGCCTATGTGCTACCGATTTTATTTAAAGCAAAATATGCTCAAGGACAACATCCGAGAGTTCTAATCCTTGCTCCAACACGTGAACTTTGCATGCAAATTGAGGAAGCTGTGATTGATTTTGGGAAATTCACAGACTTGAGATTTGTATGTCTTTATGGTGGACTTGGCCCTAAACCGCAAATCGAAAAATTAAAAGCAGGAGTTGATATTATCATTTCGACCCCAGGCAGATTTATGGATCTGTACAAAAAAGGTGAAATCTTCGTCCGTGAAATCAAAACCATGGTCATGGATGAAGCCGATAAGATGCTAGACATGGGATTCACCCCACAAATCAGAGCAATTCTAGAAGTGATCCCTACCAAAAGACAAAACCTTCTTTTCTCTGCCACTTTCAGTGAAAAAGTAGAACGACTTTCTACAGAATTTTTAGAATTTCCTGAAAGGGTAGAAATCTCAGCACAAGCGACAACAGCTGAGACCATTTATCAGATCAAGTATCTTGTCCCAAATATCAAAACCAAAACAAATCTCCTTGAACACATTCTAGCAGACGAAAATGTAAAACGAGTGATCGTTTTTACCAAATCGAGAAAAAATGCGGAATCTGTTTTTACATATTTAAGCAGGAAAAATCTTGGAGAAATCCGTGTGATTCACGCCAACAAAGGACAAAATACACGGATCAACTCCATGGAGGATTTTAAAGCGGGTGATGTAAGAATTCTGGTTGCAACAGACGTGGCGGCAAGAGGGCTTGACATCACCATGGTGAGTCATGTGATCAATTTTGATGTGCCTTTGATCTATGAAGATTATGTTCACCGAATTGGAAGAACAGGTCGCGCAGAGCAAGATGGTGCGGCCATTACTTTTGTCAATCCTGCGGAAATCTATCACTTCGAAAGGATAGAAGAAATCATCCGAATGACTGTTATGGAAGCCAACATTCCAGATGAAGTTTCCATTACTCCAACGCCATTTATAGAAAAACAAATCTATGATCGTGAGATTGATGGTCAGAAGCGGAAGGAAAACCCTGATTTCAAAGGGGGCTTTCACGAGAAAAAAGCGATCCCAAGACCCAACCCCAACAAGCCAAAAGAAAAACGTGGAAACAAAAACTCTAAGGCCAAACGCAACAGAAACCAAATGAAAACCCAAGGGAAATGGAAGAAGAAAGGGGGGTAGACGTTGGAAGATTGGGAAAGTTGGAAGATTGGAAGGTTGGAAAAGCTCGATTTTGGGAGAGGATAGAAGATTGGAAAAACTTGTCAGACGTGGCGGATTGAAAGATTGGAAAAACTTGCCCGCCATTGTTGATTAGAATTTTTTGGGAAGGTTGAAATGTTAGAAGATTCTGATGTTTTAAAGTTGGCTAACGCAAAATAATCTTTTTACTACAAAAAACGCCAAGGTTGCACAAAGAGCACAGTGATATTCCTTAGGGGAGTTAGACTTTGTGACCCTTGTGAATTCTTCGTAACCCTTGTGGTTAAAGATTTTTGACCAATCACTTAATCAACAAATAACTACCCTAATTCCTCGGTGGATTGATCATGATGTGGGCGCGGTGTGTTCCGGGATCCATGATCCATGGCATAGCTGGTCCAGAAGGGCGAAGTGGCAAACCTGTACTTTCTGAAGTTGCCCATGGGATATAGACCACATAGCGGAGATAAGAATCTTTGACTTCTCCAGTATTCCGATTGTAATCAGCATCTTCGGCTGTCAATACAAAAAGCGTCGCTCCATCCTTAGGCATTTTTAATTTTCCACTCTTTGCCTCTGCTTCTCTAATATCAAAAATTTCCTTAGTGTTTTTTCCTTCCTTTTTCAGCTGTCTACCTCTTTCCATAAAAATATCCAGTTCCTTAAAGTAGCAAGAAGCATTAAATCCCGGACTTTTTGGATCGTCCGCGAGGCAGATGAGCTCATTGGTTCCTTTGCGCAAGATGATAAATTCTCCTTTTTCATCATATCCATAGACCATGGCACCAGCTTTCATTTCTTCTGGAGCAGCGAGCAAGGCTGTTTTGATTTGGATTTCTTTGCTTGGAATTTCTTGAGCTTTTGCCAGCGATAAACAAAGTATCAATACGATAAAAGTGATGTGGTATTTCATAGCTTCTCATAGTTTGGGGTTCTCTTAAAGTTAGGGAATAATCAGTGAAAAGGGAAATCTGGACTATGCATGATTATAACACAGTTTCGATTTAGTTTAGAGAAGCTTAATGTAAAATTAGAATATTAAAGATACTGTTATTGATCCAGTTTCAACTTAACATAGCTCATTTGATCATCGGTAAAGCTCGGACTATTCATATTATTAGTTGAGACATAAAGCCCTTCTTTACCAACAAGAAAATTATCTGAAGAGTGAACTTGAAATAAATCAAATATATGCTCTGAAAGAATATTCAAATCTGCATCAAGAACCATGATTCCTGTTTTTGGTCTTGATCTTTCCATTAATCTAAGTTCCTCTATTTCATACTGCTTTTCGATCGGATAAGGTGGGAGGAAAACTCTATAAAAAACATCTCTATATTTATCATATAAAAAAGTCTCATATTGACCTGACTCCAAGGTAGCGATTACTGATTTACTTTCGTTTTCAGGCATTTGATTCACCACATTGAAATTATCCACTTGACTTGACTTGACGGTTTTGACATTTACAACTTGATTTGTTTTGGTATCAAAAACCTGAATTTGATGATCGTAAAATGGAGAAATATAAATCAAATCACCACGCTTTGCCCAAGAAAAATAGGAAAGCTTTTTCCCTTCATCCCAATAAGTCGGACTATAAAAAACTTCATGCCAGGCCGCACCATCTTCCTCCAAACTCACACTGTAAACCAACTGCTGTTTTTGAACATCTTCCTTTGACATTCTATGATGATCCATTAGGAATGGCTGAGCACCATAAATTCTACCATTCGATTTGAAAAGTGGGATCATGCTCCCATTCCCGATATGTGAAACTCTATAATTAGATTCAGGTAATTTTTGTTCAAAGGTTAAATCACCTTTAAAATTTATCATTCCAAGTGAAGGAGGATAAAATGTCACAAAAATCGAATCTTCAGCAATCAGAGTTCCTCCTGTAAATCGCTTAGTTCTTTTCTCGCTCTCAAACTCTAATGGAATATTTAATTTCAATTTTCCAGATGGAAATTCTGAAATCTGCAGTTTGTTGATTACATGATTGTAAATCATTACATGTTCTCCAGAGTCTGAGTCGTAAATACTAATCATTCCTGGATTGGATAATGCGAAATCATTAACAGGGACAACAATCTCATCCAATTCCTTTAAAATAAATTTTCCATAATCTTGATCATTACATGAGAAAATGAAAATGAAAATTACCGGTATCAATTTTTTTTTAAATACATATTTTTGTTTTTTAATTAATAAAGCCCACTTCAAAAATGATTGAAGTGGGCTAAAGAAATTATTCGCAAGGACAAATATGATCGAAATAAGCAACTTTACAACCATCTATTTCAGGTCTATCTGGTCTATCAATAAATTGACACCACTCATATTCATCATCCGGCACTTCTTCTTGACCTACCACAGGGTTCGAATAAAATGCAAAAACTCCAAGAATCGCCATTAATAATGTGTACTTTTTCATAATTCACTAAAGTAAAATAAATAAAAAACTTTGGCCAAAGTCAACTCTCGCCTAAGAGCTTTTGCAATATTATTATTATACGCAAGAATTAGTTTATTTTTTAATAAAGATTTTAAAGTAGATTAGAGTTAATTAGCTTGTCAAAAAAGTCACTATAAAAATCTTCTTTCTAAATTCTTACGTTTCGCTTCTTATATTTAAAGTTTCAAATTTAAATTTTCAAATCATTTCCCTTGCCAAAATAAAACAAAAAAACCTGCCAGACTTAATGTCCAGCAGGTCTTATTTTATAATTTTTTGAGATAAATCTAAAATCTGAATTCTAAAATCTTAAATCTTAATTGTAAGATTCTTCATCCCTTAGATTTCATCCTTTTATTATCTGTCTGTTCTTGTGTTCGTTCCGTCTACAGGAGTTCTTTGCTCTCTGTTGGCTAGGTCCCAAGAGGTATGGAAGATTAATTTTGCTCTTTTTGTCATCAATGGGAATTCGATTTTGTCCACTGTGTCCGTGTGCTGATGATAGTCATCATGAACACCATTGAAGAAGAAGATTACAGGAATATTGTTTTTAGCAAAGTTGTAATGATCCGATCTGTAGTAAAATCTGTTTGGATCATCCTCTGCATCATATCTGTAATCCAATTTCAAACCAGTGTAAGTAATGTTATTGTATTCGTTGATCACTTTCAATTGTGAAGAAAGCATCTCAGAACCGATGACATACACATAGTCTTGGTTTTCGGCGTCTTGATATTCATAATCAATTCTACCGACCATATCGATGTTGATGTTGTTCACAGTATTTTCCAATGGGAAAATTGGGTTATTGGAATAGTATTCAGAACCCAAAAGCCCTTTTTCTTCACCTGTGACGTTCAAGAAAAGAATGCTTCTTCTTGGTCTGATACCGTCTTTGGCGGCAGCAGCAAAAGCCTCAGCAATCTGCATTACAGAGACAGTTCCAGAACCGTCATCATCTGCACCATTGTTGATTCTTCCTTGGCTGTCGATACCAGTATGGTCATAGTGAGATGAAATCACCAAAACTTCCTCTTTCTTGTCAGTTCCTTCCAAGTAGCCCATTACATTTTCAGTAGGAACCAATTTTGTACTTTTCTTAATCAAATAAGAAGCTTTTTGAGACTTGATAGATTCAGGATTGTTTTTAGCTGCTTCTTTCAAAATCTCCACAGGAGTTCCAAATAAAGAAGACATTTTATCTGAGCTCACTAGGAAGATCGGTTCTTGTTTAGAAGGTTGTTCGAACCCTAATCTACCCCTACCGCTAAGTGATTTATATCTGTTTGCCAGTCTATCAAAATTTGCCTGACCTTCCATAGTTACGATTACGATACCTGCAGCACCTGCATCCATCACATCTCTCACAACAGTCTGTGCTCTTTCACCAATCGCCCAAAGGCCGACAAGCTTACCTTTTACATCTACTTTGGCTAAATTCTCTTCAGAAGCAAGACCCAAGAATACCAAGTCAGCTTTGGCAGCTTTTTTCATATCGCCATCACCTATGAAAACAAAATCTTCATTGTTGACTAATTTCTGTTTTCCAACTGTCATACTGACTTCGGAGAAAGAAACTGAGGCTAAGTTGAATTTTTGAAGGTACTCACCATTCACAGGGCCTGCTAAGCCTAAATTTTTATAATGATTTACTAGGTATTCCGCAGCCATTTTTTGACCTTTTTCACCTGTATCTCTTCCTTCCATTTCGTCAGAAGCTAGGTAAGTTAGTTTTTCTTCTAAGCCAGCAGCAGTGATTTTTTCTGCATATTTCAGTGCTGTAGCATCTTGTGCGCTTACCTGATAGGTTAGGCACAAGGATAACATTCCTGCTATCAAATAATTTCTCTTCATAAATAAAATCTAATGGTTTTCTAAACTAGACGATAAACTTAGAAATATTTCTTAATAGAATAAAACCGTTTATCAATTTGAACTGTTACGAAGGTATAAATCTTGAAGTTATCAAATTGATATACTGCAATAATTTATACCTTTGCGCTACGAAAAATCAATGAGGATATAACCCCAATAAATTCCCTTTACATTATTGATTATGAAGATTAATCTTTCCCCATCTACAAAGTTTGAAAATAGGCATAATGGATCATCTCAGGAAGATGTGAACATGATGCTTGAGAAAATTGGTGCCGCTTCAATTGACGAGTTAATTGATCAAACCATCCCAAAATCTATTCAATTGACGAAGCCTTTGGACTTGCCAAGCGCAAAATCTGAAGCTGCTTTTTTGAAAGAATTCAAGACTTTGGCTTCTAAGAATAAAATCTTCAAATCATTTATTGGTTTGGGGTATTATGATACTATTGTTCCTGGAGTGATTTTGAGAAATGTGCTTGAAAATCCAGGATGGTATACCGCTTACACTCCTTATCAAGCTGAAATCGCTCAAGGAAGACTTGAAGCTTTGATCAACTACCAGACGATGGTCATGGATTTGACGAAAATGGAAATGGCAAATGCGTCTCTTCTTGATGAAGCAACGGCTGCTGCTGAAGCGATGACGATGTTACACGCCTCTAAGCCTAGAGAAAAGAAAAACGCAAACAAATTTTTTGTAGATGAAAAAGTATTCCCTCAAACGAGAGATTTGTTGATTACGAGATCTATTCCTGTTGGAATTGAACTGGTGATTGCACCTTTATCTGAGTTGGACTTGACTGATGCTGATATTTTCGGTGTACTGATCCAGTATCCAAATATGGATGGAGAAGTAATCGATCACGCTGCTCTTGTCGCTGCTGCCAAAGAAAATAATGTATTGACTGCATTTTCAACTGATCTTTTGAGCTTAACGCTATTAACACCTCCAGGAGAAATGGGAGCGGATGTGGTAGTAGGTACAAGCCAAAGACTGGGTGTTCCAATGGGATTTGGAGGACCTCACGCAGCATTTTTCGCAACAAAAGAAACTTACAAGAGACAAGTTCCAGGTAGAATCATCGGTGTGTCTCAGGACAGAGATGGTAACAAAGCCTACAGAATGGCTTTGCAAACCCGTGAGCAACATATTAAAAGAGAAAAAGCAACTTCCAACATCTGTACAGCCCAAGTATTGCTTGCAGTGATGGCAGGAATGTATTCTGTATATCACGGACCAAAAGGCTTGAAAGAAATTGCAGCAAAAACTCATGGTTTAGCGAGTTTGACCGCTCAAGCCCTCAAAGAAATGGGATTTGAACAAGAAAACAATAATTTCTTCGATACGATAAAGATCAAAGTAGATCCTGTTCAGCAATCAAAAATTCAAGCGTTTGCACTTTCCGCGGAAATGAACTTCAGATATGAAGAAGGAGCTATTTTCCTTTCTTTTGATGAACCAAAAACGCTTGAAGATGTAAAAGATGTAATTGAAGTATTTGCTAAATCAACCAATCAAAAAGCGGAAATCAACTGGGACACTTTAGTCAATGGATTAGAACTCAACTTACCTGATGGTCTTGAGAGAACTTCTGAATACCTAACTCATCCAGTTTTCAATCAATTCCATTCAGAGCATGAAATGCTCAGATATATCAAGCGCTTAGAAAACAAAGATCTTTCCTTAGTTCATTCAATGATTTCATTGGGTTCATGTACCATGAAATTGAATGCAACAACAGAAATGATTCCTGTTACTTGGCCAGAGTTCGGTCAATTGCATCCATTCTGTCCACAGGATCAAGCAGCAGGATATTATGAATTGTTCCAAAACTTAAGAAATTGGCTAACAGAGATCACTGGTTTTGCTGACACTTCATTGCAGCCAAACTCTGGTGCTCAAGGAGAATATGCTGGCTTGATGGTCATCAGAGCTTACCACATGAGCAGAGGTGATCATCACAGAAATATCGCTATCATCCCAACCTCTGCTCACGGAACAAACCCTGCTTCTGCTGTCATGGCAGGAATGAAAGTGGTCTTAGTGAAGTGTGATGAAAAAGGAAATATAGATATCGATGATTTAAGACAAAAAGCAGAAGCACACAGCAATGAATTGGCTGCTTTGATGGTTACTTATCCTTCTACTCACGGTGTGTTTGAAGAAGCAATCCAGAAAATTTGTCAAATCATCCACGACCATGGTGGACAAGTCTATATGGATGGAGCAAATATGAATGCACAAGTTGGATTGACAAGCCCAGGCAGAATTGGGGCTGATGTTTGTCACTTGAATCTTCACAAGACCTTCTGTATTCCACATGGTGGCGGTGGACCTGGCATGGGACCTATTTCAGTAGCAGAGCAATTGGTACCTTTCCTTCCTGGAAACCCTTTGGTTCAGACAGGCGGAACGCAGGCGATCAATGCAATTTCAGCGGCTCCATTTGGTAGTGCGAGTATCTTGCCTATTTCTTATGCCTATATTGCTATGATGGGGGGAGAAGGCTTAACTAATGCTACAAGAATCGCCATTCTCAATGCAAATTATATCAAAGCAAAATTAGAAGCTCATTATCCAATTTTGTACACTGGTAAAGGAGGAAGAGCTGCACACGAGATGATTTTGGATTGTCGTGCTTTCAAGGAAGTAGGAATAGAAGTAGAAGATATCGCTAAGCGATTGATGGATTATGGATTCCACGCGCCGACAGTTTCATTCCCAGTAGCTGGCACCTTGATGGTAGAACCTACTGAATCAGAAACAGTTTCAGAATTAGACAGGTTCTGTGACGCGATGATCGCAATCAGAGCTGAAATTCAAGAAGTCTATGATGGAATAGCTGACAAAGAAAATAATGTGTTGAAAAACGCACCACATACAGCAAATCTAGCTTTGGCAGAGAATTGGGAACTTCCTTATTCAAGAGAAAAAGCAGTTTATCCACTTCCTTATGTGAGGGGAAACAAATTCTGGCCAACTGTCAGAAGAATTGACTCAGCCTTCGGAGATAGAAATCTAATCTGTAGCTGTATTCCTGTTGAGGAATACGCTTCGGAAGTAGAAGGATAAAAACAAAAAATCCCCTATCGGAAAACGATGGGGGATTTTTGTTAGATAAAATCTTTAAATAATTTTTTTAACATTTTCTGAATATTTTAAAACAAAAAAACCCTCTGATTGCTCAGAGGGTTTTTAAATTTTAGAATTGAGGGTTGATTAACCTTCAACAGTTTCTTCAACTTCAACAGCAACCTCTTCAGTAGCTTCAACAGCTTCTTCGATTACTTCTTCAGTTGCCTCTTCAGTCTCTTCGATTACTACTTCAATCTCAGTTTCTTCAGAAACTTCTTTGTTGCCACAAGATGCAGTGAATAACATTCCTGCTACAGCGAATAATGCAAATACCTTTTTCATTTTTTTGTTTGTTTCTTAAATTAAGCATGCAAATGTAACACCGTTTATGTAACTGTCAAGTGTTTTACACAAATTTATTTTTTACTTCTTTTTATACGTGATTTTGATCGGAACACCCTCAAAATCAAAGTTTTCTCTTAATCTATTTTCCAAGTATCTCGTGTAAGGATTCTTGATATATTGAGGTAAATTACAGAAGAAAGCAAAAACCGGATTTTTGGTCGGAAGTTGAGTCACATACTTGATCTTAATGTACTTTCCTTTCCATGCTGGCGGTGGATATTTTTCAATCTCAGCCAACATAACATCATTGATTTTTGAAGTCGGAACCTTTCTGGTTTTATTTTCATAAACCTTTACAGCAAGCTCAATTGCTTGAAAAATTCTTTGCTTAGTCAGCACCGAAGTGAAGATCATTGGAATCCAGCGATTCTCACCCAACTTCTCAAGCATATCCTTTTTAATGGTATCCATGGTCTTGTGATCTTTTTCGACCAAATCCCATTTATTCACCATGATCATGATTCCCTTATTATTTTTTATCCCTAGAGAGATCAAGTTCATATCCTGAGCTTCAAATCCTCTCTCAGCATCGATCATCACAATAATCACATCAGACTCCTCTAATGTTCTTAAAGAGCGCATCACTGAATAAAATTCGATATCTTCTTTTACTTTGGCTTTCTTACGAATACCCGCAGTATCTGTGATTATGAAATCCTGCCCATAAAGTTTGTATCTTGTATTGATAGCGTCTCTTGTGGTTCCAGCTTCATTAGTTACGATAGACCTTTCAGTTCCAAGAAGTGCGTTTAAAAAAGATGATTTTCCAACATTAGGTCTTCCAAGAATCGAAATTTTTGGAATTCCCTCGTCTGGATCCTCTATACCGCCTTCTGGAAAATGCTTGATTACTTCATCAAGCAAGTCACCTGTACCACTTCCAGAAACAGCTGCAATTGGAAATACATCATTGTCACCCAGCCCTAAAGCATAGAATTCAGATGCATTCAATTCTTTTTCTTGCGTGTCGGCTTTGTTGGCGACGATATAAACTGGTTTTTTAGAAGATCTAAGCACATTGGCAAAGTCCTTATCCAAGTCAGTCAATCCATCATGA
This sequence comes from Belliella baltica DSM 15883, assembly GCF_000265405.1. NCBI lineage: Bacteria > Pseudomonadati > Bacteroidota > Cytophagia > Cytophagales > Cyclobacteriaceae > Belliella > Belliella baltica. Next base: position 1,638,348 of record NC_018010.1, on the reverse strand, counting down.
CAATCCACTACAAAAAGGATAACGTTGGCTTCTTCTATTGCCAAGGTCACTTGCTTTCTGATCTCAGCTTCGAATACATCATCCGAACCGATTACATAACCTCCAGTGTCAATCACTGAAAAGTATTTTCCGCCCCACTGCGCATGACCATAATGTCTATCACGGGTTACCCCAGACATATTGTCTTCTATCGCTTTTCTTTCTTCAACCAAGCGGTTGAAAAAGGTAGACTTCCCTACATTAGGTCTCCCTACAATTGCTACTATATTTGACATTTTCTTATTTCTTATTGGTCGTAACCAAATTTCTTCAACTTATTTTTGTTCTTTCTCCAATCATCTTCCACTTTGACATACGTCTCAAGAAAGATTTTCTTTCCAAAGAAATTTTCCATTTCAGCCCTTGCTTGGATACCAACTCGCTTGAGTGCTTTTCCACCTTCGCCGATGATGATCCCTTTTTGGCTATTGCGCTCTACATAGATGATGGCACGTACCCTGATGATATTTTCTTCTTCATAAAAATCCTCAATAGCAACTTCTGTACTGTATGGGATTTCTTTTTTATAATTAAGGAAAATCTTTTCGCGTACGATTTCAGAGGCAAAGAATCGCTCTGGTTTATCTGTCAGCTCTGCCTTGTCATAAAATGGCGGGTGAACTGGCAATCGATCTAGAATTTCTTGAAGAATTCGCTCGGTGTTGAAGCTTTCGGTTGCAGAAATCGGAATGACGGCTTCTGTTTTGATGCGCTGTGTCCAATAGGCTGTCACCTCTTCAAGCTGTCCTTCCTTAGAAAGATCCACTTTATTGATAACAAGGAGTACAGGTACTCCTGACTGGTTGATCTTTTCTATTACGTCTTCTATTTCTTCGTCTGTTTCGAATAGATCGGTTACGAAAAGTATCACATCTGCATCCTCCAATGACATGTGGACAAAACTCATCATGTTTTTGTGAAGCTCATATTTTGGCTTCAACATCCCCGGAGTATCCGAGAAAACAATCTGATAGTCATCATCATTGATCAAGCCCATAATCCTATGTCGGGTGGTCTGAGCCTTGGAGGAGATAATCGAAAGTCTTTCACCTATAAGCACATTCATTAAGGTGGACTTGCCTACATTGGGTTTCCCAACGATGTTGACAAAGCCTGCTTTGTGTGTGTTTTCGGTCATGACAATAATTTTGCACAAAGGTACTTGATTTTTTCCGAGGGATAATACATCATCAGAAATAAACCAAAGAAAGTTTGGACAATTTTATCTTTTCTTTAAATACTGGCGTGAAAAACTGTCCATTTTCTAAAAAAAAATTGAAAATTTTTCTTCTAAAAAATCATTCCTCTACATCTTCATCAGGAAGCATTTCAATGTCCTGAATCAAAACTCTTTTTGATATATTTTGACCAGTGAGCGTCGCTGCCAATCCTCCCATAGCGGTTTCTTTATACTTGCTCTCCATACTTGAGCCAATTTCACCCATTGCTTCTACACATTCATCTACGGGAATTACAGCACTTACATTGGCCAAGGCAATTTGAGCAGAACTGTTCGCAATAGCTGCTGCACTTGCATTTCTGACCACACAAGGAACCTCTACTAGACCTGCTACCGGATCGCAAACTAATCCCAACATGCATTGAATGGTTATCGCTACTGCATTAAAAATTTGATCAATCGATCCTCCAAGACAATAAACCATTGCTCCTGCAGCCATCGCCGCAGCAGAGCCAGTTTCTGCCTGACAGCCCCCAACAGCTCCCGCTAAACTTGCTTTCTCTTCAATAATTAAAGCGATTCCTGCTCCGACAAGTAGCCCCTCGAGGATTTTTCTATCTGCGAGTTCGTGAATTTCTTGGAGTGTGTATAAGGTTCCTGGTAGAATCCCTGAGGCTCCTGCAGTAGGTGCTGCCACAACTCTACCCATGCAAGAGTTTACTTCTTTCGCTGCTAGTGCTCTGGAAATCAATCTTTGAAACTCGGGGGATAAAACAGAAACAGGATGTTTATAAACTTTCTTTGCTCCATTATTGATCATGCCTGATCGAGAAGTCATTTCTTCGTTTAGGCCTGTTTCTACGGCATCTTTCATGACTTCATAAGCATGTTGCAATCCATCCCAAATGGCTTGCTCTTGCTTCCCCTTTTGGACTGTCTCGTATTCGATTACCGCCTCGAACAATTGTACTTTATTCGCTTCACAATACTGTTTCCAGCCTTCAAAACTGTTAAAAAGAAAACTCATAATTTATTTGGGTTTATAACTGAACAAAGTTGAACAATGAAACGCACAAAACAAATTTCAAGAGATTAAAAAAATCCCCTTCAAAACTAACTGAAGGGGATAAAAAAGCTTACTTGACTTCTTTTATGGTTGCCTTAAAATAAATCGGTTCGAATGGCCTCGCTACTGAGTTGAGTACTCCTCTATTGAATAAATCTTGCCTAATTTGATATGGAAAAACCTGAGCAGTAATCCCAAAGGCCAATTGCGAGGGTGAGAACACTTCGATTTGCATCCCCGCTTTAGAATCCTTTAAAATTAAATTTAAGAAATCTAAATTCCCCTGATCTCCCACCTTTACTTGCAAAGGTGAGTTTTCAGTAGATTTAGAAATTACTGCATCAGATCCCATTTGAGTTAATTCAAAATCAAAAACTACTATATCGTCCACAGCTGCTAATTCTGCGTCCGCTTCGCTTTCATCTATAACTTTGACATAAAGACCTTCTTCCGTTCTTTCAAAACCAACCTTCCCCTGCTCTTCCAAGTAAGCATGAATCAAACTATCCTCTAATTCTTCAACCTCTTCTTCAGAAAGTATATTTGCATACTTTATTTTGATTTCTAGGTTTGAGTTTGGCAAAATCAGCTGTTGGAAACTATATTCTTGATATGCTAGGTAGGAAGGTGCATAAATCTTAAATGTCTCTCCTTCTTTCGCTAAGCCTGCACTGAAATTCATCACACGAGGAATTAGACCTCCTTCATCATGAAGAAAAATTCTTGGTGGCTTTGTCTCATCAAGATAGCTATCAATCATTTGACCATCTATCGTTTTGATTTCATAATAAATCCCCAAAATATCTTTATTCACAATTTGGTTTCCTACGTCATTGGATTCTGTTTTTTGATAGAAATAACCCAAAGGATTTTCAATGGCATCAATTCCATTTCTCTCCAAGTAAGCTTCCAACAACCTCGTATCTCTGCTTACGATTCTTTCATAATCAGATTCTTGGTCGGTAATACAACTTGCCATCACTGTAACCAATGCGATTAGTAGCATCGGTATTTTCATTAATTTCATACTTTATAGATTACTTTTTGATTTGAAAATTCATTCTCAAGTTTAATCCGCCTATGGCAAATTGTTGATTGACGAAAGTTTGACCTCCTACTGATAACTTGTAAAAAGGCTCTACAGAAATAAACGTTCCGTTTTTCAAACTATATTCATAGCCCATGGAAAGATTCAACATTTGACCAACATTGACATCACTTCCATCATTCGAACTACTTGGCGTGACTGTTTCGGTAAATGTCTGCACAGCTTGCTGATTGAACATCAGTCCGCTACTTGCAAAGTTAGCCGAAGTAAATGTTCCAACATTCTTTTGATTCAAATAAACCATATTCGACACACCTGTAATTAGATAAAAATCTGAATCTTTGTTTTCAATGATCTTATACTTAAGATTCAGGGGGATTTCTAACTGACCAAAACTCAATTCATACCTTGCATTTACGAAATTATTTGAGAAACTCGCCGTGCGAAAATCTCCAAGTGGACTACCCATCCTACTAGTCGCTATCACTTCTTGATTGATACTTGGACTAATAGATTGTTGTGCATATGCGAGACCAACATCAAGTTTTAACCTTTTAGAAAAAGAAAATTCCGACATCAAGCCAGCTCCTAAATTCATTGTTTGCGTGTTGCTAGAAATAGTCTGTGGAGCTAAAATCACTCCCAATCTCATCACTTTATCAAGATCTTTTTTTGATTTTTCATCTAAGCCACTTTTGGGCAAATCTTCATTTAGCCAATTATCAATAACCTTTTGAGCATTTTGCTCATCTGTAGCCAATGCATTTTTAAAGTTGAATTCTGTAACAAGGTCTTTTGATTTTCCTACTTTTTCCTTTTCCAAAAGCTTATTTGTCGAACTATTGTTCTCTTGAATATCCTTGGTGATTAAAGTTCTATTTTCGTCTTTGCTATTAGGTGTGGTAGATTTGTCTGTTAATGCCGACATTGGATCAAGGTAAAGCTCTTTCTTTAAATTCTGTTGTTGAGCCAAATTTTTGCTAGATTCAATTTGATCATTTTCAATCTTAGTGGTTACTTCATTGATACTTTGTGTTATTTCTTTTTTGTTTCCTTCTGCTGTATTTTTTTCAATTTCATATTTAGGTTCATCAATTGAAGGAATTTCATCCTTTGAATTTGATTGAATATCTTGATTTACTTCTTCTGTATGTTCTAGTAAAGAGATCATTTCCTGTTCAAATTGATCTTCATCAATACTTGCTAAAAAAAGGAATGCACCGATCAACAAACTTGCTGCGATACCAGAAGCCCACCACGTCCATCCAAAGCGTTTGTTTGGAGTTTTTGAGGTAAAATAAGAAGCTGAGAATTTCTCCCATTGTTTGGGATCAAAAGGCTCTTGGTGATTAGCAAAGGAGTCTTTGATTTTTTCAGCAAGTTTTTTATCGAACTGCTCCTTCATTATTGATATGATTAAGTGCTATTATTTTTTCTCTTAAATTTTGTTTTGCTCGCGCAAGATAGGTCCTTGACGAACTTGCAGGAATGCCAAGTTTTTCTCCAATTTCTTTGTGAGAAAAACCCTCGATCTCGTACATATTAAAGATTATCCTCAATATTTCTGGAAGACTTCTCAAGGCTAGTAGAATATCCTCTAAAGAGAGCTGATCAATAATCTCAGGATTGCTACTTTCAAGCTCCGCGTGATCAATGTCCATCACTGCAAAGTGCTTTACATTTTTTCTATAGTAATCAATTGAGGTATTGACCAAAATTCTTCTAAACCAGCCTTTGAAGGAATTGTTTTCTTTATACTGATCAAGCTTATCAAACATCTTCATAAAGCTATCATTGACAATTTCACAAGCTTCGTCTCTAGAATTGGAGTATCGCAAAGCAATACTTATAGCATAGCCATAGAAATGCTTATAAAGCATTTCCAAAGATTTTGGATCTCCATTTCTAGCTTTTTGAATAAGGTGCTGCTCCAACGAACCGGTTAATTTTCCTAGGTATATTGATAAGACGCAAAAAATTATGAAAGTGCTACAAAGAAAAAAGAATTATGTTGGAATTACTCCTTTAAAAATTAAATATAATTGTTTGCTTGAGTTCTGGATGTAGGCTTAGGGCAACCGGGCAGGTTTTTGCTGCGTTTTTTAGTTTTTGAAGCATTTTTTCATCCTGAGGGGCATTTTCCCAATGAAACTCAACGATTATTTCTGCAATTTTTCTAGGTTGAGGATTCATGACTTTGGTTACTTCCCAACTCAATCCTTCCATCTCCAATCCATCTCTTTCCGCTACGATTCCCATGATCGTCACCATGCAACTTCCCAAAGCAGCGGCTACTAGATCTGTTGGAGAAAAAGCTTCTCCTTTTCCATTGTTATCTAAAGGCGCATCAGTGATTACTTCAGTCCCAGATTGAAGGTGATTCATTTGAGTTCTCAGATTTCCTAGATATGAACTTTTAATAGTAGGCATAAACTCTTACTTTTATTTTTGGTTTAGTAACTTAGAACCAAAATTAGCGTTAATTTCCTGATAACTATGACAAAGGGATTAAAATATATCATCACAGGCCTGTTTGCATTGATTTGGATCAACGGGTATGGACAGAGAGAAGATGCTGGGAATTATGAATATGACCAGGAAGTTTTTTTCGGTCTTAATGAAAACACGAATGGAGGGCTAATTGGAGGTGCTTCTTTTAAAATGGGTTTCAGATTGGACGATACTAATTTTCAGTTGTTCGGTCTTGATCTAGCCAATGTCAAAAACCCAAAAGAAGTAAGATACACCACAGTATTGGGCAACTCCTATGTTTTTGGCAAATCAAACTATCTCTACGCCATTAGACCTTATTATGGAAGAGAGATTATTCTATTCAAAAAAGCCCCACAACAAGGTGTTCAGATTTCAGCATTAGCAGCAGTAGGTCCATCAATCGGACTAATTTCTCCATACATTATAGAATATGCAGTGAGCAGAGTAGAGACAGTTCGCGAGCAATATAATCCAGAAGTGCATCAAAGTAGATTCAATATTTTAGGTCCTGGAAGAATTTTCGAAGGACTGAGTGAATCAGAAATCGCTTTCGGAGGAAATGCAAAGGCAGCACTATTTTTCGAATTTGGTACATTTAAATCAAGTGCCATTGGATTGGAACTTGGTTACCAATTAGAGGGTTTTACAAAGGAAATAGAATTGATGCCGACGACTGAAAACAGACAGTTTTTCCAATCAGCCTATTTCACTTTATATTATGGCTTCAGGAAGTAGCCAAACCATTGGGTTTATAAACCTAATACCTTTAATTTTGCCCAATCAATAAGCTAAAAGAGATGATTGAATTACCTGTAATTTCCGAAGAGACGACAAAAAGAAAAAAACCTGACTGGCTCAGGGTGAAGTTGCCTGTTGGAAAAGAATATGCTAAAGTCAGAAAACTCGTCGATCAACATAAATTAAATACCATTTGTGAAAGTGGAAATTGCCCAAATATGGGTGAATGCTGGGGAGCTGGCACAGCCACTTTCATGATTTTAGGAAATGTGTGTACGAGATCTTGTTCTTTCTGTGCCGTAGCTACAGGAAGACCGCCAGAGTATGACACTGATGAACCTAGAAGAGTGGCAGAAGCCATTCAACTTATGGGAGTAAAACATGCTGTAATTACTTCTGTAAACAGGGATGAATTGAAAGATAAAGGTGCAGAAATCTGGTATCAAACTGTCGTAGAAACTAAAAAACTTTCTCCTCAGACTACCATTGAAACGCTTATCCCAGACGTGAAGTCAAATTGGGACGCTCTTTATAGAATGATCAGTGGAGGACAAGAAGTAGTTTCTCACAACATGGAAACAGTGGAAAGTTTATATAGAAGAGTACGTCCACAAGCCAAGTATGCGAGATCTTTAGAACAAATCAAGTTGACCAAAGAATATGGTAAAAGAACCAAAACGGGCATTATGCTTGGATTGGGAGAAAGCAAAGATGAGGTGTTCAAAGCGATGGATGATCTTGCAGCAAATGGCTGTGACATCCTTACTTTGGGCCAATACCTTCAACCAACAAAAATGCACATCGAAGTAGCTGAATTTATCCATCCGGATATGTTTGCGATATATCGAGAAGAAGGACTAAAAAGAGGATTGAAATATGTAGAATCGGGACCATTGGTAAGGTCATCTTACCATGCCGAAAGACATGTTAATGTATAAAAAAACAGGCTGTGAATTTCACAGCCTGTTTTTTTTCTATTCATCAGCATAATTGAAAGCATCTACTTGCTCAAGCACCCAGTCTTTGTATTTGTCTAGTTTATATTCTGACCAAAGTCCATTGTATTTACCAGAATTGTCTATCAAGAACTTGAAACCGGTCGCAGCCTTAGGCTTGCTCAAGGCATTGAAGAGCTCGTCTTGGAAAGTTTTTTCCTTTACAACCCGATCTGCAAAATTTTCCATCATTTGATGTTCCTGATTGGAATCCATCTTGGTAAACTCAGCATAATTATCTGGATTTTCATCTATTTCATCCAAGACATCCTCTTCGTCGGGAGTTAGATCATAATTGAAATAGTCTTCGTCATCTGGTAGATGATAGATTTTTTTGTTGTTTAATTGATAAAAACAAATCATTCCTTTTTGAAGTAAGGAGGCGATTTTCTCAATTTCTTTTTCTGTGAGGGATAGCATTACAGAGTGTATGTAAATTTTTAGAAAATTAAGTAACTGTTGTTTAAAATCAAACTTTTTAAGGTCATGAAACGATTAAATTTTATTCAATTAGTTTTTCTAAAGTCGGTAGATGAAGTTCATGACCTCCAGGATATTCATATTTATCTACTTGAATATCTAAAACTGAAATTAGCTCATCTTGTTTTTGAATAGATTCCTTTGTGATAAATTCATCTTCATCACCCAAGACTAGTGTGACTGAAGTTTTTTTAAGATGATCTCCTATTTTTCCGATATTCAAATCATGCGCAAACCCTCCACCCCAGAGAATCAGTTTTCCTATAGAAAAATCAACCTGTCCAAGCCACCTACTTGCTGTTGCTGCACCTTGAGAAAAGCCTAGCACATTGATCTTCGGAATTTCATCATATTCTTCCAAGATATGATCAAGGAGTTTATTCAAATATTGATGATTATTGTCAATAGCCAACTCTCTTTCATGCTTGGTCATCCAGTTTGCACCAACTCTTCCTTGGAATCCTTGGAGATATCCATAATTCGTAGCCTCAGGAACAACAAAAAGACGATTTTCTGAAAAAAGTGTCTTAAACTTTCTCAAAAAATACTCTGCCAATTGCCCATAACCATGGAATAAAATCCAAACCTCTTTTTCTTTTCCCGTTGGAACCTGAGAAAGGTGATATTGTGCAGTGTGCTTGTAAGCAATTTCAAATTTCATCAACTATTCAAATCATTAAATCTAAATGGCAGCAATTGTTCAATCCCTGAAGCTTTGAGAATTTCTTCCTGAGGATTTAGCATCAAAATCTCTATTGGGCTTTCGAATTTGATCTCATATTCATTGATCGTCTGCCGGCAAAGCCCACAAGGAGTTACTGTAGCAAACTTCTTTTCAACCCTTCTCTTTGCTACAATTGCAATTTTCAATGGCCTGACTCCCGGAGAATTTGCCATGGCATAGCTTAAGACTGCTCGTTCCGCACATACACCAACAGGAAAAGAGACGTTTTCTTGATTATTGGCAGTGAAAACCTGTCCATTTTCCAAAAGCAATGCAGCTCCAACCAAAAAGTTGGAATAGGGCGCGTGGGCATGTTCGAGGATTGATTTAGCTTTTTCTATCAATTTTGCATCCACTTCCAACCACTCCTCTTTCGGGAAAATCTCCAAAGACACGTTTATTTCTATTTTTTTCACCATGTTTTAATTTAAAAAAGGGATTGAATTAACAAAAAAAAATCGGTTTTTGTTAATAATGATGTTTTTATTGATCTCGATTTTTTACAATCATTCATTTTTCACATCTTCGAATACCATTACTCTCAAATATCTTTTACTATGCACACCATTTTAATTTTAGGAACTGGAAAATCCTCAACTTATTTGATAGATTACTTAATTGGAACGGCAGAAGCAAAAAATAGACAAATCATATTAGCTGATATCAGTGAAAAAATAGCTGCCCAAAAAAGCGGACAAAGTACTTTCGTAACTGCAAAAGCAATTAATCTAAAAGACGACAAAAATCGACAAGAAATCATAAAATTATCGGATGTAGTAATTTCTATGCTGCCTGCCTTCTTGCATCCATTGATCGCTAAAGATTGTCTTGAACTTCACAAACATTTGTTTACAGCCTCATATGAGTCTGAAGAAATCAGAAGCATGAAGCTAGATGTTGAAGAAAAGGGTTTGCTCTTTTTGAATGAATGTGGTTTAGACCCTGGTATAGACCACATGTCAGCGATGAAAATTATCGACCAAGAAAAAGCAAAGGGAAATAAAATTAAAAGCTTCAAGTCCTATACGGGTGGAGTTTTGACCCCTGAAAGTGAGAACAATCCGTGGAAATATAAATTCACCTGGAATGCGAGAAATGTGGTTTTGGCAGGTCAAGGTGTTTCCAGATTTATAAGAAATGGAAAGTACAAATACATTCCTTATCACATGCTTTTTAGGAGACTTGAGACGATAAGTTTTGAAGATGTCGGTGATTTTGATGGCTATCCAAATAGGGACTCTCTAAGTTATAGACAAATTTATGGACTTGATGAGATCCCAACACTTTTAAGAGGAACGCTCCGTAGGGCAGGATTTTGTCAAAGTTGGGATGTATTTGTTCAATTAGGAATGACTGATGACAGCTTCACAATGGATCTTCCCGATGGATTTACTTACAAAATGTTTATCAATTCATTTTTGCCCTATGATGAAATCCAATCTGTCGAAAACAAAATTAAAGAGCTACTCCCTTGGGTGACAGAAGAGATTTTAGAAAAAATAGCTTGGCTTGGACTCTTCGAAGAAATAGAACTTCCACTTAGAAAAGGAAGTCCTGCGGCTATTTTACAGGTGATTTTAGAAGACAAATGGAGCTTGGAATCAGGAGACAAAGACATGATAGTCATGCAGCATTTATTTGAGATAGAAACTCCTCGCGGAACAAAAAAACTCACTTCAAGTCTAGTCTGTAAGGGCACAAACCAAACTTATACTGCTATGGCCAAAACTGTTGGATTGCCACTTGCGATGGCTGTCGACCTTTTTCTTGATGGGAAAATAAAAGTAAGAGGTCTTCATACGCCAATCATCCCTGAAATTTATGAACCAATTCTGAAAATGCTAGAAAAAGAAAATATTGGATTTCTTGAAAAAGTGAGTTTTAATTAGAAAATCAACAAGAAGTCTTTCAAAAGTTTTTGATAAGCTTTGGCAAAAGAACCATCAGGGTTTTTGATAAATAATTCATTTTCTAAAGTGAATTCGCTCCCGTATGAAAAACCTTGAATCACACGAATTACTTTTGTTTCCTGCTTGTCTTTTAGGTTTACTTTATGAAATGGAAGCAGCTGATGTATTTTGCAAATTTCTTCCAAATCCTGCATTTGCCGAGGAGGAAGTATAACCCAAAATTCTCCTGATTCATCTAGGCATTTAATCACTCCTGCCACAAGATCCTCAAAACTTAATGAATCATTGTGAAGCGCTTTATTTCTTTGAGCATCATTAGTTTTGATATGATCTGGAAAGTATGGAGGGTTACTCACGATCATATCAAATTGCTGGTCTGATTTGTCTGAATAAGTTTGAAAGTCTTGGTGTTTTACGCTAACTCTTTTCGCAAATTTTGACGCTTGAATATTTTCTAAAGCTTGACCAAAAGCACTATCTTCAATCTCCACACCAAACACAGTAGCATTGTCAAATCTCTGTGCAAGCATCAAAGAAATCACACCTGTACCAACTCCTACATCCAAGATTGAAAGAGGTGATTTTTTGCCAGCCAAAGCACCTAAAACGACTGCATCAGTACTGACTTTCATCCCGCATCGATCTTGATTTACAATGAATTGCTTAAACTTAAAAAAAGTATTTGACATAAGTTTTTATTGAAAATCAAAACAAACCAGACGGACTTTTATTCTCCGACTCGTATCCAATATCTGCTTTCAGGTTTTTCCCTTCTGCGGCAGCTACAGCAAGCTGATCACATCGTTCATTCAATGGATTCCCAGCGTGTCCTTTTACCCAAATAAACTTCGGTTTAAATTTCATATGAAGAGGAATGTATTTTTTCCACAAATCAACATTTTTCTTGTCTTTGAAACCCTTTTTCTGCCAGGACCAAATCCAACCTTTTTCAACAGAATCAACGACATATTTACTGTCAGAATAAATAGAAACTGGGATTCCTTGGACTTTCAGCTCCTGAAGCCCTCTGATCACTGCCAAAAGTTCCATTCTGTTGTTAGTAGTAAGTCTAAAGCCTTCTGAAAGCTCTTTTCTATGTTGATTGTAGAGCAATACTGTTCCAAATCCACCTGGACCTGGATTACCTTTTGCTGCACCATCTGTATAAATCGAAATCATCTTGCAAAGAAAGAGACTTCTAAAGACTTATCCTCTCTAAAAATAAAAAATCCAAAAAGCTAAGCCTTTTGGATTTTTTGAGAATGATTAAAAATCATCGTCTTCAAAACCGTCTCTTTCTCTTTCCTCTCCACTTCGCTTCTCTTTAAATCCCTCAAATCGGTAGGTAAATGACAAGGTTCCTATCCTAGTTTCTCTATTAAATAGCCTATCCTGAGTAAAACGCTGATCTTCTATTCTGATTTTGAAGATTCTAGTGTTGAAAATATCACTGACATTTAAGCTAATGGTAGCTTTGTTATCTAAAATATCTTTTCTTAAACCTAAATTTACTCCCCAAAGAGGTTCTATTTCGCCTTGTGGCAAAACAATAGGCCCTCGATAATCTCCCTGAATTTGCAGTGTAGCAAATTTTGGGATAGCCATATTAGCAAGTAAATTCAGTGTCCAAGAGAAATTTGAATTATTGAAACCTGACTCAATGTTGTCACCTTGAATTTCTGAATAGAAAAAGTTACCTGATAATGTCGCATCAAACCACTGTGTAACCTGAATTTGATTGATCAACTCAAAACCTGTACTGGCTCTACTATTTGCATTTTCTCTCATTTGGACTGCCACATTATCTTCATTTAAGCGAATCACTCTTGTCTCAACATCTGTAGAATATCGATGATAGACTGTTGCATTTAAAAGGTAATTTTCCCAGCCTTTCATGTATCCCACTTCATAACTATTCGTGAATTCTGGTTGAAGTCTTTGATTTCCGATACTCAGATTATATAAATCTCCAACTCTATAAATCGGAGCTAGAGCCCAAATATTTGGTCTTGAAATTCTTCTACTAAAATTAGCCGTAAACTCTTCTTCGGGCTTAATTTCATAACTCAAGTATGCACTCGGAAAAAGATTAAAATAATTATTTACAAAAGGCTCTTGCGTGCTTTCAAGTCGTGAAATCGTCTCTGTATATTCTGCCCTTAAACCACCTTGATAGCCTAACTTTCCAATTTTATTTCTGTAACTTAAGTATGATGCATAGACATCCTCTTTGAAATTGAACCCATCGCTGAAGAAATCATTCAATACAGGATTAAAATCATTCTCCTCATTTCCTTCAGAAAAATTCTGTGACCTGTTCCACTTTCCAAATGTACCTTTTAGACCAGTCTCTAAACTTCCTCCATTTAAAAAAGGCTTTTCGTAGTCTAATTGAAATACATATAAATTACTAGTCTGTGGGCGATCATTTAATTGTAAAATTCTATTAGAAGGAACTTCTTGGCTATTTTGATTGAAAAATGTCTGATTATATATTTCTTCCTGTGACCGCTCATCTCTAGAGAATGAAGCTGATGTAAAAAGTCTTTGTCCTAATGTGTCAAGCTCAATAGAATAATTTATCCCTGATTCAAAATTTGTAGAAACTCTCGTTTCATCAATATCTCGAACAAATAAGCTATCCAATTCTTGGCTTGAATTGATATTCCTTTGGTTTAACAATTCAGAACCACTTCGATCTCTAAAATTACCTTGAGCATACACCCCAAAAGTTTGATTTTCTGTCAATCTCCAATCGATTCCACCCCTTATCAAATGATTAATGTCTCTATTTAGCTGGTAAGAATCTTGATCTAGGATTGGGGAAACTCCCGTTAAATTTGATTCTCTAAAAGATTCACTTTCTCTGAATCTCCTTCTATCTTGAAAATTATAGGACATATAATAGTTTGCCTTTTCAGTTCCATAATTCATGTTGAGACCAGCGTTATATTTATCTCGCGTACCAATTGAAGCATTAACTTGCCCATTTAGACCTGTTTTTTCGTTCTTTTTTAGAATAATATCGATTATTCCGCCTACTCCCGCTGCATCATATCTAGATGATGGGTTTGTAATTAGTTCAACAGTCTTTATACTATTTGCTGGAAATTGAGCCAATACACTTTCTGCATCATCCCCTGAAAGGTTGGAAGGGCGTCCATTGATATAAATAAGTATGTTACCACTACCTCGCATTGAAATACTTCCTTCATCATCCATTTGAATTGAGGGAAGTGTACTAAGTAACTCAGATGCTGTTGCCCCTTCTGCGACAATACTATTTTCCACATTATAGCGACGTTTATCAATATCACTTTCAAACATGGATGTCACACCTTCTACTACTACTTCATCAAGACTTTGAGCATCTTTTCTTAACCTAACATTACCCACATTCTCTTCTGTTTTATCTCCAAGTGAAATGTTTTTGAACCGGCTTTCATAACCAATAAACCCAACTCTTAAAATGTAATCTCCCGCTGTAGTAGTAAATGAAAATGTACCATCCAATTCACTCACAACACCCGTAACTAAAGCAGAGTCACTTTCTGCAAGCAAGGCAATATTTGCGAATTCTAGTGGATTGGATGTTTCAGCTTCGATAACTTTCCCACGAATAGATATTTCTTGTGCTGTCAAAGGAAGAGTTGATAGCAATAAAAGTGACAGCAATAAATGCGGTAAAATGGTCTTCATGTTTTTGTATTTATAGATTATTTTGAACGCACACAAGGATATGTGTCACTCAAATCTGATTGATAATAGAGTATTCTGGAAGTTGAAAGGGAAATAGAAATATTAGAAATCAAAAGGACTCTGAAAATGCTACTTTTGATGGGATTCCCTAGACATGATGTATAGTATAAAATAAATTTTTACTTTATCTATACACATTATTAAACGGCATAGAAATTACATTGTTCACAAAATACATGTATATACATATATGGTCATATATGCTGTTGTCCTGAAATATTTTTATGTAAGGGGAGTTGTTAAAAGTTAATATTCAGCTATTTTTGATATTCTAGATAATTAATCTTTTAAAGAGTTTTAGTTTACATGCATCTAACAAAAAGAATTCAATCTATATTTTTACCATTAATATTGTGTATTTTTTTCATATTTAGTCTTGAATTATCAGCCTTTCAAATTTCTTTAAAGGACTCGATAAAAAATTATTTAGTCTCTGAATCATCTGAGAATGATAAATTCGAAAAATTAAAGGCAATCATTGATGGATTAACTCAAGACAACAAACAGGAAGATGTTATATTTTTTTATGAACAAGGAATTAAGCTAGCTGAAAAAACAGGGAATTTTAGAGAATTAGGTATTTGGTCAGTACAGCTTTTTGAAATTTTGAATAGTGAATCAAACACAGAAGAGAAAGCATTAGAACTGATGCTTCATGCATCAAAGTTTGTACCTCAGATTGATCAAAGTAGAACCCAAGGGAATATTTATTTAAAACTAGCTGCTGCCCATTACAACCAAACGGACTTTTCTGAAGCAATTGAAGCTTACACCCTCGCAATGAATTATTTCTCAGAAAAGGACTCCATTTTTGTGGCAGATGCCTTATTTTTCAGAGCACAGGCAAAGGATTATAGAGGAGAGTTGATTAGCGCCATGAATGATTATCAGTTGGCTAGAACCTATTACGAGAATCTTGAGGATCAAGATTATGTCAACTATGTTAACAATGGTATGGCAGTACTTTTTAGCAAGTATGGCATCTATTCAGAGGCAGAAAAAATAAGAAAACAACTTGCAGAAAATTACCTTGATCAAGGAAATATTTATGATTGGAGCATCATACTTTACAACCAATCCAGAGATTATGATAAGCAAGATAGAAATGATGAAAGATTTGATTTTCTAAACCGGGTCTATCAAAAAATCGGAAAAGATTCAATTGCAGATTCAGAGGTAAGAGCAATAGTCTGTCTTTCACTTTCAAATCATTATTCAGAAATCCAAGATTATGAAAATCAAGAAAAACTATATCAAGAGGCAAAACAAATCATTGAAGACGAACTCGATGGGAATTCTTTTATCAAACTCCCATTCCTCAAATCAAAAACACTGATTGAAGAAAGTAGAGGAAACTTAAGTGAAGCAAAAAACTTGATTCAACAATATAGAGAAGATGCCTTGGAAGCTGCAAATATGGATCAAATTATAGATGCTTATTTGATTGAGTCTCGAATTTCAAAAAATGTTGGAGACTTCAAAACGGCATTTGAAGCATTAGAAAAATATAAATCATTTAAAGATTCCCTTTTTCAAAGTAATCAAGCAAATAGCTTTGCATATTATCAGACACTATACGAAACAGAAAAAAAAGAACGTGAAATTCTCAATAAAACTCGAGAAATAGAACAAATTACAACCTCCACAAGAACAAAAATTATTACAATTGTCACTATTAGCTTATCTATAATTGCTGGACTTATCTTATGGTTTTTACTGAAAAACTTAAAGGCCGCACAGAAAGCAAAAATCCTTCAAGAAAATTTTTCTAGAGACCTCTTGCTCAGTCAAGAAACTGAGCGAAAAAGAATTTCTAAGGATCTACATGATGGCCTTGGACAAAGTCTCCTCCTTATCAAAAACAAAGTGGCAATGGACAAAGATGAGTCTGCAACGAACCTACTCAATCTAGCAATAGAAGAACTTCGAGGGATTTCAAGATCACTTCATCCATTTCAACTAGAAGAATTAGGATTGACAAATGCCATTCGTAATGTATTAGATCAGATTGACGAGGAAACAGATATTTTTGTTTCATCGGAGCTAGATGAAGTAGATGATTTGTTTGATGCTGATCAACAGCTTCATATTTACAGAATTGTTCAGGAAACATTTAA
The DNA here is from genome assembly GCF_000265405.1 of Belliella baltica DSM 15883. Taxonomy (NCBI): domain Bacteria; kingdom Pseudomonadati; phylum Bacteroidota; class Cytophagia; order Cytophagales; family Cyclobacteriaceae; genus Belliella; species Belliella baltica. Next base: position 1,621,799 of record NC_018010.1, on the reverse strand, counting down.
TAATATTTTGAAACATGCGAAAGCTTCAGCGGTTAGGGTAACTATAATTCGAGATGAAAAAATGGTACACCTTTCCATTGCAGATAATGGAATTGGATTTGATTTTTCTAAGAAATTTCAAGACTTCCAAAGTTTGGGTTTGAAAACCCTCAAAGAAAGAACAGCTACACTTGGAGGAATAATGAAAGTTGATTCTGAAAAAGCTAAAGGAACGAGTTTTTCATTTTTATTTTATCCATAAAATGTCAGTAAAACTCATTATTGCAGATGATCATCCTCTCCTTTTGAAAGGCCTCAAAGACTTTTTGGAAGAGAATAATTATGAAATCTTAGGAGCAGCCTCAGATGGCGTCATTGCTTTACAAATGATTGAGAAATTCAATCCTCCTATCGCAATCCTAGATTTAGAAATGCCCAAAATGACAGGTATGGAAGTAGCAAAAGAATGCCTAAAAAGAGGGCTCAAAACTCGTATCATTTTATTAACACTTCATAGAGAAAAATATATTATTCAGCAAGCTAAAAACTTGAATATTTCAGGATATTTATTGAAGAATTTTGCTACCGAAGACTTGATTAATTGTATTCAAAAGGTAAGTGAAGGAGAAGATTATTTTAGTAATTTGATTTTTCCAAAAGACAAAAACCTGAGCCCTACCAGCACTTCTGACAAACTCACTCCATCAGAAATTAAAATTCTTAGGCTTATTGCAGACGGTGTTACTTCGAAGGAAATAGCAGATAAATTATTTATTGCAGAGAGGACTGTAGAAAAACATAGAAGCAACATTATCAACAAGTTAAAGTTAGACAAAAAGCATAACTCTTTACTTATTTGGGCCAAAAACAATAAAGGAATCTTATTCTAAAACCATTTTTTTGTCGATTACCCCCTAAAAATACGTGTTACTACGTATTGCCAAGCGGCTGTTCTCTAAGTACCTTTGATTAAAGTTAAATTTAATTCTTATGGAAATCACATGCACTTTTGGATCATTCAAGATCATGCAAACAATGGAAAACAAGGACGAACTTTTGATTGTATCAAAATGGAAAAGCCTAAGTAAAGTATTTGGTAGTAGTAGAATTTTTATGATAAATAAAAAAGAATCTGTTTTTGGTGTTTATGTATGCAAACAGGAATGTGCCGAAACACTGATTGAGTTAATTAAAAGTATAGATTACAGGGATTGGGAACATTTTAAGATTAACAGTGAAATTTTTTCAACTCGATTATTAGCATAAGGGTGATTACCAAAAAATGGCGGAATTTTATTCCGCCACTTTTTTTAAAGTATGCTTGATCAGATCATCTACGATTTCATAAGCATTGTCAGCAAACTCTTGAGTAATTCTATTTGCCACTATGGCATTCAAACTTAAAACTTCATGACCCAATAACCTCCCCATGGCATAATATCCTGAAGTTTCCATTTCAAAGTTTGTAATCCTGAATTTATCTAGGTTTACAGAAGCTAGCTTTTCAATGATATCTGGGATTGCAGGTTTTATTCTAACTTCTCTTCCTTGGGGACCAAAAAAACCTGGACAAGTTGCGGTATTTCCAATAATCAATCCTTCACTTAACAGATCTAATAACTTTTGAGACCCTTCAATACAATATGGAAGAAAAGGTAAATTCAATGAATCCTGAACTGCTCTAGCTACATTTTTTTCTAATTCAGAATATTTGGTAGTATAAAAAGCCATCAAAGTATCCAAGCCAATACCATAGGCTGATGCTAGAATCGAACCGGCAGGAATGTCTTTTTGCATACTTCCAGAAGTTCCAACTCTTATGATATCCAGACTTGTATGTTGCTTTTTTGGAAGACGTGTTTTAAAATCTACATTAACCAGAGCATCCAGCTCTGTCATAAAGATCTCAATATTGTCAGTTCCCATTCCAGTACTGATCGCTGTAATCCTTTTGCCCTTGAAGTGACCCGTATGTGTCACAAATTCCCTTTTGGAAACTTTGAGCTCTATGCTGTCGAAATACTTTGAGACTTTCTCTACCCTATCAGGATCACCCACAGCAATAACAGTTGAAGCCAGATCTTCTGGCTTCAAATTAAGGTGGTAAATACTTCCATCAGGATTGATGATCAACTCGGATTCAGGAATGCGCTTGGTCATGAACTGATCGATTTAGTTTTTTCTTTATCTTTTTTACGGACCAAACCTTTGTAAGGATTGTATCCATTTGTAATTTTCTGATAGTAGCCTGTTCCATCATAAGGTCTCTTTTCGGGATGTTCTTGACATTCTACGGAACATGCGCCATCAAGTTCCCAACCACAATTTTCACAAATTGCTAAGTGTTCATTGCATTTAGGGTTAGCGCAGTTGACCATTCTATCTGAGTTTGTTCCACAAACATGACATTTGGAAACGATTGTAGGGTTTACCTTATTGACATCAACTGCAATTCTATTATCAAATACGTAACATTTCCCTTCAAAATCTTCTCCACCTGCTTCCAAACCATACTTTATAATTCCTCCATGTAGCTGATAAACATCTTCGAATCCTTGATCTAATAAAAATGCAGATGCTTTTTCACACTTAATTCCTCCTGTACAATAAGTGAGTACTTTTTTTCCTTTCAGGTGCTCAAGTTCTTTTACTTTTTCAGGAAAGTCTCTGAAATTGTCGATATCTAAAGTAATGGCGTTTTTGAAGTGACCTAATTCGTGTTCGTAATTTGATCTTACATCCAAAATCACCACATCTTCCTGATCTTTGAGTGCTTTAAATTCATTAGGGGCTAGATGCTTACCTGTTTTTACTTTTGGATCAATGTGTCTTAAACTACTGTGAACAATCTCAGGCTTTACCCTTACATGAATCTTGGTAAAAGCATGCTTGTCATGGTCTTCTACTTTAAATTCAGTTTTGGCAAATCTAGCATCACTGTGGATATAAGCCATGTACTTTTCGCAGTCCTCTTTGAGACCCGAAACGGTACCATTCAATCCCTCAGAAGAAATGATAATTCTTCCGCGAATATTGTTTTCAATACAGAACAAATGATGTTCTTCTCTGTATGCTTCTGTATCCTCGATATCAGCATAGCAGTAATAAAGTAAGATACTGTAGTCTTTGTTTTCCATAACTAGAGCCTTGTTTCCGACAAGGTGTTTTGGTTTATTTTGAATAAGAAATATTTAATACTAGCTCGAAAGCCTATTTATTTATTATTTTTTGATTGGAGCTGCTGGATTTCCAAATACTGTATCGTTAGCTTTCACATCTGAAATTACTACCGAACCAGCACCAATCCTTGCATTTTTACCCACCGTGATTCCAGACACCAAAATAACTCCTGAACCAATAAATGCACCTTCTTCGATAATAACATTTGAGTTTGCGATCGAGCCAGCACCAAGCTGCACAAAATCTCCAACTTTCGAACCGTGATCTACTATAGCTCCAGAATTGATAATACAGTGACTTCCAATCATGGTTCCTGCACCTATATTAACTTTTGCATTCACAAAATTCCCATGACCAATTGTAGCATCTGTAGAAATGTAGGCAGTTTGATGAATTGCATTGATTGGCTGCACCTTCCGGTTGTCATTCAACATCTTCACCAAAAACTGTCTGTATTTATTATCATCAACAGCTACGAAGGCCTCACATTTTTTACCCACCAACTTCAAAAACCCTTCATCTTCTGGGTTTCCAAGAATTGGGACTACGTTGATTTCTTGACCATGCAATTTTTCATCTTCATCCAAAAATCCATACACAACCACTTTATTGCTATTAAATATCTCTAATGCTGGGTGTGCAATACCTTTAGCTCCTAAAATAATTACTGGTTTTTCCATAATTCTTTCTTAATTGAATGGCAAAAGTACTGCTTATTGCGGTTTTTAACAAAAGTCATTTTTTCGCTGGCTTGAGTAGATTTTGTCCAACTTTACAATCAAGACATTTTTTGAGCTTACAATAACTATGAAATTGACCAATCATTCCCTGTGTATCAAAAGCAGATTTTGGTTCCCAATTATGAGTTTTGAACTTTCGAATAATAAAATTCTCCTCAGGGACCATTTCTTGCAGGAGATCAAAACACTTTTCCTGCCAAGTGCTATCTTGAATATATTTTCCATAAGCAAACCACAAAGGCACCACAAAATTGATTAATAACAAATTGATTGTCTGATTACTGAGCGATTTTGACAGGTTTCCAGTAGAAGGCTTATCTACCTGATAATGATACTGCCAATATTCAGGAATTTGAATTGAAAAGAATTTTTTGAAGTTGAGAAAACTACTAGTTTCATGAAGCACACCAGATAGCAAACTTGGGTTTTTGGCAATAATTTCAGCAACTTGTACAATCCTCAACGTTGGAAAATTACCTGGTCTCACCCCCATAAATTTCCATTCAGAAAAATGCATAGGACTTCCTAAGTTGTATTTTTTGTGATAAAAATCATATTCTCTCTTCAGCATCTGACCATAATCGTCACTTACAGATGCAGGAATCAAACCTGCTTGACCTAACATTAAAGCTTGAATAATTAGACTATTGCCACTATGTTTTTTTAGTGTCTTAAATTGAATCATCTGAGACAAGTTGAGCATGGATTCACTATTCGTTTTGAAACCAAATGCATTCATCAACCACCGAAAGCAAGTCTCCTCCCAGTCAGTATTACTTTGCTCTAACAAATCTAAAATTAGTTTTGCCTTGCTTTCCAATCGCTCAACTAGCGCTTTTTCCAAAGTAGAAAAACGAATAATATCAGGAATAAAATCAAGTCCTGCTGCACATAACAGTTCCCCCTCTCCATTCAGAAGTCTTTCATAATTTCGAATGACATCCAAAAGAACTTTCCCCTTCAAAACTAATGTTGGAATCGACGTCCCATCTTTCCTAAGAATCGGTTTATCATCATCCCAAACTACATGCAATACTACGCTATTGTATCTGTCATCACTGTCATGATCATGATTTTTCCAATCAGAAGATTTGCGATGAATCTCCACATGACCATAATAATCAAAATTCCCTAGGTGAATTTGAGCTTCCAAAAAATCTGGACCTTCATAAAAATTATGATAGCCAATTTTGATGATCGAAAGCGGAGTACCTTCAGTGGTCTGTAAGCCGTTTTTATCAAAATATTGATATTTCCATACAGATTGCAGGAAGTTTTCTTGAAAATCCATCTTTAAAAATTTTATATAAAACAATCATTACCAACACAATAAAAATAAACTAAAAAATTTTATTACAAAAATCTTTAATAACAATACTTGTCCAACAACTCAGACATTTCTTGCTGTAATTTCATTGCCTCCACTTTTGCAGCAGCAGCAAAATCCTTTTCTTGACTTGCGTAAATGATCCCCCTTGAAGAATTGACTAGCAACCCACAAGTCGCATTCATTCCAAACTTCGCTACCTCTTCAAGACTTCCTCCTTGTGCTCCTACTCCAGGAACTAAGAAAAAATGCTCAGGAACAATTTGACGTACCTCAGCAATTTTTTCTCCTCTTGTCGCACCTACTACATACATCATGTTGTCGGTATTTCCCCAAAGTTGACTTTTTTCTAGCACTTCTTGAAATAGAGGTTTTCCTGATTTTGACGCGATCAATTGGAAATCCAAACTGCCTTCATTTGATGTCAATGCAAGCAAAATCACCCATTTCCCTTCAAATGTCAAAAATGGCTTAACACTGTCCACTCCCATGTATGGTGCTACTGTAATTGAATCAAAATCCATTGTCTCAAAAAATGCCTTGGCATATAGACTTGAGGTGTTTCCTATGTCTCCGCGTTTTGCATCGGCGATTGTAAAAATATCATTTGGAATATACTCCAAGGTTTTTTGCAAGCTTTCCCAACCTTTAGGTCCAAGAGCTTCATAGAAAGCAATATTCGGCTTATATGCAATGGCCAAATCAGCTGTTGCATCAATAATTTGTTTATTGAATTCAAAAAGTGGATCACTATTTTTTCTAAGGTGTTGAGGGATTTTAGTTAGGTCGGTATCTAGACCGACACATAAAAATGAAGATTTTTGCTTGATTTGATCAAATAATTCTGCCTTGTTCATGCCTCTATTGGATTTGGGCAAAAGTAGGTAATTTTAGCTTAAAAAATAAAAATGCACCAAAGCTATTCTTTAGCGTAAATCAATAACTTCTACTTTTCCATATTTTGAAGCATTGAAAACAAAGTAATCATCAGGAAGGGAGGTTTTAGTATCTACAGATTTAAATTGGTACATTAATTTACCTCCTTGATCATCAAGGATTTCCCAACCTACTAAGTCTTTTTTATTTTTATCCACCATTAGAGTTACTTTCTCGAAAGGCTCACCCGATTTTTCGGCAGTTAACTCAATAATCTGAACAAGGACTCCGTTTAGAGATTTCTCTCCTTTCAAAGCGTAATTGTATCCTTTTTTATAAATCGTATAAACAGAAGAAGGCTTTAATTCATCTTCCATATCACTCGCAGAATTGATGGTTACTTCTTTGTAAGTACCAGAATTGATAAATGTCCAAACCGTCTTACCATCATTAAAAATTTCTTGTCCTTGATCAGGAAGTAAGAGATGATATTTATTTCCTTTGATCGCAATCTCACCAGTTTGACTTTGAGGAGAAGATTCCCCTTCCAAGCTGTAAGAGTATTCAAAAATAGCTTTTAGACCTGGTAATGATTGGTATTTTTCACTTACGGCATCTAAAATCACTTTGGCTTTTGGGTCTTTTTGCGAAAAAGCTAACCCCGAGGATATAGAAAATATAAGTATAAACAGTAAACATCTTTGTAACATGGCCGTGAACTTGTCTCAGTTTGATAATCGAATATTAAGTTTTACAAACTACTCAACAACCGTTCCAAACTCGCCTCGTCTTGAATCAAAACTTCTCTTGCTTTGCTCCCTTCAAATGCACCTACCACGCCAGCTGCTTCAAGTTGATCAATTATTCTTCCTGCTCGATTATAGCCTAATTTCAATTTTCTTTGAATTAAGGAAGTGCTTCCTTGCTGATGCATAACTATTAACCTAGCAGCATCATCAAAAAGAGGATCTCGGTCAGCCAAATCAACATCAAGGTTACTACTGTCTCCCTCTTCTCCGACGAATTCAGGCAGTAAGTATGCGTCTGGATATCCTTTTTGCTCTCCAATCCAATCACAAATAGCATCAACCTCAGGTGTATCTAAGAAGGCACATTGTAGACGGGTCATTTCCGAACCCGTAGAAAGCAACATATCTCCCATCCCTATCAGTTGATCTGCACCTCCGGCATCCAAAATTGTTCTACTATCAATCTTAGATGTCACCCTAAATGAAAGCCTTGCAGGAAAATTGGCTTTGATAATCCCTGTAATCACATTCACTGAAGGACGCTGTGTCGCAACAACCAAGTGAATCCCAATTGCTCTAGCCAATTGAGCCAATCTCGCTATTGGTGCTTCAATTTCTTTACCAGCAGTCATCATTAAATCCGCCAATTCATCAATGACAAGTACAATATAAGGCATGAATCTATGTCCCTTCTCTGGATTCAGTTTCCTTGCTACAAATTTGGCATTATACTCTTTTAAATTTCTACATCCTGCATCCTTAAGTAAATCGTAGCGATTGTCCATTTCAATACAAAGTGAGTTGAGTGTATAGATCACCTTTTTTGTATCGGTAATGATTGCCTCTTCAGAACCTGGAAGTTTTGCCAAAAAGTGTCTTTCGATTTTGTTGAACAATGTCAATTCCACTTTTTTTGGATCTACAAGTACAAACTTTAATTGTGAAGGGTGTTTTTTGTAAACCAAAGAAGCCAAAATCATATTCAAACCTACTGACTTCCCTTGTCCGGTAGCTCCAGCCATCAGAAGGTGTGGCATTTTTGCCAAATCCATTACAAAAACTTCGTTAGAGATAGTTTTCCCTAAAGCAACAGGAAGGTCTTTGTCACTGTGCATAAACTTTTCTGTGCCTAAAACTGCTCGTGCAGGTACTAATTCTCTATTCTTATTTGGAACCTCAATGCCTATAGTTCCCTTTCCAGGAATTGGAGCAATAATCCTAATTCCTAGAGCCGCCAAACTTAGCGCAATGTCATCTTCCAAATTCTTGATTTTGGAAATTTTTACTCCTGGATCTGGGACTATTTCGTACAAAGTAACTGTGGGCCCAATAGTCGCTTTAATTTCTTGGATACCTATTTTAAAGTTGACAAGGGTCTCAACAATCTTGTTTTTATTTTCCTCTAGTTCTTGGCGTGTTACAGTGACTTTTTTGACATCATATTCATTTAACAAATCAAGCGTAGGATATTGATACTTTGGAAGGTCTAAAGTTGGATCATAAGGATCAAGATTTGAAACTTCATCAGCTGTTTTTTCTTCTCCTACTGGAGTTACAGAAAATTTCTTTGCTTCCGTTTCCTGAGCCTCAATTTCTTCTTCGTCAGGCAAATCTTCGGCTCCTGCTATACTGAATTCTAGTTCTGGTGTAGCCTTTTTATCTTCCTTACTTTTGTTGATTGTCCAAGAACTTCCATCATCATTTTTTTTACTTTCTAATTCATCAATATCATCATCAGAGGAGCCGTACAATGCTTTAAATTCATCATTCAAATCACTTTCTAATACAGTGTCATCTATATCGCTTTCTTCATTATCTGCATCATTTGACACCTCATTTTCTAAGTGTTTATCAGCATTTGAAAACCAATTCAATTGATCAATATTGAAGAAAAAGACAACAAAAATCAATAAAGCACCTGCGATCAGAGCTATAGTTCCCCATCCTAGAAAGTCATTTCCTAATTTCCCCAATTCATAACCGAAGCCTCCACTCAAGTTATTCAGAGCTGAGTATCCTTCAGTTAGCTGAACAATATAACCAGTCAATAAACCAATCCACAGCGTGAAGAAAATGGCAAATATGCTGTAACGCGTTAAGGAGATAAATCTATACTTAAACGTGAGTTTGATGCCCAATAAAATCAAAAATGGAGGCAATAAAAACGCAGCAATTCCAAACCATCTTTTGATGAAAACTTCTGCGAGATAAGCTCCAAAATAACCCTGCCAGTTCTTGGTTTGTGTGGCATTTTCTCGTAAACCCAAGTCTACCTCTGATAAGGTACTTTGATCAGCTTCTCCAGTAAACAAGAAACTTATGAATGCAAAAAACATCACCAAACCCAAAACTATAAGAACTATTCCTATTGTGATTGGGATTTTTTTATCTTTCATAAATTCTAAAGAAAACTTTCTGGAAGGCTTCGCTCCAGCTTTTTCTCTAGACTCATTTTTTTTTCTAAAAGTATTTGTCTTGGGGGTCGATGACGCCATAATTTGAACTTATCAATCTTGATGTGAAAGTGATTTATTCGAAATATACAGAATTCTATTTTATTGATTTTGGAAATGTGACAAAAGCCCTTTTTTGATTTTTTTGATCATTCCTGGACCTTCATAAATCATTCCAGAGTAAACCTGAATCAAACTTGCTCCTGCTTCCAATTTTTCAATGGCATCTTGAGTTGTGAAAATCCCTCCAACTCCAATGATTGGAAAAGATCTGTTTGATTTATCAGCCAAATAACGAATAACTTCTGTACTTCTTGTCCCCAGTACTTTTCCACTCACACCACCTGCACCGATAGATTCGACTTGCGAAGCATCCGTTTTCAACCCACTCCTATCAATTGTTGTGTTCGTAGCAATCACTCCATCTATTTTTGTCTCTTGAACGATCTCTACAATATCATCCAATTGGCCATCTGTTAAGTCAGGTGCAATTTTTAATAAAATTGGCTTTAGCTTACCTTTTTTGTCATTGGCTTCTTTGACTGCCAAGAGGAGTCGCTTCAAAGGTTCTTTTTCCTGCAAATCTCTCAAATTAGGAGTATTCGGTGAGCTCACATTTACTACAAAATAGTCAACATAAGGATGTAAAGCTTCCAAGCAAATCAAATAATCTTCTACAGCATTTTCATTTGGAGTTAATTTATTCTTGCCAATATTTCCCCCAATAATTACATCTGATTTTCTACTTTTCAATCTTTTCACTGCTTCTTCAACTCCCCCATTATTGAATCCCATCCTGTTGATCAAAGCTTCATCTTGTGGAAGTCTAAAAAGTCGAGGTTGTGGATTTCCTTCTTGAGGCTTTGGAGTCAAAGTTCCAATTTCAATAAATCCAAAGCCCAACATAGACATTTCATCAATCAACTTAGCATCTTTATCAAAACCAGCTGCAAGTCCGATAGGATTTTTGAATTTCAAGCCGAACACCTCTTTTTCCAAACGGGAATCTTCAAGTCCAAATTGACTTCTAATAAACGATTTGACTATTGGCAGATTGAAGGTTCTCTTGATCCATGAAAAAGTAAAATGGTGAGCGGACTCTGCATTTTTTTGGAAAAGGATCGGCTTGATGATGGATTTGTACACTTGGTTGGATTTTAATTGCAGCGCTAAATTACAGGATTTAAAAATCTTTTGCGAAGCAAATCGAAAATTCAGGAAGAAATATAACAGAAGGGCATTTTAAACCATTAACTAAACTTCCTATATACTTTCACGTAAAAAATACCAAGTCTATCTACTCTTTAATATCATTTCTATGAAAAATTCAATTTCTCTCCTCAGTCTCTTTTTTCTTCTTTCCTTTACCGCCTACAGTCAAAGCGAAATCGCAGGGATTCATATCAATGCAGGAATTCCAACAGGAGATTTTCAATCGGAAGTTGGTAGCATGATTTTTCCGTCAATCAGTGTCAGTGGCTCATTTAAAATTCCAAAAACACCCATATTTCTTGGCGGAGAATTAGGTTATAGCAGGTATGGCACAGCAATGACCCGCAGCAATAATATCATCAATGGTACAGATCAGAGTTTCCGAATCAGAAGAAATAACAATGCGGTATATCTTTCCGGTATGGTGAGAGTAATGCCTGAAACACCATTTTGGGTTCGTCCTTTTGTAGAAGGGCAGTTTGGTGGAATTCACGCTTACACCCGATCAAGGGTGAGAGAAAATCGAATTTCAGAGCCGCTTTCTTCAGGAACCGAGCTTGCAGATTGGGCATTGATCTATCAAATAGGTGGTGGACTGATGATTCCTTTGGATAAAAACAAAGAGACTTTTTTAGAATTGCGAGTGAATTATGTCAATACTGGGAGTATGAACATCCTTACGGAAGGAGACGCGAGTTACAACGATCAGGGAAATGTAACATTGAGTCCAAGAAATACAGCTTTTCATTTGATTCAGCCAAGTATAGCCGTGAAATTTGCGTTGTAATCATTTCCTCGGATGAAATTCATTGAGCACTTGACGTAGATAGTCTCTATCTAAATGCGTATAAATCTCGGTGGTCGTAATACTTTCGTGACCGAGCATTTCTTGTACTGCTCGGAGATCTGCACCGCCTTCTATCAAATGTGTTGCGAAACTATGTCGGAAAGTATGTGGACTTACATTCTTTTTAAGTCCAATAACCTCCACTTGCTTTTTAATGATCAAAAAAACCATTACTCTAGTCAGTTTTTTACCCCTTCGATTGAGAAAAACATATTCTTCTTGGCCTTTGGCGATGTTCAGATGAACACGAAATTCTTCCAAATATATTTTTAAATACTTTAAAGCATCTCTTCCTACAGGTACTAGCCTTTCTTTATTCCCTTTTCCGATCACTCTCAAAAAGCCAATGTCTGCGTAAACATTTCCTATTTTCAATTCAGTCAATTCAGAAACGCGTAAGCCACTGGAATACAAAATTTCTAACATAGCTCGGTTTCTATGTCCTTCGGGATACCCCAGCTCAATTCCATCTAGGATTTGGCTAATCTCGTGATAGCTTAGCGTATCAGGCAATTTCCTTCCAAGTTTAGGGGCTTCGAGCAGCTGCGCTGGATCTTCGAAAATCAAATCTTCATACATCAAAAATTTGTAGAAAGCTTTAATTCCAGAAATAATTCGGGCTTGTGTATATTCAGAAATCTCAAGCTCAGCTAATCCATTTATAAAAAATTGAAGATGCTGAAGTTGAACTTGTAATGGACTAATTTCGGGGAAACTTGTTTCCATATAGCGAATCAATTTTGTCATATCTTGCTGATAAGCCAAAATGGAGTTTTTGCTCAAAGACCTTTCGATTTTGAGATAATGTTGAAATCGCTTGAGATAAGAAGTCCAATCGGACATATTTGAATTTATTTCGGAGATTTTATTGCAACATGAAAATTAATGTATTTGACTCAATGATCTTTAGACCATATCTTTTATAAATAGAGAGCAAATACCTTTGTATCAACGTTGCCTTCTTGAGTAAATAAAGTATAGATTGCTAGAGCAGAATCACTATTTTTTTTGCCAATCCACATCAGTTTGAAAGATAATTTAAAATAGGTTAATTTTTCTTCATTATTCAAGCTTCACTTGCTCAAAGATTCACTTTTTATTTGAATCCTATATCTGAAAAAACAGACTTATATAATTTGAATAAATCTTTGCAGATTAGAAATCGGGTAACCTAAAAAGTATCCTTAACTTGGTCTAAGAAAATTTACAATCATGAAATATTTTCCTATAATCCTTGCTTTTTTTGGACTTTTTAGCTGTCAAAAGCAAGAGAATAAAACCCTGACTCTAGAGGAGACGACTACTGCATCTACTGAAAAAATCGAAGTGGCGGTTCATTCAAGGGTTGATATGACCAATACTGAAGTTAAAGAAATTGCTAGTCTTTGGACAAACTATTTGAACACAGAACCAGACAAAATCTCCGATAATAACAACTGGAATAAAGAAGAAAAAGAAATTTATAGAGATTTTGATCTTTCTAGAGCACTTCTATATCAATTCCCTTCCAAGGACCTTTTACAATATTTTAAGCCTAAAATTCTATCTATCACAAAAGAAGGTGAAAATTACAGCATTCGAACAATCTATTCAGCTGATGGACTTGAAGGTGAGTATAGCAAATCTGATCCTTGGGCAATCCAAAAGTTGTATGCTATAAAAGAAGACAAGTCCTGGAAATTAAAAAACTCCTTACCCATCTTAACAGCCGATTGGGCGAAAAAGAAAATAGGTAAAATTACTTTTATCTACCCTTCCAACCATACTTTCAATCAATCCATGGCTGAAAAGGCTGGTGAGTTTTGCCAAAGCATAATCGAAGAGTTTGAATTCCCAGACTATGAGCCTTTTGACTATTATATTACTCAAAATGGTGACGAATTAGGGCAGCTTTTAAATTTTGACTTCTTCTTTGCAGGTTATACAACTGGAATTGGCTTCAATGAAAATAGAATTCTAATGAGTGGATTTGGTTCAGAATATTATCCTCACGAATTTATTCACTTGATAGTCCCTAAATTTGATAGGCACAGTTTATTAGAAGAAGGTTTTGCTACATGGAAGGGAGGGCAAGGTGGAATTAGCTTTGGTGAAAGTGCCAAAATCTTTGCAAATGCTTTGTCAAGAAATGAGGCTGTAACTTTTTTGGAGATTATAAATAAAAAATGGGGTTGGGAATATGCATCATTCTACACTTCGGGTGCCATCCTTTGCCATGCAGCTTTTGAAAAAGGTGGTGTAGCGTTGGTCAATGAATTGTTGACAGTTCCACAAAATGATGAAAGGTTAATTAAAAACCTCTGTTTGATTTTCGATATTGAGGAAAAAAACTTTGAAGCATTTTGGAGAGCTGAAGCGTTAAAATTCAAAAGTGATTCAAATTCAAAATAACATAGAGGATAGGAAACTAAAAAATTTAAATTTTACTTACTTTGGTTAATCTTGAAATACTTTGAGTCAAAAACTACTGACTCCAAATGAAATCAGCAGCCTCAATTTTTATTTGCCCAAAAACTTCATCAAAATATTGTAAGGTTTTGACCAAGTGCGTTGAAACCTGAGCGGGCCATGGAGTTCGCGTTCAAAAAAATCGGCATGCTTGGCATTGAGGTAATCTATTCTTAGTCTTTTTTTGTTATTTGTCCCTGTTTTTTTCCTCTTACTTTCTGGGGTCAGCCTATAGTAAAAGCCAATAAATGTAAGCTGCACAACTTCTCCTCCATTCTTTAACATTTTGATCCAAAACTCCCAGTCCTCTCTCCCCATCACCATATCTTCAGAAAACCCTCCAATATCATCAAAATCTTTTTTCCTAAATAAGGAAGCAACAAAAATCATATTGTCCCGAGCGAGTTGATATCTTGAAAAAGGCTTTAATTTCCAGAGTTTCTCTCCTTGATTACTAAACTTTACAGCTTTGCAATAAACTACTTTTACCTCAGCCTTTTTTTTCAACACCTCTATCGCTTTTTCGAGGTATTGAGGTGAAATTTTATCATCTCCATCAAGCGGTAAAATAAATTCTCCAGAAGCCAATCTGACACCGGAATTTCTAGCTTTTGCTACACCACCGTTTTTTTGATCAAGCAACTTCACTTCAGCATAGTTTTCTTTTATCTCTTCAGCTATGCTCAAAGAATTGTCAGTAGAACCATCGTTGACGATGATGATTTCGATAGGTCTATAGGTTGAAGCCAGAACAGAATCAACTGTTTCTTTGAGGTACTTCCCTTGATTGTAACAAGGAATCACTACAGACACCAAATCCTTCTCCATTAGGCAAAATATTTTTGAAATTGAGAATAACTCTTCTTAAGAGCCAAAGTGTTTGGTCCAAACTTTCTGGTATTGTATCCCATTTCTTGTAAGTGCGAAAGGTAATTCTGATAGTCACTTTCTGCTAAGCCTACATTTTCGAAAATAATAGCCTCAGGTTGGGTATTTGGAATGTCAAAAATGCGAATCACTTCCAAATCATAACCCTCAGCATCTATTTGTAAAAGATCTATTTTTGACAAATTGTATTTTTCCAGCAAGGTCTTTGGGGAGATGACATCAACTTCTTCCTCACTAATCCATTTACTTTTGTCTTGAGGGATTTCAATTCCAAACTTTGAACAATTGATTTCAACAATTCCATTTTGAAAAGCGTCTTCAATTTTTTCTTTTGAAAAAGAAGTCAAACCAGTTGCCCATCGCATATCAGAGAAAGCGATTTTATAAATTGGTAGAGAACCGTCCTCCTCTCCAATAGCCGCACAAAGCGTTACGATGCCTTTATTCTTGGAATAGATTTTCTTCAGAAATTGATTGAAAACAAATGATTGAGGTTCCAAAAGAACGCCTTTCCAATTGTCTCTTTTGATAAATTTATGAATAGGATCATGTGTAATTCCATCGTTTGCCCCAATTTGAATTACTGTAAAGCCTTCCTGCTTCTTAGACAAGGAATAGGAGTTGAGGAATCCACTTAGACTACCTTCTTTTGGGTTATAGAAATATTTATAAAACCCAAGAAATAAGGGGTTATTGGAAGCACTGAGATTAAATCTCAGAGACTTCCATTTACTTTGCAACTTTCTTTTGATAGGTAAGATGGACAAAGCTAATCGAGACATAGGCTGAATTGTTGATTTAAAACAAACCCCTAATCTACAATAATTTTGAAACTTGGATCATCATCCGTGTAATTGACGTTGATGATTTTTTCTGCTTTTTCTAACAAGACCTTGCTAGAGGTATTCAAATGGCGGATGTAAACAGTTTTCCCGAGTTTTTGGTAGCGTTCAGTTACTTTATGAATGGCATCAATACCTGAATGATCTACAATTCTACTTTCCGCAAAATCAATAACAATTTCATCTGGATCATTAGTGGGATCAAACTTTTGTCCGAAAGTCAACGCTGAGGCAAAAAACAAGGGACCAAAAACTTCATAATGCTTGACCCCATTTTCGTCTATTCGTTTTCTTGTACGGATCATTTTAGCATTTTGCCATGCAAAAACCAAAGCTGAAATAATTACCCCAATCAAGACTGCAAGTGCAAGATTATGTAAGAATACAGTTACCAAAGTCACGATCACCATCACCAAAACATCATGAAAAGGCACTTTACGAAAAACTTTCAATGAAGCCCATTCGAATGTTCCAATAGCCACCATAAACATCAGTCCCACCAATGCAGCCATTGGGACCATTTCTATATAAGTAGAAAGAAAAAGAATGAATACCAAAAGTCCTACTGAAGCCACAATTCCTGATATTCGGTTTCTTCCTCCCGCATTGACATTAATTAAAGATTGACCGATCATTGCACATCCTCCCATTCCACCGAAAAAGCCAGTGGTAAGATTCGCCACTCCTTGCGCTACACACTCTTTATTTCCATGTCCTCTAGTTTCTGTGATCTCATCAATCAAAGTCAGTGTCAGCAAGCTCTCAATCAATCCTACTCCAGCCATAATTGCTGAGTAAGGAAGAATAATCATAAAAGTCTCCAAATTCAAAGGAACCATTGGAAGATGAAATTCTGGTAATCCTCCACTGATCGAAGCCAAATCACCAACAGTACGGGTATCAACCCCTCCAAAAATCACAATGAAGGATACGGTAGTTATTGCCACCAATGCTGAAGGAACAGCACTGGTCAACTTCGGTAAAAATTTAATGATGATCATGGTCAAAGCAACAAGTGCCAGCATGATGTAGAGTGGGCTACCAGACATCCACTCTACAGCACCTGTTGCAGTAGTGAATTTAAACTGATCAAACTGCGCCATGGCAATTACTATTGCCAAACCATTTACAAAACCAAACATTACAGGGTGTGGAACTAGTCTGATTAATTTTCCTAGTTTTAAAACACCAACCAAAATCTGAATCAGACCCATCAAAATCACAGCCGCAAAAAGGTATTCTACACCATGAGTAGCTACTAAAGCTACCACAACTACAGCAATTGCTCCAGTCGCTCCTGAGATCATCCCAGGTCTACCACCTAAAATAGAAGTAATCAAACCAATGATAAAAGCAGTATAAAGCCCAATCAATGGACTTACGCCAGCGATCAATGAAAATGCAACTGCTTCAGGCACTAAAGCCAAGGCTACAGTCAACCCAGATAATACTTCATCTTTCAGATTTGCCTGCGTAGGTTTAAACAGGCGATAAAACATCTGTGTCATTGTTTTATAAATTTAATAGGAATGTAATATATGAAATGCACTCAGGCACATCTCCTTATCAAAAGATAATGAGTAATCTAGGTTAAAAATTATATATCAGGGTGGAGTACAAGTCATCCTGGAGGCTTGTGATTTGGTGAAAAGAAGGTGCAAAGCTATTCAATTTAAAGACAAAAGACAATTTGTTCTTTGGATTGCTGCCGATGTGTTATTTTTTTTCTTCAATTTTAACAAATGTTTCACAGCTGTCCACTTTGTCTTTCCACGAATCAAGTCTTTGAGTTTAAAAATGAATTTACTCACTGTCTTGAATGTGATTTCATTTTTAGAGAGCCTAAACAAAATTTTATTGGATCTGGTGAAAAGGAACATTATCAGAAGCATAAAAATGGCCCTCAATATAAAGGCTACGTATCATTTTTAATGCAAGCAATAGAGCCAATCAAAAATTATTTGAAGCCAAATCTTCGAGCTTTAGATTTTGGCTGTGGGCCTGGTCCAGCCATCAGTCATGTCCTTCAACCCTTCCAGATCCAATGTGATAATTATGACCCCTTTTTCTTTCCTGAAGGCATTGATGCAGGATCCTATGACTTTATTTTTGCTACTGAATGTGTGGAGCATTTTTATCAACCAAATCAAGAATTTGAAAAAATCTTAGGCCTTTTAAAAGTAGGTGGGATCCTTTCTATTATGACTGAAATCCACCCTGGATTAAATAACATCAATGTTTGGTATTATATCAAAGATGCTACACATGTTAGCTTTTATTCTGAAAAAACTTTTAAGTGGATAACTTTAAAATATAGTCTTCAAATTATATTTTCTGATCATAAAAGGGTGATAATTTTTAGAAAAAAATCATCTTGAAAACAAAAAAAAGGAAGACCAATTGAATTTGATCTCCCTTTTTATCACAATAAAATAACTTTGAATGCCTTATATCTTTTTGTTGAAATACTGCACAAGTTTAAAAATTTCCTGATCAAGCGCTTTGTTAGCCATCTCAAATCTTTCAGGTGTATTCACAGATTCTCTTACTGAAATGTAATAAGTCAATTTATCTTCAGAAGGAACCAATGAAATACTTACTCCTTCTACCGTTTCAATCTTAAGAATGTTTGTTCCTGAAATTGGATATTGATAAACTTTATCTGTTAGAATATTCTTTTTTACTCCTTTGTTGAAGTCAGTCACAGCACTTACCGAGAATATCTCCTCTAGGAATTTTGGACTTTTCCTGACTTCAGACATAAACTTATTGAGTTGCTTTCTGTGAATATCTAGGCTCAAATCTAGTGCAACCGCCTTTTCTTTGAAAAATCCATTGTAATAATAGACTTCAAGAAGTGCATCATAAATCGTCAATTCCTTAACTCTCTGAGCTCCTTCCAAGACAACCAATTGCTCTACTATATCTTCAAAACTCAAGTCTGAGTGCATCACTTGTTGATCAATATTGAATGCAGCTACTGGTAAATCTGCAAATTTTGCGTTGGTTTCTTTGAACATCGGCTCCAAACCGCCCGCAGGAATGATTTGGTCGAGGGTTTCTACATTTCCTTTGCGAGAAACTACATCCAATAAATCTGACATCAAGATAGATTTTAACAAATGCATTCCTTCATATTTCTTGGATTTGATCCATTCTTGGAGCAAAACAGCTGCAACTTGGTGAACATTAAGCACCATAAACGCTCCTGCGACGCCTCCCTTTTTCACAACTAAAGAAACTTTATTTTCCTCAGGTTCTACTGCTACGATAATATTATACCCTTGCTCCTTTGCTTGATCGATGGCAGGCTTTAGGGAGGTGAAATTAAATATCCTATCTTCCGGTGCCTCTTCTAAGACAAACTCTCCCACTTCATCAGCAGATTGAGCTAGCTTTTTGGCTAGTTTTGGCTGCTTATCGAAGGATACAAGGAGAACTTTATTTTGAATTGTTGTCGTGGGGGCTGCTTGAACTTCTGATTCTGTATTCATATTTTTATTTATTTCTCGGATTCATAAATGATAAAGCTTAAATTTCTTTAGAGCGGATTAATTGAATGCCTTGGAGGCAGCGGGCTTGGTGCGTTGTGCTGAGGCTTTGATGCGTTCAAAAAATCACAACATTGAATTCCGTTAATCTTCACAGCTAATCATCTTTCAAATTTACACATTCTATCAAGGACTCAAAAGCCGACTGTAACAAAAGACCCAATTTAACCCTTTATTTATTCTGATTTCACATAAAAAACGAAATGAAGTAGGAGAAATGAGTAATTCATTAGCTAAAAAGCAGTAATAAATTTTTTTACAAGAATATAAATTAAGATAGATTGACTCTTAATGGTTGAAAATTGAAACATCAGAATCCAATGCTCTTTTCCAAGTAGTCCGTACCTTGCAAGGAATTTCAAACCTACCTATTCCAGTGAATTATTTTCAATTTATTCAAAAGCACAAAGTTATGGTGTTTTTCGGCATCATGATGACAGCGCTGTCCAGTTTTGGGCAGACTTTTTTACTTGCACTCTACATTCCATTTTTGATTGAGGAATTTGCACTTTCCAATGGACTGATCAGTACATTTTATGGTGTAGCGACGATTACATCCGCAGCAATGCTTCCAAAAGTCGGGAAATTGATCGATACCATTTCTCTAAAAAAATTCACATTGGCTACAACTTTCCTATTCCTTGTAGCTTTGGTATTTTTCAGTTTCGCACAAACTTGGTGGTATATTCCGATTGCCTTTTTGGGATTAAGGCTAGCCGGTCAAGGCTTGTATTCCCATATTGCCATTACAACCATGTCGCGATATTTTGTAGAGAATAGAGGAAAGGCCATCTCCTTGGCTTCCTTGGGACATCCGCTTGGTCAGGCGGTATTGCCAGCAATTATTCTTTTGGTGATCACACAGATTGGTTGGCGGGAATCACTATGGATCAATGCCAGTTTAGTCGCTGTGATTGTGACGGGCTACACGCTTTTTGTAGTGAAGCCGAAGCACTTGGTTCCTGAAAGTGCATCTGAGACTTCAAATTCGAAAGACAAAAAAGAGATAGTTAAAGTAAGACAAAGAGACATCATGAAGTCCAAGGAATTTTTGCTCTTGGCTCCCAATATCTTTTTTATTCCTTTTGCGATTACAGGACTTTTCTTTTATCAATTCCCAATTGTAGAGTTCAAAGGATGGAGCGTTGGAGTAATCGCGGCAGGGCTGACCGCTTATGCTATTTCAAGTACGGTGAGCATCCTGACAGCAGGTCCTTTGATCGATAAATATAGGGCTAGGACTTTCTTTCCTTTCTATTTGATTCCATTTCTGATGGGGATATTTGTGATTTGGTTTGGCCAATCTCCAGTGGCTATGTATGTTTATATGGTTTTGATTGGACTATCGACAGGTTTTGGAAATGCTACCATAGCAGCACTGCAAGTGGAGTTTTTTGGGCAAAAATACATCGGGACGGTAAGGAGTTTGTTTACCTCCTTGATGGTTTTGAGTTCGGCTGTTGGTCCTGCGCTTTATGGGATTCTTTTAGATACAGGCTTTAGCCTTTAGCTTTGATGTGGTCTTTGGAGTGACGGCTTTGATTTTGGTTTTAATTATTCTCCAATCTTTCCGCTCCATCCCTAAATATTCCCGAGCGAAATGGAAATATAAGTTGAGGAAGCGGAGGGGGAAGCTGTGACTGACTGAAGCAGATTAGTCTAAGGAGTGCTTTTCATTTTCAAGGTATTCATCAAAATATTTTCTGACTTTCTAATACTTTGTAAAAATAAACACATTACAACATGCTTATTTGATACAAAAATGTAAGAATAAGCAATTTTCAAAAGATTTTCCCTCTTATTTGAACAAGGGTAAGCTGGGAATGTAGTGGGATTTACTTTTTGGGATTTTGGATCAATGCCACCTCTGCAGCTAAGAAAAAGTTCAACCCTTTCAGGGTTGGTGATTTCTCAGGTAACATTTCTTTGTAATAAATTGAACCCTATATCTCTGCGATCCTTTGTGCCCTCTGCGGTAAACATAAGATGATCAAACCAACATAGTCTATGTAAGGGATATATTCTTTATTCCTCTATACAAAAAATCAAAGTCATGCTACCAAAGTCAAGTCTTGATTCTTGCTTCTAATCTCTTAATTCTTACCTCTAGCTTCTAGTCTCTCGCATCTAACCCCCTATTTTATTCCCTTTCTGTCCCATTCTAAACTTACTTTTGGGTGAACCGATAATCTGGGAATTGTAAATCCCTGCATGTCCACTGAAGATATAAGCTGTCACACAAGCTACTCCGATAAAAATCCCTGACTCAGCATCAAAGAGTTCTATACCCATCAGCGTACAAGCAAGCGGCGTATTGGTCGCTCCCGAGAAAACTCCCACAAAACCCATCCCCGCCAAAAGTGCAACAGGCAAGGGAATCAAGAAAGCTAGTGCATTGCCCAAGGTGGCGCCGGTGTAGAATAATGGCGTTACTTCTCCCCCTTTGAAACCTGCCCCGAGTGTTAAGGATGTCATTCCAATTTTTGCTAAAAAATCATACCAAGGCAAATCCTCTGTAAAAGCATCTACTATGGTGGGAATTCCCAACCCAATATACTTCGTCGTCCCCATTGCAAATACAAGCAAAGCAACCAAAACGCCCCCAACCACAGGTCTCAAGGGTGGGTATTTGATGTATTTCTTAAATATTTCACTCCAAAAATGTGTTGCCTTAGCAAATAATCTTCCCGCCAAACCAAAACATATTCCAGCAGGAATAATCCATAGCAAGTTGATCAAATTGAGGTTGGGTAAAATAGGAATTTCGTATTGAGTATGATGGACTTCCCATAATTCCGCACATGCATAATGTGCGACAAAAGCGCCGATAAAAGCTGGCAAAATCGCTTCATAGCGAATTCTCCCAATCACCAACCACTCCAAAGCAAAAACTGCACCCGCCAAGGGCGTCCCAAATACAGAAGCAAAACCTGCTGCCACTCCAATGGTAATCAATATTCTTCGATCTTCTTTTTTGAGCTTAAACCACTTCGTAAACTGATCTGCTATCGCTCCACCCATCTGCACCGCTGTCCCTTCTCGTCCTGCCGAACCCCCAAAAAGATGCGTCACCAGCGTTCCGAAAAGCACCAAAGGAGCCATTCTAAGAGGGATGGTTTGCTGTGGATTATAGAATTCCTCTAAGAGTTGGTTGTTCCCCTTGACTACATTCTGACCATATTGATGATAGGTCCAGCCAATTAGCAATCCGCCCAAAGGCAATAGCGCAATGATCCAAATATTGGACTCTCGATATTCGGTAACCCAATGCAGGGAAACCAAAAATCCTGCTGATGCAGAACCAGCCAAAAGACCAATAATCGTGGCTATCAAAAGCCATTTGATGGTAAATTGGAAACTTGGGAAAAACTCTTCTTTTGAAAACTCTTTAATTTTTAAATATGCCATAGCCCACTCCAACAAGAGATAAAGGTGAAATCTTCCTTCGAGAAATCCCGATAAAGAAGAAAATGAAAGTTGAAGTAGGAGTCATCAGCACCAAAAATGGGCGGTTGAAGGTGGAACCCCATCACCTAAGCATCACAAAAATAGAAAATAATGATTCTAAAGCTAAGGCAAGCCTTTCCTTTTTTATCAAAATAATTATGTCTAACTTTTAAATATTAAAACAAAGACATCCTTTTTTGATTATTTTAACTAAGAAAAGTTAACCAGCAAAACATGAAAAACATTTTGATCACAGGAGGATCTGGATTGGTAGGAAAACGAATCACAGCACATTTAGAAGCGAAAGGACATGCAGTCGCGTGGCTTAGCCGATCTCCTGATAAATACAAACAAAAATCATTTTCTTGGGATGTAGAAGCGATGAAAATCGACCAAGAAGCCATTGAATGGGCTGATGCTGTCATCCACTTGGCAGGCGAAGGTGTGGCAGATAGCCGCTGGACGGCCAAGAGAAAACAAGCGATTCTTGAAAGCAGAACGCATTCCACACAGATTTTAGCTGAAGCAATATCAAAAGCGGAAAATAAACCGAGTTCATTTATCGCAGCAAGTGCTGTAGGTTATTATGGGTTCAATACCAAAAATGACATCATCACAGAAAACAGTCCTGCCGGAGATGATTTCTTGGCTCAGGTAGTTATAGCTTGGGAAAATGAAAGCAAAAAGCTAGAAAAACAAGGTTTGAGAACAGTCATGTTGCGAATCGGTATCGTGCTGGATGAATCTGGTGGAGCGCTCAAAGAAATGCTCAAGCCACCTGTTGCCGCTCCATTGGGCTCGGGCGAACAATGGATGAGTTGGATTCAGATTGAAGATTTGGCAAGGATGTTTGTTTTTGCGATAGATAATGAATCCTTATCGGGTGTGTTCAATGCCGTAGGTCCAAAACCAGTAACGAATAGAACGCTCACTCAAAGTGCTGCAAAGAAAATCAATAAGCTGTTTGTTGGCGTTGGTGTTCCCGGATTTTTGTTGAAAATTATTTTGGGGGAAATGGCGCAGATGGTCCTTGGAGGAAACAAAGCGAGTTCCAAAAAAATCGAAGCCGCTGGTTTCCAATTCCGCTATCCAAGCATCGAAGAAGCGCTAGAGAAGACTTTTAAATAAATGGTTGTAAGGTTTTAAGGTTAAAAAGTTTCAAAGTTGGTGGGGTAGCGAAGTGGATATTTAAAATTTTGAAAGTTATAAATTTTAACGTTGATGGGGTAGCTAAGAAATAATTTTAAAGCTGGAAAGTTTTAAGGTTTTAAGGTTGATGGAATAGCTAGATTTTGTTGATCTGCAGAGTGAAAAAGCTTTGTGCTCGTGGTGAAACCTTGGTGCTCTTCGTGGTTAAAAAATTTGAAGTGGATTTAGAATAATAAAGTAATGTCCACACTTTATCACTTTGTACAACTCGTCCGTGGCGAATTGTACTAAAAAACGAAACTCCGCTCCTACCCTGACTTTGCGAGAAACTAACCGTATTAAGAAGTCCCCTTTCTACCGAAGAGAAACCAAAGAATGGTGCCAAGAAGTGGCAAAAACAAGACCACTAGGATCCAGACAATTTTGTCATTTCCTCCACCACCGAATTTTCTTGTCAACACATCATAAATTGTATAGGCGTAAATCAAAAGGCCCACTATTCCCAATCCAAACATAGTATTTTATTTAAAGTGATTAAATTGATTGAAATTATTAATTTTCTGATTTGGTGCAATTATCCAATAGATAATCATGCCTATGGGATTTGTAAAAATTAAATCCAAAATCCAAATCAGCTTCATGTTTGGATCTTTGAAATTAGACCTGACTATATCCACTAAAGTAATGATCCAAAAGACGAAAAAAGCAAAAGCTACTATCGAAAAGAGAATCAATATAAAACTTCCGGGACTTATACTTCCTATAAATAATAAATTCATCTGTATCTAAGTTTTTGTTTTCTGGCAATTTGACTATAAAGAAAAGGAGCAAGTGGATTTGCAAAAATCAAAATCACAACCCAAAGCAACTTTATTGAATTATCCGTAAATTCGGACTTTATTAAATCTACCAAACACCAAAGCCAAAGTATTCCATAAAGAGCTATAGTAAATATAATGGCATTTGGGATGAAGCTTGGCATAGATGACGGCGTTATAAATTCCATACTCTTTTGTTTAAAGTGAAAAACGAAGAAAACGAATCTACTAAAAATAGTTTAAATCACTCTATTCATATCTATAAAATAATTCAAATATGATTTTAAAAAGAAGTTTATTCCTGCTCTTTAGCTTTATCACTTCGGTAAGTTTTGCACAAATTGACCTCCAATATCATCTCCCCGAAAACCACACCTACAATCCAGATATCCCAACACCAAAAGAAGTGTTGGGCTTCGAAGTGGGTGAATGGCATGCTTCCTACGATCAGGTGGTCATGTACATGAAAACCCTTGCGGCTGCCTCCGATCGGGTAACGATCCAAGAAATTGGCAGAACTTACGAGCAAAGACCACAGCTCACTTTGACCATTACAAGTCCATCGAATCACAATCAGATAGATGAAATCAAGGCTGAAAGAAAAAAACTCCGACAGCCAAATGCGGCTGTGAATATCAAGGATATGCCAATTGTCGTATATGCAGGCTACTCTGTTCATGGCAATGAACCTTCAGCAGTCAATGCTTCTCTGCTTGCCGCTTATCACTTTGCTGCAGCCAATGAAATTGAATCAGATTTAGAAGATGTGATTATCTTGATTGATCCTGCCTTGAACCCTGATGGAGTAAATAGATTTGCTTCTTGGGTGAATTCCCATAAAAGCTATGTTCCAAATGGCGATCCCGTCAATAGGGAGCTGAATGAGCCGTGGCCAAGAGGAAGAACCAATCATTATTGGTTTGACTTGAATAGAGACTGGCTGCCTGTTCAGCATCCTGAGTCGAGAAATCGCGTGGCAGTGATCCAAGATTGGTTGCCAAATATTCAGCTTGATTTCCATGAAATGGGAACGAATAGTACTTTCTTTTTCCAGCCGGGAGTCCCTGCTAGAAATCATCCTTTGACACCAAAGAAAAATTTTGAATTGACTGAGAAAATCGGGCAATATCATGCCAAGTACCTTGATAACATTGGTTCACTTTACTACAGTCAAGAGAATTTCGATGATTTCTATTATGGAAAAGGCTCCACTTATCCTGACGTACAAGGTTCGATTGGAATTCTATTTGAGCAAGCCTCTTCGCGAGGCCACCTTCAGGAAAGCATTTATGGTCCTGTGAGATTTGAATTTACGATCAAAAATCAATTTACAACCACACTTTCTTCCTTTGAAGCGGCAACAGAAATGCGGGTAGAAATGAATCAATATTTACGTGATTTCTACACTGAGGCCAAGTCAGAATCTGATTCAGACACCAACAAAGCCTATATTTTTGGCGCCAAAGAAGATGGTGGAAAAATTTTCCATCTAGCAGATATTATTCTTCAGCATGACATTGATGTCTTTAGCTTGAAAGAAGACATCACAGTGAATGGAATGGAATTCAAAAAAGACAAAGCCTATATCGTCCCACTCAATCAACCTCAATACAGGTTGGTCAAAGGGATTTTTGAAACAAGAACAAGCTTTGCAGACAGTCTATTCTATGACGTATCTGCATGGACGTTGCCTATGGCATTTAATGTTGAACATATGGCATTGAGTAGCCGAATCTTAAATTTAGCGAGTGTAGAGCAAGTTGATAAAAGCTTAAAACTTCCAAAGGGTCAAGTAATCGGTGGGGCTGGCGCTTATGCTTATGCTTTTGAGTGGACTGAATATTACGCACCAAAAGCTGCTTATGAGTTAATGGACAAAGGCTACCTAGTCCGTGTAAGTCATGCCGAGATGGAAACTGAGGGTGAAGTCAAATTCAAAAGAGGCAGCATCTTTATCAGCAAGGGATTGTCAAAAGTAAGCGATCAGGAGTTTTACAATGATCTCCAAGCAGCTGCCAAAACCTCAGGCGTAGAAATCTATGCTATCAGCAGTGGCTACACCAAAGGAGTCAATGTGGGTTCACCAAGCCTTGATGTCTTGAACAAACCAAGTATCGCAATGCTGGTAGATGGAGGTGTTTCGAGTAGTGAAGCTGGAGAAATCTGGCATTTGCTTGATCAAAGGTATGAAATGCCAATCACGCTGATGCCCATGGATCGATTCAACGGAACAGATATTAATCGATATAACACGATCATACTTCCAAATGGAAGTTATTATAGTTTAGGAAAATCAGGTGCCGAAAAGTTGAAAGGCTGGGTAAGCGCTGGAGGGACATTAATCGCTCGTGGTTCAGCGTTGAATTGGTTGGATCAAAATGAAATCGGTTCTTTCAAATTCAAAGTTGATTCAGAAGATAAAAAGGATGAAAGCACAATTCAAAAACCTTATGCCGATTACAGTAATGCAACCGGAGCAAGGGTAACGGGAGGCGCAATCTTCAATGTCAAACTTGATATCACACATCCATTAGGGTATGGCTATACAAGTCCTGATTTATTCACTTTCAGAAGTGGGAATCAATTTATGCAGCCATCTGCAAATGCCTACGCCAATCCAATGATTTACACCTCTGAGCCCTTGGCAAGCGGTTATGTCCACCTCAGCAACCTAGAGCAGATGAAAGATTCAGCTGCCATTCGTGTAGCTACAGTTGGTCGAGGTCGAGTAATCGGTTTTGTTGACAACCCCAACTTTAGAGCATTCTGGTTTGGTACCAACAAATTGTTTATGAATGCGATTTTCTTCGGGAGTACCATTAATGGAGGAACGGGGAGATAGAGATTTGATTATCCGCAATGAAGTCAGTAGTTACATTCCCCCGAAAGCTTTCGGGGGAATAATAGCGGATAATCGACGATAGTCAAAAGCTTATGAGCTGTAGCGTTTTCAACCGATGATTTGAATTCAATAAAGAATTGATTTAGGTAAAATTAAATATGAAAAATATATCAATCATATTATTCTTCTTCCTTATTGCATCATGTTCATCAAAGGAAAAAAACCACAACTCTACTATTGAGGTTGATGATAATTATCAAGAAGATCAAAACTTTGAAAATTATATTCATAAATACGGATTTGCTGAAAATGACACTCCCGCTTGGTATATGAAGGATACTGACGGAATAGTAATTGAAGAAATAGCCGAAAGCTTTGAAAAATCATCTGTTGAGATCCAAGGCTTTACTTTAGACAGCTTACTAAAAGGAAATGCTGTCAAAAATCTGGGATTAACGCTAAATAATAGTAGATCTGAAATCAATTTCAATGATTATTTGAATGAAAAAAAGACCTTGTACTTAACTGAAAAAAATAATCTGCTCAAACATATCAGCATCTATGATTTAAGGGCAATTGATGTTTCTCTTGAAGAAATCAATTTAAGTACGCTAAACCTGGTTAGTTATAAAAATAAATATCCAGGGTCTTACAGTTTAAGGAATTTGTTTAATTTGTCAGCTTCTTCACATTTAGCACCTTTAGATTCTGTCAAATCCATTCTACATACATTTTTATGGACAAGCAATGGAAGATTAGACTTGATTTGGGTTAACGAAAGACCGCACATGCTTGATTATTGGGTGTTTTAAAAAACAAAGCCCCAAGGAACCCTTGGGGCATGTTTGATTTCCGGAGTTAACCTCCCTTTAATTAACCTAATCCAATCTATTTTTTTCTAGCTATTATGAATTAATAATTTCCCCATTAATTCAACCTGTCTCTCTCCTCAGTACTTCCACTTCGGTTAGAAATTCTAAAGCTTTCGCCTTGGGCAAATTTGTATCTTAATGTTAACCTTACGCCTTGGTTGCTGCGGTATTGTCTGAAAGAAGTATCAATTTGCTCAAAGTTGACATTCGCTCTGATGACCTGAGTTCTCAGTAAATCTGTTCCGTTGACAGTTAAGGTGAATTTGTCCTTCGCAAATGACTTGGTAATACCTGCATCCAATCCACCCATGGCTCCGATAGTGGCCTGACCCCAAAGCATCGGTCCCATATACATCCCAATTAATTCTGCTATGAAGCCTTTTGGTAGGATAAAGTTATGCTGGCTTCGCATCATGTAAGACACCTGAGAGACATCCAATAAAGCATCACCAATCATCGATTTCCACTTCATATAATTTGCCTGAACCATGTTGTTTGTATTCCACCAAGGTGTAATTTCTATGGGAACAATCGCCCTGAAATTCAAATTCTGTGATTTATCTAGGTTCGAAGTAAAGGTGGTCGTCGTTCTTGACGCTTCATCCTGTTCAAAGATCTGCTGGAAAACATCGGTGGTCAGTGCATAACTAAAACTGAATTGATATGCTCCTTTGATGATATGATTCATTTCCAAGTTGTGTGCATACTGTGGTCTGAGGTTTGGATTTCCTCGTTCGGTTGTCAGCGGATCAATGTAGAACACAAAAGGATTGAGTAAGCGATAGTTTGGTCTGGTGATTCTTCTGTTGGCATTATACACGATCTGATAATCCTTGCTCACTTTGTGCTGAATGAAGACACTTGGGAAAAGGTTGAAGTATTTTTGTTCGTTTTCTTGTTCCAAAGTCACAGAAGTGCCCAAAATATCTGAGTATTCCCCCCTTAATCCAGCTTGGAAACTCACTTTTTCGGAAAACTTACTTTTGTAGGAAGCATAAGCTGCCAGTACATTTTCTCTGTAGATAAATCGATTGCTATTAGGGTCGGGCATGTATGGTTCTTCTTCTTCAGCACGTGCCAAATCAAGGTTATTGTCAGATTTCACCCAGCTTCCTTTTACCCCTGTCTCCAAAACTCTTCCCTTCCCAAAAGGCTTCACAAAATCTGCTTTGGCTGTGAATATGTTATAATCCATATTGTTCAAGTTGCGGATTCTATCCATCGAAGCTTGATCTTCATTTTGATTGAACCAATAGGCATTGGACAATACAGCCGATGCATCAGAATGCATATTGGTGAAGTCAAAATCTGCGGTAAGCTTTGTTCACAAAGTGTCCAACAAGCCAACATAGTGGAGATTCGTGAAGAATCGCTGTCTTTTATTTTCACTGTCATTCAATGACCTTAAGAAATTTCTGTCCGTCGTCCCAGGATTAGAAATTTCGGTCAAGGCATCGCTGACATCCACTCCATTAGAGCCTGAAGCTTGAACACTCACACCTACACTGTGATTTTTATTAATTTCATAGTCAGACCCTCCGCTGAAAAACAAACTTTTGTTTCTGGTAGTGATTCTACTGTTTTGATCAAAGTTGGAAATCCCTTCCTCCAATTGGAAATTCCTGTTGATTTCAAGGTCGTTGAATACAGCATATTCACTGTAATTCAAACTGGCATTGTTTGTCCATTTTCCTTTTTTGGCATTGATAGTGACACCTGTATTAGGGGCAAACTGACCATTGTACTGTCCTCCTACCTGCACGTTTCCGAATACTCCATCCAGATTGCTTTTCTTCAACTTGATATTGATCACTCCTGCACCACCTTCTGCATCATACCTTGAAGTTGGATTGTTGATGATTTCCAAGCTTTTGATGTTGTCGGCAGGCATGGCTCTGAGGAAATTTGCCAAGTCATCTGCACTCATGTAGGTTTGTCTGTCATTGATCATGACGGTGACGCCTGACCGACCATTGAGATTGATATTGCCATCTTGATCGACATAGACTCCTGGAGACCTACCGATCACATCAAGTGCTGTATTGCCTTCAGCCATGACAGTTCCTTCTATATTGACGGTGGTTTTATTTGGTTCAATGATGACTTCAGGCCGGTTTGCCCGGACAGTCACTTCACCTAAGGCAGCTACTTCTTCTGTTACTATCACTGCACCAAAATCTTTCTTTTCGCCTGCTTTCATCATAAAAGCTTCAGAGGTGAAAGTTTCATATCCGATAGAGGAAACCATCAGCTTCACATTTCCCGAACGGGCTGATTCTAGGGTGAAATTTCCGGACTCATCAGTCACGGAGCCGGTAATCATATTTTCAGACTCCGCATCCACCAACATCACGTTAGCGAATGGAAGCACTTCTCCCTTTTGATCCTTCACATGGCCTTGGATCACGGCAATCTCTTTTGCTGCTATGTTGCTCACACCCAAAAGGAAAGCAAAAAAGATGGTAAAAACTTGGATAGAAATTTTCATTGGTTTAGAAATTAATTGTGTCTGAGTTATTTGGTACAGACCAGTATGAAAAAGCAGTGCCAAGAGAGATTTTAATTTATAATATGTTGATTATCATTATATTATATAAATTCAAAAAAATATCTTTGTTCCAATTCCGAACAGTTTGATTGTTCGCTTTGGGTACAATGGGAGTGATGAATTGTAGTGCGGGGTTCCAAATCTCAACTAGGAGTAGATTGCATCTACGCTATAATATAAATCTACACTTACGCTTTCTAAAGTTTGGTAACTTCTTATCGTAGAATAGACTAAGCGTAGATTGCATCTAAGCCAAACTATTCTGTGAATTTGCAATTCTATTTCTAAAAATATTGAATACCCTTTTATTAAAGGTGAAAGATTAGCATAAGTTTAAATATATCCCCTATATCGTGGTATACATATATAACCAATTGATTATAAATTTGATATATGAGAATTTCTTCCAAAGAATTAAGGCTTGAACATGGGCAGCTTGACTATTATTTTTTAAAACTATTTATTAAATTGAAACAGGTTAGATTTTTGACTCGTCTTAACATTATCAGGGATTAGATTACTTGAGTCAGATTCGAAAGCCATAAAAACTGTAGAAATAATGAAAAATAAAAAGATTCAATCAGTAAGAGCGTGGGGGGTTGGATTGCTGTTTTTGGTATTAATGATGATAGCTTCTTGTCAGGAAGATGCTGCTCCAGATGATGAATTGAGATGTCAGGTGGAGGCAATAGATGGCTCAGAAGACGATGTAGTAGGAAAATGGAAATACGTGTTAAGAAAAAATTTCAGAATGATTGACGGTACAATGGAGATAACTGATCTTTCCTGTGAAGAAATCACATTGCATTTCAAATCAGAGGGTATGGTTGAAGTTAATAACCAAAGCCAAATCTGGTTTTTTGAATCTGGTGATAAATTACCTTTTGAATTATTACCAGCTGATACAGGAACTGGTTTTTCGTTAAAAATAGGTTCGTCAACTAGGCCTGCTAGTATTTCTAAAAGTAAAATGATTTGGAATAGCATGCCTCTTGATGGAGGGATATCTGAATTCATCAGAATCGAATAAGTTGAGAAAAGACTGGCTTATCACATTTCAGGACGCTACTATATCCACATCTACTACAAAGAAGCGATCATTAGAAAGCAGATCAAAGTGGAATAGATCAGGAGAAAGAAGCGAGGAAAAAGAAGAAAGGTGAACTGTACCTACCTCCATAATTTCAAATAATAGAACGTGAACAATACTTGAAAGCTCTTCTATTAAAGGTGAAAGATTATCATACCATTTAAATTTACCCCCCAAATCGGAGTATAAATGTATATCTAATTGATTATAAATTTGATATAGGAGTATTTCTTCCAAAGAATTAAGACTTGAACATGGACACCTTGCCTATTATTTTTAAAAACTATTTCTTAAATTGAGACAAGTTAACGTTGGGGTACGTCTCGATATTAGGACGCATCTTGAAAGTTTTAAGCGACAATCAATTGATGAGTAACTTAATTTGTCATATAGTTTTGTTTCCATTTTAATTTAAAATTATGATTGAAAAATATAAAAAGATACTGCACCAAATTGTAAAATTAAAGTTTCTGGTTTCAACACCTCTAGTAATATTTTTATCTGCTGCCTGTATGGAGCAAAACAACCAAGTATGCGAAGAGTCTACTCCTATAGGATTTGACATTACTGCTTTGCTGGTCGATGAACTCGACTGTGTTTTAATAGAGCAGACTGAACAGGATCAACAAACATTTAAGATCACATCACAAAGTAAATTTGAAGAACTGTTGACTTGCCAAACCCCTTTAACTGAAATAGATTTTGAAAATGAATTTATTGTTGGAGGTCAAGTGAAATCTTATCAATGTGGGAGTTTTAAAGAAGCGTTTTCTGAAAGAAAATGTGATAAAATCAAAATTGGAGTGAATATTCAGCCACAAGACTGCACTGGTATAACTGATGTTTTGTTTTTTGTTTCTTTACCTATAGAATACTTAGATAGTGACGTAGAATTTGAATTTATAAAGTTTGAACTATGAAAAATCTATTTACATTCATATTTACCTATTTGGTGATTTTTTCCCTTTATGGCCAGCATTATTATTACTACAAGGGTGTGAAGCAACCTTTGGAGCTGATGGATAACAAAAAATATATTCTTTTAGATAAAAATATTGACAGACAAAGCTTTGCTAGGCTTTTGAAAATAGAAAACTCTCAAATAAATGAATTCCGTACAACTGCTTTTTCTAAATATTTAAAAAGAAATCCAGGTATTGACATGGAGATGCAATGGGCTGTAGTTTCAGATTTGCGAGAGCCTGAATTACTCAAAAGGATATCCAATTCATACGTAGCTCCATACTTTAAAACTGAAAATGGCAAAGAGGTTGGGTTATCCCATTTGTTGTACGTCAAACTTTTTAATCAGAATGATTTTTCGGTATTGGATTCTATTACACAAGTCCATAATGTTGAAATTTTAGGCAATAACCAGTTTATGCCCTTATGGTATGTTTTGGCATGTTCTGAAAAATCAGATAGAAACGCCTTGGAAATAGCCAATTACTTCTTTGAAACAGGATTGTTTAAATCGTCCCAGCCGGACTTAATGGAGGATAATATTTCAGCCTGCGTAAATGACCTCCAATTCAATACCCAATGGTCATTGTTAAATACAGGTCAGAATGGTGGTACAGCAGGTGCAGATATAAAAATATGTCCCGCGTGGGAGATTTCTACCGGATGTGAAGATATAATTGTTGCAGTGCTCGATCAGGGATTGGAGCCTCATGAAGATTTGAATAATATTCTACCTCTAAGATTTAATACAGAGGTTGGGATTCCCCCATTTGGAGATCATGGAATGCTAGTAAGTGGGATTCTTGGAGCTGAAAGAAACAATTCTATTGGTATTGCAGGTATAAGTTATGATAGTCCATTAATGGATATAGCTAACAGTTTAATGTCAGTTCCAGGTTCAAGGATCGCTAGAGCAGATGGAATAAATTGGGCTTGGGAAAACCAAGCAAGTGTAATAAATAATTCCTGGGGTTCAAGTGTTATATATGATGTTATCGATGAAGCTATAGAAAATGCTGTAATCAATGGAAGAAATGGTTTAGGATCGATCGTCGTTTTTGCTACTGGAAATGATTCTAATAATTCAATTGGATACCCTTCCACAAATCCTCATGCAATTGCAGTAGGTGCAACGAATAGAAACGACCAAAGAGCCTCTTTTTCCAACTATGGGACAGGCATTGATGTGGTAGCACCTGGGCAGGATATTAGGACTACCACATTGAATGATGGATACGCAACTGTATCAGGCACCTCCTTTGCCGCTCCTCAGGTTGCAGGAATTGCAGCTTTAATTCTTTCGGTAAACCCTAGTCTAACCCAACAGGAAGTCAGAAATATAATTGAGAGTACTGCAGACAAAGTAGGTGGTTATAACTACACATTAGGAGCAGGAGAAAACTCTAATCTCACTTGGAATAATCAAATGGGTTATGGTCGAGTAAATGCTGAAAAAGCTGTAAAAGCAGCCTTACCCACCATTTCAGGCCCCGACAACCTCTGCTCCACATCTTCCTATTCTCTTCAAAACCAACCTACTGGAAGTACGGTCTCTTGGTCTGTTTCTCCTACAAATTTATTCTCGGGAGCTACCTCGGGGACAGGTGCTACAGTCAATTTAAGTCCAGCCAACAGTTCAGTTTCAGGATCAGCCACCCTTACTTTTAGTGTCACGACAGATTGTGGAATTGTGGATATAGAAAAAAGTATTTGGATTGGTGAGGCTGCAGTTAATTGGATAGAATTTTCAAATAGCGCAAATGAGTTTGAACAATGGTGTTCGAGTCATGATGGCAACATCTTTAATATTTATTACCAGATGTCTCCTGATAATGCGCAGTGGGAGGCTAGGCTCCTGCGTTGGCCTAGCCTTACTGTAGCATACACATCTTCACAAGTATATACAGGCAGTGGACCACATCAACTGTATCATATCCCACCATTTCCAACCTTAGATAATGGCTATTATGTATTTCAAATGCGAAATATCAATGGTTGCAATCCGTCTGATTGGGTGTCTTACTACGAAATAGAATACGTGGATTGTACAGAATATAATGAAGATCCTTTTAGAGTCTATCCTAATCCCACCACTGACTACGTGACCGTCAGTAAAGTAAGCCATCAAAAACTTGGGGAAGAAATACAAAGAGATCAAACGTCTTTTGAAGTAAGTCTTTTCGATGTCGTGGGACAGGAAATCATCAGCAGGGCAGCAGCCACAGATGAAGCAACCCTAGACCTCAGCAAACTCAAAAAGGGACGCTACTATATCCACATCTACTACAAAGAAGCGATTATTAGAAAGCAAATCAAAGTGGAATAGGTCAGGAAAAAGGGGCGAGGAAAGATAAGAAAGGTGAACTGTACCTACCTTATATAATTTTTGAATATTAGAACTGGACAATCCTTGAATGCTCTTTTATTAAGGGTGAAAGATTAGCATACGTTTATATATATCACCCAAATCGCGGTATGATTATATAACTAATTGATTATAAATTTGAGATATGAGTATTTTTTCCAATGAATTAAATGTTTGAACATAGGCAGTTTGACTATTATTCTTAAAAACTATTTATTAAATTGAGGACATATTATTTTTTGGATACGTCTTGATATCGAAAATGATACTTCATAGAAAAGAATTTGATATGAAAAAATTAAGCAACTTATTGATTTTGGGAATGATCATGTTGGGGTCTTGTACAGAAGACGGTATACCTAATCCTCCAGTAGAAGTGGAAGCTCAGCTTACAAATACAGACGGAGAACCCACTTGGGTTTTTCAGGAAGGAGAAGATATTTTATTCGAATACTCCATAATAAACCTGACGGAGGAGACGCTCACTTGGTATTTCGACAGTCTGTTTAATTTCCAAGGGATGTTTACAGTCTATAAGGACGTAGCTCCAAATCCGGAAATGCCAAACGGGGGAGTTGTCAAAATAGGTTCTCCGCAAACAGGGAAATTGTTTAGGGATGCTAGACTAGGTAGAGTTTTACCTGAAAATGGTGAAATGAAGGTAATATTATCTTGGTTAGGAGATAGTGAATACACGTATATGTTTGATAAATGGTCTATTTTTTACCATGAAGAAAGAAATGCACTACCTCCAGGGAAGTATTTTACGGAATTTGAACAAAGGATTAACTTCGCAAAGTTCAATCCATTTTATGGGAAATTCAGGATTGATTTTGAAATAAGGTAAGACTTGAACATGGGCAACTTTACTTTTATTTTTTAAAACTATTTATTAAATTGAAACAGGTTAGATTTTTGACTCGTCTTAATATTATCAGGGATTAGATTACTTGAGTCAGATTCGAAAGCCATAAAAACTGTAGAAATAATGAAAAATAAAAAGATTCAATCAGTAAGAGCGTGGGGGGTTGGATTGCTGTTTTTGGTATTAATGATGATAGCTTCTTGTCAGGAAGATGCTGCTCCAGATGATGAATTGAGATGTCAGGTGGAGGCAATAGATGGCTCAGAAGACGATGTAGTAGGAAAATGGAAATACGTGTTAAGAAAAAATTTCAGAATGATTGACGGTACAATGGAGATAACTGATCTTTCCTGTGAAGAAATCACATTGCATTTCAAATCAGAGGGTATGGTTGAAGTTAATAACCAAAGCCAAATCTGGTTTTTTGAATCTGGTGATAAATTACCTTTTGAATTATTACCAGCTGATACAGGAACTGGTTTTTCGTTAAAAATAGGTTCGTCAACTAGGCCTGCTAGTATTTCTAAAAGTAAAATGATTTGGAATAGCATGCCTCTTGATGGAGGGATATCTGAATTCATCAGAATCGAATAAGTTGAGAAAAGACTGGCTTATCACATTTCAGGACGCTACTATATCCACATCTACTACAAAGAGGCGATCATCAGAAAGCAGATCAAAGTGGAATAAGTCAGGAGAAAGAAGCGAGGAAAAAGAAGAAAGGTGAACTGAAAGTAGGATTACAAATCCTTCTAATCTGGTTTCGAGATTGCAAATCTCAAAAAGCTAGATGGTGATCAAAACACAAAAAAAACCCTGCAAGCTGAAAGCCTACAGGGTTTGAGGTGATATCAAGCAACTTAATTATTTAGCTGCTGCAAATCTTTTGCTTACTTCGTCCCAATTGACCAAGTTCCAGAAAGCTCCTACGTAGTCAGGTCTTCTGTTTTGATAGTTCAAATAATAAGCATGCTCCCAAACATCAAGACCTAGGATTGGCGTACCCGGGCATTCCGCTACATCCATCAAAGGATTATCTTGGTTTGGAGAAGAGCACACACAAAGTTCTTTTTTCTCATCTACACAAAGCCAAGCCCAGCCAGAACCGAATCTAGTCGCTGCTGCCTTGTTGAATTCTTCTTTGAAAGCATCAAAAGAACCAAACTTAGCATCTATAGCAGCTGCCAAATCCCCAGAAGGTTGACCTCCACCATTAGGAGCTAAGACAGTCCAAAAAAGGCTGTGATTATAGTGACCACCACCATTGTTTCTTACTGCTGCATTTGAGCCAGCTACTTTCATTAACTCTTCCAGAGACTTGCCTTCAAGGTCAGTTCCTGCGATGGCATTGTTCAAGTTAGTCACATAAGCATTGTGGTGCTTACCATGGTGGATTTCCATAGTTTTTGCATCAATATGCGGCTCTAGCGCATTAAAGTCGTAGGGTAATTTTGGAAGTTCAAAAGCCATTTTTTATAAAGTTTTATAGTTTGAAATAAATATTAAATTCTCTTTTTGAGATACAATAAACAAACCAACAGTTTACGTAAATGGTTCTCTTTTGTGTCAAAACATCTCAATTTCTTAACTTTTTGAAAAAATCATCCAAAAGTTGTTTGGCTTCAGTAGCCATCAAACCTGCTTTTACTTTCGTCTTGGGGTGGATG
The DNA here is from genome assembly GCF_000265405.1 of Belliella baltica DSM 15883. Taxonomy (NCBI): domain Bacteria; kingdom Pseudomonadati; phylum Bacteroidota; class Cytophagia; order Cytophagales; family Cyclobacteriaceae; genus Belliella; species Belliella baltica. Next base: position 1,584,081 of record NC_018010.1, on the reverse strand, counting down.
ATTGTTTCCGATAGTCTAGCGAAACCTCTATTGGGATCAGAGGCTCCATAATGAATTTCACCAAGCTGCGACCAAAAACTTGCCCCTGCACACATCACACAAGGCTCTAAGGTCACATAGAGTTTGCATTCATTCAGATATTTTGAGCCAAGAGAATTTGCAGCTGAAGTGAGGGCCAACATCTCTGCATGTGCGGTTGCATCTGTTAGTTTTTCAGTTTGATTATAAGCTCTTGCGATGATCTTATTGCGGCAAACGATCACTGCTCCTACTGGAATTTCATTTTCCTCAAAGGCAATTTTCGCCATTTTCATGGCTTCATTCATAAAATACTCGTCAGTGTATAATTCCATCTCAGCTCAAAAATACAAGAAATGCTTCAATTTAAAAGCAATAAAAAAAGCACAAATAATCCACGGACGAAAGTTGAAAGCCGTCCGTGGACTATTTTTTTTAAAATATCAGATCAATCATTTCTTTTCTAACTCCTTCATTGATAATCAGGGCTAAAATCAAAGATACAATCAATCCGATCATTGCGCGTACGATATCTTTTCTTGCTAATCGGTAAGCTCTTACCAATCTTGCCCTTCTTTTCTTCAATTTTCTGGATTTGGCAAGTGCAATAGATAATTCTCTACCTCCCAAAAGACCTATGAATACCCAAGTAGTACTCATGGGTACGTTACTCATGATTTTGAAATAAAAGAGAATGATGGCATATACAAAATCTACAATCGTCGCTGCCCTAACATCTGTCACTTTTGTTTTTTCTGTGACTATACCCTGTATTCTGTCTCCTTTAAGATAGAATAAAAATCCTAAGCCAATAAATACAAATCCAGCATAAGCTACAAATTCCCAAACATTCAGCTGACGCGGCAAGAAAACAGCGATATTGGCAGCATCTTGCATAATCCAAACCGCCCAAAGCGTGCCTGAGGTAATCCACTGAAGTACGTACCAATAGGGTTTTGCTTGACCTTTTAAGTAGGTTTTCACAAATTTCTCTAGTGTAAACCAAACGATAATTGCTATAAAAAAAGCAAGTAAATACCCTAAGAAACTTTTCTGCATCACACTTACAATTGTCCCTGCTTTGTAAGTAAATACATTGAGCAAAAGGAAGGTAGTGGATACAGGCATTCTAAGCCTTGTCATTACTAACAACACAATAGGTGCTGCTAGCTGCAAAAACACAAAGTTGGTAGGTGCTACTTCAAGACCCGGAACTTGCAGTCTTTCATAACTCACATCTCCATTGTAAGTCAACCAACTATAGGTAACTGTACCGACGAAAATCAAGCCCATGAAAAGCCAAAGCCAGTACCATTTCCTGTTTTGGTTTGATGCAATGAAAGTACCGATGGTCTGAATACTGTCATTAGCAATTGCAGAATAGGCAGCAAGTGCAAATCCAAACCACATAGCAGCGTAGGTATAAGGAGTAATTATACCGGCTATGGAAACCAATACTAAAATAACTATAAGAAAGGGTTTTTCTTTTCTTGTGAAATCAAAAAGTGAATAGGAGGCTTTGGATAATGCGTCCTGATTGATGTTTTGATCTTTGAGTTTAGCCATGATATAGTTTTGGCGGTGATAAATTCAGCTGCAAAGTTAAAGAAGATTCTTTGGCTTAAATGTTAATAAATTGTTAAGTCAATAATACCATTTCTTAACAGTGGATCATAACCACTATCTATAATCCTATTAGAGCTTAAACCAAATTATAGATTAATTTATATTGGAAGTAAAGAATAAAATTTCAAAAAATCAATTTATAGATTTCTTAAATCAGATTTATTATTAACAATATCTTCATACGTTTTCAGCTGTAATTTGCCGTATCTACCATTAATTTGTATAAAAATTTAGACTACTGAACCCTATTCTTGGGTTTGCTCTACATGACTGAATTAACTGAAGCTGTAAAACAACCCAATAAAGCGATCTTCTTTATAAGAATGATCCTTGCAATGCTATTGTTTATGTTTTCCATAGACCTGCTTACAGTGTCTATGCTTCAAATGAACAGTGGTCTAGCTCAGGACATACTTCAGGCTACCAACAATCCATTTGTTGGGTTATTTATAGGCTTATTGATGACTGCCTTAATTCAGAGCAGCTCAACAGTCACAGCCATGATTGTGGCTGTGGTCGCATCTGGAAATCTAAATCTGATGCAAGCTGTTCCTCTGATCATGGGAGCTAACATAGGTACTACCTTGACAAGTACTTTGGTGTCTTTTTCCTTTATCATGAAAAAAGGTGAGTTCAAAAAAGCCTTATCTGCGGGAGTTATTCACGATATTTTCAATATCATTACAGTGATCATTCTTTTCCCTCTTGAAATATATTTTGGGCTATTGAGTAATGCTGCAATGTTTCTTACCAATACTTTTTTTGATTCTGAATCAAGTTTGAGCAATAAATATCAATACAATGTCATTTTCACAAGACCTGCTACTCTTTGGTTTATCAGTTTGATAAAAACACCCATTTTTGGGTTAATCTTAAGTGTGATATTGGTCTTTTTAGCCATTAAGTTTCTTTCAGAGACTGTATTCAAATCTTTTGTTTCTGGAAATTTCAAAAAGGTCAGCAAACATATCTTCAAGAACCCAGGAGTTGCATTTCTTTATGGAATATTCTTTACAGCAGCAGTACAATCCAGCACGGTAACTACTTCACTGATTGTTCCAGCTGTGGCAAATAGAAAAGTATCTTTGATCAAAGTATTCCCTTTTATCATTGGAGCAAATATTGGAACGACCATTACTGCTGTTATCGCAGCCATTTATAAAACTGAAGCTGCAATCAGCATCGCTATTGTCCATATTTTATTCAACTTGGTAGGAGCTGCTATATTTTTACCATTTCCATCAATTCGAAAAATTCCGGTAAAAATCGCGACATTCTTGGGAAGAGAGTCAGTCAAAACAAGAATTGTAGGTCTTGCATACATACTTTTGACTTTTTTTATCATCCCCTTCCTATTGATATACTTCAATAAAAACGAGGATTTAAGACAATCCCATTACAAATACAAAAAACCTGTGGAAACAGAGATTTCAAAAAAGCTTTAACTTTGTTGAGCTTGTTGTTCTGCTACAATCTGCACACCTGAACTCGTGCCAATTCTATCGGCACCTGCTTCAATCAAAGCTTTGGCTTGTGCGAATGTTTTAATCCCGCCACTGGCTTTGATCCCCACATTACTCGGTAAGTTTGCTCTCATCAAAGCAATATGCTCCACCTTAGCTCCTTCAGGAGCAAAACCGGTTGAAGTCTTCACATAATCTACTCCTGCATCACGACAGATTTCACAGGCTTGCACAATTTCTTCCTCACTGAGGTAGGCAGTTTCTATGATTACTTTCAAAATTCTTTCATGGTCATGACATAAATTGGCCAACTTTGCTAATTCAATTTTCGGCCAATTCAATCCTGCCTTAAATGCTGTTATAGACCAAACCACATCGATTTCATCCGCCCCTTCTTTGATAGCCAATTCGGTTTCAAAAACTTTGGTTTCTGTCATGTTGTAACCCAAAGGAAATCCAATGACTGTAACAAGTTGGATAGGCGCCTCACCGATTTCTCTCTTTGCTTTTTTTACCCAAAAAGGCGGAACGCAAATCCCAACAAATCCATACTTCTTGGCTTCTTCCACAAGATTTTCAATATCTGAATCTACGGTGAGCGGTTTCAATATGGTCTGCTCAATATATCTTTCTATATGCTTCATTCTTTCTCTGAATTGGTATTATTCAAATAGTCTCTCAAATATAAAAAATCAAAAGTCAAATCTCCCTCTTGAGCAATTGTTGCTTTCTCTAAAATAGTCGATTGTGATTTATGCAATTCAGGGACAACATACTTGATCAACTGCTCTCCAAAATCCTTCGATGCATCTCTTGGAAGTTCGGTAGGTAAGTTATCAATGGCCATTACAGAAATACTGAACTGCTTCCCAAAAGCAGGAAGCTCCTCAAAGGTATCTCTATCAATATCATAAACAGGAGCATGAACCTTACTTGCTCTGATGGTAGTAGGTAATGATCCACGGATATCACAAGTAATATCTGCAATTACTGAGATACTGAAATCCTCTGATTTAATATCAGCTTCTCTGAATAAACGAGGTGCTCTATTATCCCAATATGCTCCTGAAATCAAGATGTCGCTGACTTCTGCATATTTTAGAAAATGACTTTCGTACTTTTCCGGATAGCTGTAAAATTCATTTTTGTCAAAGCCTCCATCAGTCCTTCTCCTGTTATAATGAGAAGAGGAAAGTAGGGTAAATACAGGTTCTTCATAATAATTAAAAAGGAAATCATGAGGTTCTATTTCACGAATACCTAATGTACTTAGGACTTCTAGCGTACCTTTACCCACTCTTCCTGTTCCAGTCACTACAATCTTGATGGGAGGCAACTGCACCTTTTTCAATTCTACTTTGAGCTCTTGACGATCGAAGCAATCAAAAGCACGCTTGATATGATACAAATCCGTTTTCTTTCCATAAGTCCAAAATGCATTGTAAGCACCAACTATCCCCGCCCACCTTCCAAAGGCGGCAACTCGCTCTCCAGTATCATTTTTGAGCACTTCATAATCTATTAGTTTGATGTTTTTTTCAAGCACTGATTGAAGTAGTGCTCTGTTATATGCTTGTTTTTTGATTGTATGGGAAAAAAAGAAGTAATTTTTATTAGGAATCAATTGTTGAATTGGTACTTCTTTGATCCCAAAAAACACATCGCATGCCGAAACATCTTTCACAACTTGAATCCCTAAAGCAGCGTACTCTTCATCGTCATAACATCTCACATCACTAGACTCAACAAAAATCTCTGTGTCTTTATACATCCGATGAATTTCCAAAACTTGTTCAGGAGTAAATGCAACTCTTTTATCAGCAGGGGTTTTCCCTTCTTTGATTAATGCTATTTTCATTTCAGTCAAACAATAAGCGTGTAAGATTCTTTATCTTTGGAATAGTACGGTGTTGCTTCTTAGCTCCATCTACTCTGAAAAACTTGTCAGAATAAACTGGATTTTCTTAAAAACTTTAGCTTCATGATGTACTTTGTTTTGGTTATTCTTTGGGTTATTTTTTATGCTTCGCATACGCTGCTCGCGAGTCTCAAGATAAAAAGAAAAATCCAAGGAATCATAGGTAAGGCCTATAAATGGTATCGCTTGATCTACAGTTTGATTTCAATAAGCTTTATTTTCTTTATTTTACTCTATGCAGGAAGCATCCAAAAGCTTATGATTTTCCAGCAATCCCCAAGTCTGTTGTACCTAGGATATTTGACTGCGGGTTTAGGAACTATTATAATTGTCAGGTCTTTGAAGTATTTCAGCGGGGCTAAATTCATCGGATTGATTCCCCATAATGATTTGGAAAGGGAAAAAGAGGATTTGGTTACTTCAGGGATTTACAAATACATTAGACATCCCATCTATACTGGCCTGATAGGGATTTTTATCGGATATTTTCTATTCAACCCCAATGCTGCAGCGATGATCCATTTGATCGCATTGTTAGTATATCTTCCTTTTGGGATATTTTATGAAGAGAAAAAGTTAATTGAGCTATATGGTCAGGAATACCTTGATTACAAAAAATACGTTCCTGCGCTATTCCCGAAAACAACAAAGGCAGCTAAATAAGCTGCCTTTGTTCATTATATTACTGATTTCCTTAATCTATTCCTCGGAAATCTACATCAAACCTGAGAACAGAGTTTGGCGGAATATTTTCTCTATCATCATCATCTCTATATCCCAAAGGCGAAGGAATCAACAGCACTGCTTTGGATTTTGGTCTCAGTCTTCTAAAGCCGAAATTAAAACCTTGAATATTACCTCCTGACACGCCTGGAGGCGGGATTGTAAATACCAAAGGGCTGTATGTTCTTGATTCTTGAAAGATGTCATTTTCTATGGCAACTGCTTCATAACTCGTATCAAATACAGACCCATCAAGCAAGCTTCCAGTATAATCAGTGTAAACAACTGTATTTGAGACAGGTCTTGAACCTTCACCCTCTTCTTGCACAATGATCACAACACCTGATGGGTCCCTGATTATATCGCCTGCAATTGGATTATTTCTCAGGTAATCTTCGATTATCAAACTATCTTTAGCCAGATTCCCTTCAAAATCATAAACAGGGCCTCCAAAGGGATTTTGCTGTTCACAAGATGAAAGAGCAATCAAAATGGCAAAAACTATTAAACTAACTCTTTTCATGGATTATTCGTCATCTTCACTTTCTGCTTGTGCAGGAAGGAATTCTAATTCAAAGATAAGTGGGGTATTTCCTGGTATCCTTGGAGGACTTCCTGCTGGACCATATGCATAAAGTGAAGGAATGAACGCAATCATTTTATCACCTTCTTCCATTTTGGAAATAGCAAAGTCGAATCCAGGGATAACAGTACCTCTATCAAATCTATATAATAAAGGCTCGTAAGCTCTATTTTGATTATAAATATTATTCTCCCTTGCTACATCTTCCAAAGAAGTATCAAAGACTAAATCGTTTAGAAACTTTCCAGTGTAATTTACTAAAATCGTATCACCAGACGTAGGCAATAGACCACTTCCAGAAACTTCCTGCCAAATAAAGACAAAGCCTAAGGTTTCATCTCTGAATTCTTTGACACCTGTGACATTGTTGTCGGCGATATATTTCTCAATGGCTTGCTTATCCTTTTCTAATACAACTTCCGTATTTTCTTGATCTGAAATACAACCAGTCATTAAAAAGAAAAATGATAAAATACCTACGCTTAATCTTTTCATATACTTTATTTATTTAACATCTGTCACTTCTACGTCGAAGACCAAGACTGAGTTTGGTTTGATGATCGCTCCAGAACCTCTTTCACCGTAAGCCAATGTAGAAGGTATCAAGAATTTAGCTTTAGAACCCTTTTTCAACATTCCCAGACCTTCATCCCATCCTGGTATTACTCTTCCCATGCCTACTTGAACTTCAAATGGCGCATAACCGCCCATCTGATCTCTTTGCTCACTAAATACTCCTGCTGCTTCAGCTTTTTCTTTATTACTGGTATCGAATACAGTTCCATCCAAAAGGTATCCAGCATAATCAACCATTGCAGTCTGACCAGTTGCAATTTGATCTCCTGTGCCTTCTTCTTCTATGACGTAGAAAAGACCCGACTCTGTCCTGCTTGCATTCAAATTATTTGCAGCAACATACTCTTCAATGATTTTCACATCTTCTTCAAGTTGCTTTACAGACAATTCAGCTTGCTTCTTCATTTGTGCTTCTTGCAAAGAAGTAAAGTATGCCTGTACCCCTTGCTCATCCAAGACGTCAACTACACCGATTTGAATCTTTACATTTCCACCTTCTTTAATAAATGGAGGTGTATTAAATTCTCCAAAAACTTTTGTTGCATTGGCTTCGAAAGCAATGCTATCACCTTTTCTTAACCCAAGGAATATTTCATCCATTCCATTTGTAGCTTGGGCAGAATCATTGTACATCATATATGCCGGAGCCATTTGATCATAAGTAGAGATGAAAGTAGAATCACTTTCAGTTTGTACGATCAAATTATATAACACATATTCCCCATTTTTTGGACTTTCTTTACCTTCTTTGATATAGGTATATTCAATCCCATCACTAGTCGTTTTTTTCGTTTTAGTACAAGAAACCATTCCGATTGCCAATGCAAAAACGACGGTTGATATTAGAAGATTTTTAATTTTTTTCATGGATAAGTTCAAGTTGTTTGAATAAGGTGTTATAATTTTCTTTAATTAATTTTTCAAATTTCTCTGTTGTTTCGCTCAAAGTCAAGTCCGATTTTCCACCGGAGGCATTTTTATGACCTCCACCATTGAAATGCTCTTGTGCAAATTTATTGACAGCCACCTCTTCTGTTGATCGAAAAGAGATCTTAATCCCATCTTCTCTTTCTGTGAAAAGTGCTGCAATCTTAATTCCTCCTATAGAAAGTGCATAATTGACGAGACCTTCAGTGTCCCCTGTTTGTGAAGAATACTTACGTAAATCCTTTTTGCTGATGGAAAAATATGCGATTTTGAGTTCTTCATTGATCACCAATCTTCTCGATATCGCAAAACCTATAAATTTCAATCTATTGACACTGTTTGTATCATAGATCAATTTGGAGATTTTAGAATTATCAGCACCTAGCTCAATGAGTTCGGCGGTAATCAAATGGACATTTTTGGTAGTATTTGGATGTCTAAAGCCTCCTGTATCTGTCATGATTCCAGCATAAAGACAATCTGCAATATCTGAATCCAACAAACCTTTGTCCCCTACTTTTTCAATCAATTCATAGATCAATTCACAAGTAGCAGCAGCCTCTGTGCTCCAATACCGAAAAGCACAGAAATCTTTTGGATCTTGATGATGGTCAATATTTACTTTGTAGGCTTTGGATTCTTTGACATAATCTTGCATAGACTGAAGCCTACTCAAACAAGAAAAATCAAGACAAAAAATAATTTCAGCTTCCTGAATTTTTTTGATCGCTTTTTCTTGAACGCTCTTATCTTCAAAATTGATCACATCTTCATTTCCTTTCATCCAATGCAGGAAGGAAGGGTAATCAGAAGGGGTAATCACGGTTACCTCGTGGCCTTTTTTGATTAAGTAATTGGCCAATCCCAAAGAAGACCCCAATGCATCTGCATCAGGCTTGTGGTGGGTGGTAATTACAATTTTGGCTGGGGAGGCGATTTTATTTTTAAATAACTCGAATGCTTGCATTTTAAAGCTTTTGTAACTGCTCTTTTTAGAACACAGTCTGCAAAGGTCAGGATAATTTTCCGAAAATCCCAATATCCTTAAGCTCCTCAAAACAAAAGAGATAACAGAGATTTCACATGCAACATTCGGAACTTCATTTATTTCCCGTATTTTTGCACCTTAATTCTAAAAACGATATAAATCTATCAATATGGCAACTAACAGAACTTTCACAATGATCAAGCCTGATGCTTTTGGCGCGGGTAATTCAGGTGCAATTTTAAAAATGATCGAAGAAGCAGGTTTCAAGGTAGTAGCAATGAAAGCTACAAAATTGACTCCCGAATTGGCAGGCAAATTTTATGAAGTACACCAAGCTAGACCTTTCTATGCTGACCTTTGTGCATACATGTCTTCTGGACCTATTTTCGCTGCGATTTTGGAAAAAGACAATGCAGTAGAAGAGTTCCGAAAATTGATCGGAGCGACCAATCCTGCTGATGCAGCTGAAGGAACGATCAGAAAAATCTTCGCTAAATCTATCGAAGCAAATGCGGTTCACGGTTCTGACTCTGACGAAAACGCAGCGATCGAAGGAAACTTCTTCTTTAATCAGGCGGAGAGAGTGCTTTAATTCATAAAGATAAAAAAACAGAAAAGCCCATGTCCTTGTGAAAGAGATGGGCTTTTTTTATTTAGGAATTTTATTTTTTGAACATTTATTATGGAGACTAAGAGATGTCAGGGCTACGCCCCTTATATTAATTATTAGACCTTATTTTCTACGAAGATTGCAGGGCTAACGCCCCTTTTTATTCACAACCCTTTTAACCACTTACTAAATTGTTTTTCGACATCAGACTGAGGAATAAGTTGATTTGGATCTTCACTTTCTTGGTAACTTATCTCTATTTCATTTTTTTCTTGAGCAGACAAACCTGATAGAAGCTCTCCTTGTGTATTTAAACTTAATCGTTGAATTAGGTGATAATAAGAATTCAGCTCCCTTTCATTCTCAATACCTTCAATCAATAAATGAAACTTTTCTTTTGTGTTCATCTTCTTATGTTTTTCTCAAAGTTCACTCCTATAAATATAAAACAAGATTCAAATAAATTCAATTATCATCCTCATCAAAGTCATCTTCATCGGGGGCGCCCATGTCAAACATGGAGCTGAAAAGGTCTTTGAACTGCATGCCTGTATCCAGAAGCTTCTTGCTCAACTGACTGTATTCTGCCAATCCATGAAGTGCAAATTCCATAAAAAATTCTTTCTCTTTTTCAGGAAGTCCTTTGATGGTTGCCGTGATGATATCTTCTAAGCCTGGCACTTTGTGCAATTCAGATTTATATTCCTTGTCTGATTGTGATGCCAAGACATCCAAGGAATTTCCTTCACCAAACCAGGATAATGGCAACACATAAGGATTGCCCTCTTTGTCTTTTTTCTTTTGTTCGGGTGAAGGGAAATAATCCACAAACAATGTTCTGATTGCTTTTCCTATCAAGTTGTAAGCAACCAAGCCTGCGCCTTCCTGCTCTCCTTCATAGACCAATTCTACTTTCCCGGTTATTGCTGGAATGATCCCAATCAAATCTGAAATCCGAACAACTGTATTTTCTTCCTTATTTTTATAAAGTCTTCTTTCAGCAGCTGAAATCAAGTTTTCGTAAGCCGAGATGGTCAATCTTGCTGATACGCCACTTTTCTCATCCACATACTCACTGTGTCTCGCTACTATCGCAATCTGCTCAATCAAATCCTTCATCAACTCAGGCACATGAATTTTGTCCAAAGGCTTTCCATCCAATTTGACTTCCTGTGCAGTGATTTGTTTCCCGATTTCAATAGTTTTGGGATAATGGGTGATAATCTGACTTTCGATCCTATCCTTCAATGGTGTCACGATCGATCCCCTATTGGTATAATCTTCCGGATTGGCAGTGAAGACAAACTGAATATCCAAAGGCAGCCTCAACTTAAATCCTCTGATCTGAATATCTCCTTCTTGCAAAATATTAAAGAGCGCAACTTGAATCCTCGCTTGTAAATCAGGAAGTTCGTTGATCACGAAAATGGATCTGTGCGATCGTGGTACCAATCCATAATGAATTACCCGTTCGTCATTGTATGAAAGCTTCATCGTGGCAGCTTTGATCGGATCTACATCTCCAATCAAATCGGCAACAGAAACATCTGGCGTGGCCAATTTTTCAGTATAGCGATCTGCTCGATGCCACCACCCGATTGGCGTATGATCATCCCCTTTCGCTTCTATCAATGCTAACGAAGAAGCTGAAAGAGGCGCAAGTGGATCGTCATTCAATTCGGATCCTTCTATCACGGGCACAAATTCGTCCAATAAAAAAGTCATCATTCGAGCGATTCTAGTTTTTGCCTGACCTCTCAAGCCAAGCAAATTGATATTGTGTCTAGAGAGAATGGCTCTTTCAATATCTGGAATAACCGTATCCTCGTAGCCCCAAATTCCCTCAAAGACATTTTCGCCCTTTTGGATTTTTGAGATCAAGTTCTGTCTGAGTTCTTCTTTGATAGACTTGGGTTCGTAGCCGGCGGCTTTCAGTTCTCCCAAGGTTTTTATTTTCAGTAATTCTTTAGCAGTCAATTTATTGTACTCCATTTTTTAAAATCTTTTAGTTCTGTTACGCTTATAATCTTCAAAAATCAAATCTCCGAGCCCTTTCAAGCTACTGTAATAGGCATTTCCATTGTTGACTTTGGTAAATTCTTTGACAAACTCCTTCAGATAAGGATCTGAAGCAATCATAAATGTTGTCACGGGGATTTTTAGCTTTCGGCATTGCGCAGCTAACTTGAGCGTTTCACTCAATATCTTGCTGTCGATTCCAAAGCTATTTTTATAATATTTGATGCCGACTTTTAGACAGGTGGGTTTACCATCTGTGATCATGAATATTTGCTTATTTGGATTCTTTCTTCTTCGAAGCAAATCCATGGCAAGTTCTAATCCAGCGACGGTATTGGTGTGATACGGGCCAACTTGCAAATAAGGTAAATCCTTGATTTCTATTTGCCAAGCATCATTCCCAAACACAATGATATCGAGCGTGTCTTTTGGATAGCGGGTTTTGATTAGTTCGGCAAGGGCCATAGCCACTTTTTTCGCAGGCGTGATTCTGTCTTCACCATAGAGAATCATGGAATGGGAAATGTCGATCATCAAAACAGTGGAAGTCTGCGTTCTGACTTCATTTTCCACTACTTCCAAATCATCCTCAGTCAACAAGTAATCTCCAGAAAAACCATGATTCACTTGGGCATTTCTCAAAGAATCCGTCAAAGCTATCTGATTTAAATTATCTCCGAAAGTATAAGGTCTTCTGTCAGTTCCTTTTTCATCTCCTGTTCCGGAGTGGGTAGTTTTATGCTGTCCACCTTTCGACTTTTTCAATTTGCCGAAAATTTCCTCCAAAGCTGATTTTCTGATTGATTGCTCAGCTTTGCCAGTGATTTTAAATTCACCTTTTTGATTTTCTTCTGTCAAATAGCCCTTAGACTTCAGGTCTTCAATAAAATCTCCAATACCATATTGTGGCGTAGTGAGGTTGTATTGCTTATCCAAATTGGTCAACCAACTCAAGGCTTCTGCTGCATCACCGCCTGTCATCGTCACCAATTGCAGAAAAATATTGAGCAAATTTTCAAAATTGTTTTTTTCTGGATCTTGTGGGGGTATATATTTTGTAAATCTGAATCCTTTCATAACAGGCACATAACAAGAATAGGTGCTCGCTAGTTTATCATATTCAAAGAATAAGGAAAAAAATTATGAAAAATCACCTTTCTCCTGTGTATTGGGTCACATCCATATTGATCATTTATATCACTGCCATTTTTGCTAATATCAATTTGGCTTTGATCTTACTTGTTTTCTCACTTTCACCTCTTTTCATCATTTGGATGGTTTATAAAGTACTGAATGCAGATATTGAGGTGAATTCTACCTTTGAAGAAAAATGGTATGAGGATAGGGGAAATTAAAATTGCAAAAAATTTATTCACAAGCACCTTTGGTGTAAGAGGTGACGCCAGCATTGATTGCGATGCAATCATTCCCATAAGTCTTATTATCACAACCACATACTGGGTCATAAATCATATAACAAGCTGCATCTGTACGGATTTTTGACTCATCAATGCAGTTCACAACTTCATTTGGATTTATTTCCTCACATTGAAATGCTAACAAAAGAGCTGAGCCACTTAATAAAAAAACTGCGATCCAATTTTTCATAGTTTTCCAAGTTTACAAATCTCTAGACGAAACTCAATCCGAAAGTGCGACACGGAAAATGATTTTTTTTAATTTACTATTTGTTTTTGCTTACCTTAGTTCAATTTTGAATCTTATTTTGTCTCGTTAATGGATTTACAATACCCTTTAGAATTAGCTGGTACATTTGTTTTTGCGATCTCAGGAGCTTTAGCAGTCAAAGACCGGGAGCATGATCTTTTTGGGGCAGGATTTACAGGTTTTGTAACGGCCATTGGTGGAGGTACGCTTCGTGACCTTTTGTTAGATAGCAATCCATTGGTTTGGATTGGGGATGTTCAGTTTGTTTATGCGATTTTTGCAGGAATTATTTGTGCCTTTTTATTTCAGAAGTTCTTGTTGAAGCTTCGCAAAACCATGTTTCTATTTGATACCCTGGGAATCGGTTTTTTTACGGTTTTAGGTGTAGAAAAAGCATTGAGTCTAGGAGTAAGTGTAGAAATTGCTGCCATCATGGGCATGTTTTCGGCTGTCATGGGCGGTGTACTGCGGGATACCTTGACCAATGAAATCCCGATCTTATTCAGAAAAGAAATTTACGCATCCGCTTGTTTGGCAGGTGCAATTTTGTATCTGGTGTTGAATTATTTTGGGCTAGAGCGCGATTATAATCTGCTTATCTCTATGTCTGTGGTGATATCCATTCGAATGATCGCCGTGAAGTACAAATTGAGTTTGCCGAGTTTGGATTGAAAATTCCCTTGACCAACCCGGTGCTTGAAAAGTGTATAAATATTTATAGAAATTTTTTAAATAATTTGTTTCCTAGATTTTTTTTTGTAAAATTAAAAACTCTTTAGTTTAATGATTTTTCCGTAATAAAATCGAACAAGAAGCTTAAATATGAAATCTTTATTCACCCTAAATACATAAGACAAAAAAAGCCTGTCTTAAAAGGAGATTTTGAGACAGGCTTTACATTTCGTCGGGGTGACTGGATTCGAACCAGCGACCCCTTGCACCCCATGCAAGTACGCTACCAGGCTGCGCTACACCCCGTTTGTTATGCGAAATAAATGGATTATATGATTATCTGCAATACTTTAAGTGCGATTATTAGAGATCTTTTGTGCGCGAATACTCGTCAACAGCTAACAGTCAACTGATGATCGAAATATAATGATCCAATCATTTTGAATGGCTACTGCTGTGAAATCGGATAGAAATAAAATCTAATCTCTTTTATCCTCAGGCCAAGCTACATATTCAACTTCTTTGTACGTTGTACTTGGTACTTTGTACCTTTTTCACTTGAGAAAAGCCTTTACCGTGTCAATCACGGCTTGAGGCTGCTCGGCATGAAGCCAATGTCCAGCATTTTTGATATAAATCAGATGACTGTTTGGGAAGTATCGGTCAATATCAGCCTTGTCTTTGTCTTGGATATAGTTGGAATTTTCCCCACCCATGAACAATGTTGGTTTATCGAAGCTGTTCTTGTAATCTAAAGCTTCTCCAACATTTTCTATCTTGTCGATGATGACAGACAAATTGATCTTCCAAATAAAGTCTCCTTCGCCATTTCTCCCCAAACTTTTGAGCAAAAACTGTCGGATTCCTGGTTCGGGAACAAACTTTGCCAATTGCTCGTCTGCTTCTTTTCTAGATCTGATTTCTGATAAATTGACAGAAGATAAGCCTTCTAAAATTGTTTGATGATGCACAGGATAATGCCTTGGTGCAATATCAGCCACAATCAACTTCATTACTTTTTCTGGATATCTTAAAGCAAAATTCATTACTGTTTTCCCTCCCATGGAGTGCCCCATAAAAAAGGCTTTTTCTATCCCCTCTTCTTCCATCAATTCATTGATGTCTTCTGCCATGACCTTATAATTCCACTCGTCACTGTGTGGAGAATCTCCATGATTTCTCTGATCGACGAGATATAAGGTGAAATCTTTCTCAAGTTCTTTGGCTATTGAAAACCAGTTATCCGCAGATCCAAAAAGTCCGTGCAATATTATCATTGGCTCTCCTGAGCCTGTTTTTCTAAAATTAAGTTTCATTTGCTTATCCTATAAGTTTCAATAAAATACCTTCTTCTAAATCGGTTTACTTCACAACCAAGGCGCCACTTTTTAAATATTTCGACAACCCTGTCTGCTGTTAGTCAGAGGCGTATTTCTATCTTATTTCAATCTCTAAACTTCATCAGTTCGATCTTTTTGAAATATCTTTTCTAGTCTAGTGAATTAGAATTTAAACCTCCAACTGCCTCCTGTACATCTGAATAGTATTTTCCAAACCATAGTACAAAGCATCGCAAACCAAAGCATGACCAATGGAAACTTCATCAAGATAAGGAATCTGTTCTTTGAGGAATTTGAGATTGTGCAAATCTAAATCATGACCTGCATTGAGACCCAGTCCGAGTTGTCTCGCAAGCTCGGACACCTCCACATAAGGTTTGATGGCAGCTTGTTTGTCCTTCGGGAAATTCACGGCATATGGCTCAGTGTAAAGCTCCACTCTATCTGTCCCCGTCTCTTTGGCAGGTTCAAAATATTTGGTTTCCGGATTGATGAAAATGGATACTCTCGTTCCGTAGGAATGCAATTCTGCAACAATATCTTTCAAATAATCCAAATGCTTGATGGTATCCCAACCTGAATTGGAGGTGATCGCCTCTGGTGGATCAGGAACCAAGGTAGCTTGTGCAGGCTTGACCAGTTTGATCAAATCCATAAATCTTCTGTCTGGGTAACCTTCTATGTTGAATTCTGTAGTCACCACTTTGCTCAAGTCAAGGACATCTTGGTAACGAATATGTCTTTCGTCAGGTCTTGGATGAACAGTAATCCCCTGAGCACCAAATCGCTCTGCATCCAAAGCTACTTGGACAACATTTGGGTTATTTGCTCCACGAGCGTTTCTTAAGGTGGCGATTTTGTTAATATTTACACTTAACTTGGTCATTTTCCTAAATTAAAAGATAATTTTGTGACAAATTTACACCTATAACACAAACAACAAGGGAATGAGTTTAAAGCAAAGTGTAGAAAGTGAAATTAAAAAAGCCATGTTGGCTAAAGACAAAGACAGGTTACGTGCTTTGAGAGCGATCAAATCATTGATCATGTTGGAAGAAACCAAAGGAGGAGCTTCTGAGAGTTTATCTGAAGAGGATGAATTGAAGCTGCTTACCAAGGCTGCGAAACAGCGAAGAGATTCAGCTGATATTTATCAACAACAAAATAGAGAAGATCTTTTGGCAGTGGAATTGGCAGAATTAGAAATTATTTCTGAGTTTTTGCCAAAGCAATTATCTGAAGAGGAATTGGAAGCTGAGTTGAAGAAAATCATCGCCGAATCCGGTGCAGAAGGTCTCAAAGATATGGGTAAAGTGATGGGACTCGCTACCAAAGCATTGGCAGGAAAAGCTGATGGGAAAGCCATCTCCATGAAGGTAAAATCATTGTTAGCATAAAATCATTTGGCCACTTTAGATATCATCATTTTCATAATTTTAGCCATCGGAGCTTACAGCGGCTATCGACAAGGATTATTTATTGGAATCATATCTATAGTGGCTTTTTTTGTTGCCATCGTATTGGCCTTTCATCTGATGGATTGGGGAGCAGAGGTATTGGCTGCGAAAATCGAAAACCTCACTTTTATGTTGCCTTTTGTAGCATTTCTGATCATATTTTTGATTGTCATCATCAGCATTCGTGGTTTGGCTTTTTTGGTGAAGAAAACGATGGATTTAACCATTTTAGGTTCTTTAGACAATGTCGCAGGGTCTGTTTTGGGGATTTTGAAGACCGGGTTTATATTAAGTCTTTTGCTTTGGGTAGCCAATTCATTTGAATTTAAGGTTTCAGAAGAATGGATTGCGGAGTCGAAAGTTTATCCGATCATTCAACCCATTGCTCCATTTGTCATCACCCTCGTGGATGCTTACACTCCTATCATCAACCAAGCGGTTTCCACCATCCAAGAGCTTGTAAATACTGCCAAGAATGCTCCTCTTAATTGACAATTTTGATTCGTTTTCTCATATTTTGGCAGATTACTTTCGGCAGTCGGGTAAAGAATTGAAGATTGTCAGAAATGATGTTGATCTCAATTCTATCAAGGATGAAGAATTTGAGGGAGTCATTTTATCTCCAGGACCCGAATCTCCTGACAAGGCGGGGAATTTGATGGAAATCTTACGCTACTATCATGACAAACTCCCTATTTTGGGTGTGTGCTTAGGTCATCAGGCTATTGGAGAGTTTTTTGGAGCTGCATTAGTGAAAGGCAAAGTTCCGGTACACGGTAAGGTTCACCGAGTGAGAAAATGTGCATCCCATCCGATTTTTGATTCGCTCCCGGCAGAATTTGAGGTGACTAGATATCACTCGTTGATCTTGGAAGAACTTCCAGACTGTTTAGAAAAAATCTTGGAGACGTCTCAAGGAGAAATCATGGCCATCGCTCATCGGCACCTTCCCATCGTAGGAATTCAGTATCATCCTGAGGCGCATTTGACGGAGTTTGGTTTAGAGGTGATTAGGAATTGGGCAGGAATGAAAGGTTAAAGGATGAAGGATGATTTTTTTTGTACAAAGTACTAAGTACCAAGAAATGCAGCATTGAGAGTGAATGTTAATTCATGATTCATAATTCATCATTCTTTTTCACTTTAAATTTTTTACCACCAAGAGCACGAAAGTTGCACAAAGAGCACAATGTTTTTTTCCTCAGCGTCACTCTGTGCCCTCAGTGGTTAATAAAAACTGTGGTGGAAAACTTCATTATTCTTAATTTGTTAATTTCCGAACCTCTTCATTCGCTTTTTAGTTTTATTATCCGAATTGAATTAATATATTTAGCTTATGCAGGCATACGAATTTATCAACAATCTTATTCCCCCATTGAAAGTGACTGACAATACCAAAAAGGCTTTGGCTTGGATGGAGGAGATCCGTATCAATGTTTTGCCTGTTGTAGATGACACTCAATTCAAGGGGTTGATCACAGACGACTTGATTTACACGCTTAATGACCCCACACTTAAAGTTGGGGACATTGAAACGGAAGGAATCGCTTGTTTTGTGTACCAAGACAAGCACATTTATGATGTCCTTCGAGTAGCCTCTGAGCATCATTCTAATATGGTGGCAGTTTTGGATCGAGACCTCAAGTACCAAGGAGTAATCACGATGGAAGATGCTATTTCAGCCTTTGCTGACAGTTTTTCAATTCAATCACAAGGCGCTGTGGTGGTTTTGTCCATGTTTATGACAGACTACAGCATGTATGAAATCGCCAGAGTGATAGAATCTGAAAATGCGAAAATCCTGTCCAGCTTTATCTCAGTAGATCCGCTTGATGACAGTAAAATCAAAGTAACATTGAAATTAGACAAAACTGAGTTGAGACATATCAAAGCTACCTTAGAGCGCTTTGGATATAGAATTATTGACCATTACCAAGAAGAAAACGAACCTGACAAAGAACAGGACCGCATAGGAAATCTTTTAAGATTTTTGGACATCTAAATGACCCATCAATGAACATTGCAATTCATGGAATAGGATTTCCCAAAGAATTTGTGCCCCATATTGAGTTGTTGATTGCTAGTTTGAAATCACATAATATTCGCATCTTTTTTACAGAATCTTTTTCAAAGTCACTCAAAAAAAATCATTTGAAAATAGAGGGTTACGAACCTCTTTTACCAAAGAGCCTTATCCAAGAAATGGATTTTGTGCTTTCTGTAGGAGGCGATGGAACCCTCTTGGATACAGTCTGTTTGGTGGGTGAATATGAAATCCCCATCGTGGGAATCAACTCCGGAAGGCTGGGGTTTTTAGCCACAGTGGCAAAAGAAAACATTGATTTGGCCATTGAGGCATTGATAGCTGGTGATTTCACCATAGAAAACCGAGCATTGGTGAGCGTGCATACAGAAAAACAGATTTTCAATGGTGTGAATTTTGGATTGAATGAATTCACGATTCATAAAAGGGATACATCTTCCATGATAACCATTCATACGTATATCGACGGACAGTATCTCAACAGTTATTGGGCTGATGGATTGATTATAGCCACACCTACCGGGTCTACAGGATACTCTTTGAGTTGTGGTGGGCCATTGATCACTCCCGGAGCTCGCAATTTTGTAATCACACCGGTGAGTCCACATAATTTAAATGTGAGGCCCATCATCATTTCAGACGAATCCGAAATGAGTTTTAGAATAGAAGGTAGAGGAGAGAAATTTCTTGTTTCTTTGGATTCCAGATCGACTACGATTGATGCATCTGATGAATTGCGATTAAAAAAAGCGGATTTCTCAGCCAAGCTTGTGAAGTTTTCTAGTTATTCCTTTTTCGACACACTAAGGCAAAAGCTGAATTGGGGCTTTGATATGAGGAATTGAAAAGTCGACGGTCGACGGACGGTGGTCAATTGCTGATGTAAAAAAGATAGATACTTTCTTTTAAGTGGTTATTTTTAAGAAGCAGGAATTTCAAAATCACAGGTCATCACTTGTGACAACCAAGCTTTTAAACTTGTGAATTGGAAGTAATATTTCCATATTTGCTTGAATTGAAAATGTCTTAACATAAATTAACCCGCTAAAGACTAAACTAGGTTTTAATATCGTTTAGTACTTCATAAATTGCAACGTCTTGAAAAAAGTCAACTTTAGTCTCCTTGTATTATTCATGACACTTGGCCTCTATGGCTCAATGTCTTTTGCAGAATTAAAAGCTCAAAAATATGAATTTGGAGGGGGCTTAGGAATGGCGACTTACACAGGTGATATTGTCCGAAGGTTGGACAAAGGAAATGTTGGGATTCAAGGAACGTTATTTGGCAGACGAAATTTTGACAATGTATGGTCACTTAGGGCTGGTCTTTCTTATGGAAGAATCAGTGCCGCAGACAGCATCAATCCAATTGATCCACTTGCGGAAGTGCGCAACGCCTATTTTAAGGCAAATGTATTTGAGATCTCTGCCGTGATGGAGTATCATTTTCTGGATTATCTACATCCGCAATCGGCCTTCAGATTTTCTCCATATGGTTTCTTTGGAATAGGCTATTCGCTTATTTCTGGAAATGGTGCTTTCAATTATGATGGAGATGACGAAAGAGGCAAGTATGCAGTTTCTACTCCCATAATTCCTTTTGGTATTGGGATGAAATATAAGCTTACCAATAATTGGATTTTAGGAGCGGAAATGGGCTTTAGGCCCACCTTTAGTGACTTAGTAGATCGCTTGGACAGCAAACCTAGATTTCAAAGGAACCCTGACACGGGGCAAGTTGACCCTCCTAGTCAAGTTGGGGGTTTTTATTATGGGAACTACAGTGATAGAGACTGGTATTATTTTTTAGGCGTGACTTTGAGTTATTCGATTACTTCAGTCAAATGCTACGCTTATTAATTATTTGACCGTTAGGTTAGAATATTGGAAAAGAAATAGCATTTTTGTACCTCCAAAAAACTACCGAAATCGGTTTTGAACGGAATGAAGGAATCAATAGACAGTACAAAAATCCCTCAACACATCGCGATAATCATGGACGGCAATGGGCGTTGGGCTCAGAAAAAGGGTGCTATGAGAGTTTTTGGTCATAAGCATGCCTTGGCAGCTGTGAGAGACACCATAGAAGCTGCGGACGATTTAGGTGTAAAAATAGTGACACTCTATGCTTTTTCGACAGAAAACTGGTCTAGACCAGCGGATGAAGTGAGTGCCTTGATGGAAATCATGATCAATAGCTTTATCAGTGAACTTCCTAGGATGGTAAAAAACAATGTCCGTCTGACGGCCATTGGAGATATTCAGAGCTTACCCGAGGGGATGCAAAAAAATCTTAGAAATACAGTAGAAACCACCAAAAATAATACTGGTGTTCGAGTAAATTTAGCCTTGAGCTATAGCGGAAGGTGGGAAATTGAGCAAGCGGTAAAAAACATTGCCAAAAAAGTAGTTGATGGTCAGATGACCGTAGAAGAAATCAATCAGGAAGCGATTGCTTCCCATTTGAATACCAATGATATGCCTGATCCAGAATTGCTGATCAGGACAAGTGGAGAACTGAGAATCAGTAATTTCCTCCTTTGGCAAATGGCCTATACAGAGCTGTATTTTACAGATGTGTTGTGGCCGGATTTCAGAAAAGAGCATTTAGAGGCTGCTATTCTGGACTATCAAAAAAGAGAGCGAAGGTTTGGTAAAACCGGAACTCAGATTAAATCATAATTATTGATGAAAAAGTATTTTATTATCCTAGCTTTCCTCCTTGTGGCAGGTTCACTTCAAGCTCAGATTCGTTTGGGTCAGAGTCGCTACACCTCCTCCAAGCCGGTGGATATTTTGGAACTTAATTATTCAAAACCTCAACAGTATAGGATAGCTGAAATTAAGGCAGTGGGTTTAGCCACGCTTGATGAGATTGCGATTATTTCACTTTCTGGATTGCGCGTAGATGATAGGATCAATGTACCTGGCGATGCCATTTCTAATGCT